>JAFLDQ010000187.1 GCA_017302355.1 Dechloromonas sp.
TCTGGCAGACCAGGCAGCGCAGTTCCTCGGAGAGGTGCTGGAGGCGCTTCTCGGCGACCGGGTCGGCGGCCAGCGCCGCTTCGGTGGCGCTATCGACGGCGGTTGCGGTCGACGCGAAAAAAAGGGCGAAAACCAGCGCCAGCAAGACCTTCATTTGTTCAGCTCCGCCAGCAGCGGCATGATCTTCTGGCCGAGGATGTCGGGCGTGACCGGGCCGGTGTGCTTCATGCGGATGATGCCGGCCTTGTCGATGACGTAGGTTTCCGGCACGCCATAGACGCCGTAATCGATGCCGACGCGGCCGTCGAGGTCCATCACCGTCAGCTTGTAGGGGTCGCCGTGCTGGGCGAGCCAGGCGTTGGCGCGCTGGAAGGCGAACTTCTTTTCTTCCTCGGCCGACATCTTGCTCATGTCGAAACCGCCGTCGCCGCGCACTTCCTTGTAGTTGAGGCCGATCAGCGGCACGTCGGACTTCTTCGAGAAGTCGACGAGGATCGGGTGCTCGGCGCGGCAGGAGACGCACCACGAGGCCCAGACGTTGAGCAGCCAGACCTTGCCCTGCAGATCCTTGGGCCCGAGGGTCTTGTCCGGCGTCGCCAGCACGGTCAGGTTGAAGGCGGGCGCCGGCTTGCCGACCAGCGGCGACGGCACGTCGCGCGGGTTGAGGCCGAGACCGACGGCGAGCAGGGCGACGAGGGCGGCGAAGGCGCCGAGTATCCAGTAGTAACGGTTCATGCTTGCTGGCTCCCTGCCGGGGTGGCGACCGTCGCCGCGGCGCGGGACCGGATGCGGTAGCGGCGGTCGAGCATGGCGGCGAGCCCGCCGAGCGCCATCAGCACGCAGCCGCCCCAGATCCAGTCGACGAAGGGCTTGTAGTAAACGCGCACCGCCCATTCGCCTTCCGGCTTGTTGCGGTCGATCGGCTCGCCGAGCGAGACATAGACATCGCGCAGGAAGCCGGCGTCGATGGCGGCCTCGGTCATCGGCATCGCCGACGAATGGTAATTGCGCTTCTCGGGGTGCATCGTGCGCACGACGCGGCCGTCGACCGCGAGATCGAACTCGCCCCGCGCCGCCGCGTAATTGGGGCCGTCCACGGCCCGCACGCCCTTGAAGGTGAAGTGGTAACCGGCGACATCGACCGACTCGCCCGGCGCCATCTTGACGTCCTTTTCTTCCTGGAAGCTGCTGACCATGGTGACGCCGACGACGAAGACGGCGATGCCGATGTGGGCGAGGTGCATGCCGAAGAAGCTGCGCGGCTGCTGCAACGCCGCGGCCAGGAAGGAGCGGCCGGCGCGCGTGTGCTGGACGCGTTCGGCGAAGTTGAGCAGGGCCGTGCAGACGATCCACGTTGCCAGCAGCAGGCCGAGTGCGGTCAACGCCGACCAGGCGCCGTAAACCAGCGGGATGGCGATGGCGACGACGACGGCCGGGGCCAGCGCCCAGCGCACGGCGCGGGCGATCTCAGGCACCGACGCTTCCTTCCAGCGGGCGAAGGGGGCGACGCCCATCAGAAAGAGGATCGGCGTCATCACCGGCACGAACACCGCGTTGAAATACGGCGGGCCGACCGAAATCTTGCCGACGCCGAGCGCGTCGATCAGCAGCGGGTAGAGCGTGCCGAGCAGCACGGTGGCGCAGGCGACGACCAGCAGCACGTTGTTGGTCAGCAGCAGCGCTTCACGCGAGACCAGCGCGAATCGGCCGCCCAGCCCGACCTTGGGCGCCCGCCAGGCGAACAGCGCGAGCGAGGTGCCGATGACGGCGACCAGGAAGATCAGGATGAAAATGCCACGGCGCGGGTCGGTGGCGAAGGCATGCACCGAGGTCAGCACGCCGGAACGGACCAGGAAGGTGCCGAGCAGCGACAGCGAGAAGGCGGAAATCGCCAGCAGCGCCGTCCAGTTCTTGAAGCTGCCGCGCTTTTCGGTGACCGCCAGCGAGTGGATCAGCGCCGTGCCGACCAGCCAGGGCATGAACGAGGCGTTTTCGACCGGGTCCCAGAACCACCAGCCGCCCCAGCCCAGTTCGTAGTAGGCCCACCACGAACCCATGGCGATGCCCAGCGTCAGGAAGCACCAGGCGGCCATCGTCCATGGCCGCGACCAGCGCGCCCAGGCGGCGTCCAACTGGCCGGACAGCAGCGCGGCGATGGCGAAGGCGAAGGCCACCGAGAAGCCGACATAGCCCATGTAGAGCAGCGGCGGGTGGATGACCAGGCCCGGGTCCTGGAGCAGCGGGTTGAGGTCGCGCCCTTCCGCCGCGCCGGGCAGCAGGCGCTCGAACGGGCTGGAGGTGAACAGGATGAAGAGCAGGAAACCGAAGGCGACCAGCCCGAGCGTGCCGAGGACGCGGGCGACCATGACTTCCGGCAGCTGGCGCGACAGCAGGGCGACGGCGAAGGCCCACCAGGTCAGCATCAGCATCCACAGCAGCAGCGAGCCCTCGTGGCCGCCCCAGACGCCGGCGATGCGGTACTGGATGGGGAGCAGCGAGTTGGAGTGCTGGGCGACGTAGACCACCGAGAAATCGTTGGCGACGAAGGCCTGCGTCAGGCAGGCGAAGGAGAAGGTGACGAGCAGCGCCAGCGCCGCGGCGGCCGGGCGGGCGACGGCGACCCAGGCGAGACGGTTGCGGTGGGCGCCGAGCAGCGGCAGGGCGCCGAGCACCAGCGCCACCAGCGCGGCGAGGATGAGGGCGAAATGCCCGAGTTCGGGAATCATGCTCAGTAGCTCGCTTTCGGCTGGCTAGCCGAGGACGGGGAGACATGCTTGTTGGCCGCCCGCGACTGGGCATCATCGACGGCCTTGGCGGCTTCCGGCGGCATGTAGTTCTCGTCGTGCTTGGCCAGTACCTCGTTGGCGGTGAACGTCCCGGTCGCGGTCATTTTCCCTTGGGCGACGACACCTTTGCCTTCCTTGAACAGGTCGGGGAGGATGCCCTTGTAATTGACGGTGATGTCCTTCTCGGTGTCGGTCACGACGAACGCCAGGGTGACGCCGTCGGCCTGGCGTTGCAGGCTGCCTTCCTTGACCATGCCGCCGATGCGGAAGACCTTGCCCTGCGGCGCCTTGCCCGCGGCGACGTCGGTCGGCGAGATGTAGAGGGCGATGTTGCTGTTCAGCGCATTGAGGACGAGGGCGGCGATGATGCCGACGACGGCCAACGCGCAGCCGATCAGCGCGAGTTTCTTGTGACGGGATTTCATTCGGTGTTCCGGTTGCCGGCGCGCGATTCGGCGCGCAATTGACGCTTCAGGCGGGCGACGGTGATCTTTCGATTGCGCGCGACCATGATCGGTTCAATCGCCATGATCAGCGCCGTAACGCCGAACGAGCCCCAGACGTAGAGTCCATAGCCGCCCATGGCGAGAAAGTCGGAAAAGCTGTTCCAGTGGATCATCTCTCGTCCCCGGCCCCGATGTTGGCCAATTCGGCCTTGACCCAGTCGGTGTGGCGCTCGCGTTCGAGCATGATGGTGCGCACGCGCATGAAGGCGACGGCGATCGAATACATCCAGAAACACATCGCCATCAGCAGCATGCCCCACAGCATGGTCTCGGCCATCGCCGACTTGGTCAGGTTGACGCTGGAGCCCTGGTGCAGCGTGTTCCACCACTTCACGGAAAAGTAGATGATCGGGATGTTGACCACGCCGACCAGCAGCAGCAGGCCGCCGGCCCGGTCGGCGCGGCGCGGGTCGTCGATGGCCGCGGTCAGCGCCATGTAGCCGATGTAGAGAAAGAGCAGGATCAGCTCCGAGGTCAGGCGGGCGTCCCACACCCACCACGTGCCCCACATCGGCTTGCCCCACAGGGCGCCGGTCCATAGCGAGAGGAAGGCCATCAGCGCCCCGGTCGGCGCCAGCGCCTGCGCCATCATGCCCGACAGGCGGGTGTTGAAGGCGAGCCCGATGGCCGCCCAGAAGGCCATCACCAGATAGATGAACATGCTCATCCACGAGGCCGGCACGTGGATGAAGATGATCCGGTAGCCCTCGCCCTGCTGGAAGTCGGTCGGCGCGACGAGCATGCCGAGCCACAGGCCGGCCAGCCCGAAGACCACCGCGACGGCGGCGAACCAGGGGATCATCGCGCCGGCCAGCGGGTAGAAGGCGGCCGGCGAGGCGAAGCGGTAGAGATTGAAGCGGTCGGTCATTCGAGGGCGATTTTCAAGGCGGCGGCGCTCGCCCACGGGGCGAAGCCGACAGAAGCAAGAGTCAGGGCGGCCAGCAGCGACAGATGACCTTCCCCCCCGAGCCCGGTCACCGTTGCATCCACTGCGCCAGCGCCGAATATTAACACCGGGATATACAGGGGCAGCACCAGCAGCGAGAGCAGCACGCCGCCGCCGCGCAGGCCGAGCGTCAGCGCCGCGCCGATCGCGCCGATGCCCGACAGCGCCGGGGTGCCGATCAGGATGGCTGCGGTGAGCACGACCAGGGCGTCGGCCGACAGGTCGAACTGCACGCCGAGCACCGGCGCGATCAGCGCCAGCGGCAGGCCGGAAACCAGCCAGTGAGCGATCACTTTGCCGGTGACGACCAGCCCGAGCGGGTGCGGCGCGAGCGCCAGTTGTTCGAGCGTGCCGTCGCGATGGTCATCGGCGAACAGGCGCGGCAGGGAGAGCATGGTGGCGAGCAGGGCGGCGACCCACAGCACGCCGGGGGCCAGCTTGCGCAGCAGGTCCGGTTCCGGGCCGATGCCGAGCGGGAACAGGCTGACGACGATGATGAAGAAGAACAGCGCCGAAACGATGTCGGCCTGCCGGCGCATCGCCAGTTTGAGGTCGCGGCCGATCACCGCCATGATGATCCCGAACATCAGCAGCCTTCCATCAACCGAGCCGCAGCTCGCGCACCGTGCCGGCGGGAATGTTGACCGCCTGGTGCGTCGTCATCACCGCCAGGCCGCCGCGCTGCAGGTGGGCGGAAATGATGCCCGCCAGCCAGTCGACCGCAAGCGTGTCGAGGGCGACGAAGGGTTCATCGAGTATCCACAGCGGGCGCTTCTCGTTGACCAGGCGGGCCAGCGCGGAACGCCGTTTTTGCCCCTGCGACAGGTATTTGCAGGCGAGATCCTCGCGCCCGGCGAGGCCGACCTGCTCCAGCGCGTCGAGGGCGTCGTCCTCGGACAATTCCTCGCCGGCCAGGCGGGCGGCGGCGAGCAGATTCTCCAGCGGGGTGAGTTCTTCCTTGATGGCGTTCAGGTGGCCCAGATAGCAGAGGTCGGCACGGAAATCGTCGGGCTTGATCGACGCGCCACGCCAGCGGATTTCGCCGCTTTCCGGCGGCAGCAGGCCGATCAGCATGCGCAGCAGGCTGGTCTTGCCCGAGCCGTTGCGGCCCTGCAGATGGAGCAGTTCTCCGGCTTCCAGCCTGAAGCCGAGGCCCGCGAACAGGCGGCGCTCGCCGCGCACGCATTCCAGATTGTCAGCTTCGAGCATCAGGGGGAAAAAACCGAAAGAAATCAGGCGCAAATTATGAACGCGCAAGTGTACCGGCAGATTGACCATCATCAAACAAACGCACGCCGGGAGAAAGGAAGCGAGGCCGCCCGGTCGTCGCGCGCCTTGGCCCGCGCCGCCGCATTCCCTCGCGTCGACATGCCCGCCGGACGATCTGCCGGCGAGTGTGAATTTTCTCACGGTCATCCCGGTCGCCATCGCGGTAGCCTTGAAGCCATGTCGGGAGTTGCCATCGCGTGGTCTGCAACCGGCGGCGGTGGGTTGCCGGCCTCGCCGCAATCCGCGCAAGGCGACTCCTGTTTCCGCTGACCAGACAAAAGGCACCGACGAGATGCGTCACAACTCCCGATCGCTGGCGAAAGCCCTCATGGCGATGACGTCGGTCCCTGCCGACGGTCGCGGACTGGGCGAGAAGCTGCTTGTCCGCCGGGAGCTTGGCCTCGTTCCGACGGCCGCCGCACTCTTCGTCGCGCGACGGCTGTTCAAATCGGCGAATACCGCGGGTGAACCAGGCTCCGGCATGGCTGCCCAAGATCTTTATCTGAAATCCTCTCACGGAAGTCCCGCGAGTTTTTCGCAACGGGCTGCCGCCCTGTCTCCCCGCGCCGCTCACGTTTCGGCCTTGAGCCCGTGCGCATCCTTGCAATACTGACACCCGCCTGTTTCCGTCCGGCAACCGGAAGAGGGCGCTCGGTGAATT
>JAFLDQ010000188.1 GCA_017302355.1 Dechloromonas sp.
AGATTGCCACAACTACACACGAAATTAAAGCAAAATAGGCCATAATACATGGGTACATTTCCGCCCAAAAAATAGCCGAAACCCCCTCTGCTCAAGGACTCGGCTAGTTCAGTCGGTCAAAGTTCGGGTTAAGAGAACCGAGATATTCAGTAGGGCAGAAGCGAGATAAATCCGGGATTCTGTGGGTAGTACCGGGATCTATCGGGCGGCGCAATTAAACAGGCTTTCGCATACCGAAAAAACGGCGGCCCACAAAAAATGCGGCCGATTTCAGTCGATCAGGCCGTCGAGCACCTCAACAACGATGTCGATCGGCTTCGTGAAAGGGGTCAGAGACATTTCGATTCTTCGTTCAATCATCTTTTCAAACCAAATGTCGCTGACCTCTTTGACTTTGCGGCGCCGGGGCTCGGCAAGAGGAAAGTTGTTCAGATGTCGAGCAGAACCTGCGTGTGATGCGCGATCATCCACTCTTCGTTGGTCGGGATGACCCACATCTCGATCTGGCTGCCCGCGGCGGAGATGCGCGGACGATCCGCGGTATTGGCGGCTTCGTCGAGTTCGCCGCCGAGCCAGCCGAGCCGGGTGCAGACACGACGGCGCACCTCGGCGGCGTGCTCGCCGATGCCGCCGGTGAATACGAGAACGTCGAGCCCGCCGATTGCCGCGGCCAGCGACCCGAGTTCGCGGACGAGACGGTAGCAGTAGAGGTCGATGGCTTCCTCGGCCGCGGGTTCGCCGCAGGCCAGCAGCGTGCGCATGTCCTGGCTGATGCCGGAGACGCCGAGCAGGCCGGATTCCTTGTAGAGCAGGTGGGTCAACCCGGCCGATCCCATGCCCTTGTTGTCCATCAGGTAGAGCAGCACGCCGGGATCGATGGCGCCGCTGCGCGTGCCCATCATCAGGCCGTCGATGGCGGTGAAGCCCATCGTCGAGGCGATGCTCCGGCGCCCGGTCATGCCGCACAGCGAGGAACCGTTGCCGAGATGGGCGACGATGACGCGACCGTCGGCGCGCGCCGTGTGTTCGGGCAGGACGCGGGCGATGAACTCGTAAGACAGCCCGTGGAAACCGTAGCGCTTGATGCCTTCGGCCGTCAGCGCCCGGGGAATCGCGAAGGCCTGGGCGACCGGCGGGTTGCTGCGGTGAAAGGCGGTGTCGAAGCAGGCGACCTGGCGGACGTCCGGCGCCACCGTGGCGATCGCCCGGATGCCGTTGAGGTTGTGCGGCTGATGCAGCGGCGCCAGCGGGATGAATTGCTCGAGCTGCCGCAGGTTGTCGCGGTCGACCACCATCGGGGCCGAAAAAAGCTCGCCGCCATGAACGACGCGGTGCCCGACCGCGGCGAGCGCCCAGCCGGCGTGATGGGCGCGCAGCCAGTGCAGCAGGAAATTCAGGCTCGCCTGGTGCTGCGCCTCCTGCTCGCCTTCGAGGTCGAGCGGAATCTCCTGCTTGCCGGCTGGGCTCCTGGCAATCAGCCTCGCTTCGGCGCCGATCCCGTCGATCTGGCCGGAAACGACCGGTTGGGCGGTCAGGCCGCCGTCGAGTTCGAACAGCGCGAACTTGATCGACGACGAGCCGGCGTTGATGGTCAGGATGCCGCGCGCCACTTATGCGGCCGCCCGGTTGCGGTTGGAATGGGCGACGAGCGCGGCGATCACGCACGAGGCGGTTCGCGTCTCGGCGCTGTCGGCGCGGCTGGTCAGGACGATCGGCACCCGCGCGCCGAGGACGATCCCGGCGGTCAGCGCGTTGGCCAGGTATTCGAGCTGCTTGGCGACCATGTTGCCCGACTCGAGATCGGGGACGACGAGGATCTCGGCATGGCCGGCGACCGCCGACTTGATCCCCTTGGTCTTGGCGGCGACGATCGACACCGCGTTGTCGAAGGCGAGCGGGCCGTCGAGGATACCGCCGGTGATCTGCCCGCGGTCGGCCATCTTGCACAGCGCGGCGGCGTCGAGCGTCGACTGGATTTTCGGGTTGATGGTCTCGACCGCCGAAAGGATGGCCACCTTCGGCTCGGGTATGCCGATGATGTGGGCGAGTTCGATGGCGTTCTGGATGATGTCGACCTTGTCCTCGAGCGTCGGCGCGATGTTGATCGCGGCGTCGGTGATCAGCAGCGGACCCTGGTAGGTCGGCACGTTCATCACGAAGACGTGGCTGATGCGGCGCTCGGTGCGCAGGCCGCTGGCGCGCGAGACGACCTCGGCCATCAGTTCGTCGGTGTGCAGGCTGCCTTTCATCAGCGCCTCGGCGTCGCCGGTGCGGACCAGCGAAACGGCCATCGCCGCCGCGTCATGGCTGTGCCGGGCATTGACAATCCGCACCCCGTTGAGGTCGATGCCGAATTCCTCGGCCAGCGAACGGATCTTGGCTTCCGGACCGACCAGGATCGGTTCGATGATGCCTTCGTGGAAGGCGATGATCGGCCCCTTCAGCGATTCCCGGTCGCACGGGTGGGCCACCGCCATCTCCACCGGCTCCAGGCCGCGGGCCAGCGACAGCATCCGCTCGAAGCGCTCGTGCCTGTCGTCCACGCTGACCAGCGGGTGATGGACCTCTTCGATGCGCGAGATCTTCTCCAGCGGCGCCAGAACCTCGGCCGTCCCGCGCACGACCTGGAGGTTTTCCTGGTTGGTGCCGACGCAGTCGAGGATCACATGCTTGTTGTGATCGAATTTCTGCTTGGCGGTCACCGTGATGGTGATGGTGTCGCCGATCGTCACCGGCCGCGCGAAATGCAGGGTCTCGTCGATCAGGATCGTGCCGGGGCCGGGAAACTGCGTGCCGAGCACCGTGGCGATCAGCGAGCCGCTCCACATGCCGTGCGCCATGACCTCGCGGAACATGCCGCTCTGCGTATACTCGCGGCCGGCGGCGCGGTTGCCGTCGCCGGAGAGGACGGCGAACAGCCTGACATCCTCGGGCATCAGCGTGCGCGACAGGCTGGCGCAGTCGCCGATGCGGATCTCCTCATACGTCTTGTTGACGACGTGTCGTTTCTCGTTGTCTTCAGCCATTGCCGCGCTCCTCGGGATTCATTGCAAATCCTGTTCAGTATAGTATGCTGCATTGCAGCAAACAACCTCGCCCGCCTGCGCCGCTTGCGCCGGGGTTGCGATCCCGCTGTCCCGTTGGCTGCCGGCGCCGGGGTGGCGGGAACCGTGACCGGCTGCACGAAGCTTGTCGCCGCCGGCCGGGGAACCTGGCGCTCGCTTGATCTGGCGCAATGACCGGTGTCGCGCCGGTACTATGCTTGACGCAGCGAGGAAACGTTTGGGGAGGTCGTCGTGCCACTGAACGAATTGCATGCGGGGGCGGTCGCCGGAATCGTGGACCGCGTCGTTGCGCGTTACCGGCGCGACCCCACCTGCATCGTGCAGATCCTGCGCGAGGTGCAGGAGGCGTGCGACTGGATCCCGCCGGAAGCGATAGACCGCATGCAGACGACCCTCGGTGTGCCGCGCACCAAGATCGAGGGGGTTGCCGGCTTCTACTCGTTCTTCTACACGCGGCCGCGCGGCAAGTACCGCGTCCTGTTCTCGGACAACGTCACCGACCGCATGCTGGGCAGCAAGGCGCTCATGGACCGCCTGTGCAACAATCTGTGGATCGAACGCGGAAAGGTCTCGGAAGACGGTCTGGTCAGCGTCGGCCAGACGGCGTGCACCGGCATGTGCGATCAGGGTCCGGCGCTGCTGGTCAATAATTACGCCGTGGCGGGGTTGACCGCAACACGGATCGACGAGATCGCCGAACTGATCCGCAACAAGGCGCCGCTCGCCGAGTGGCCGCCCGCGTATTTCAGGATCGACGACAACATCCGGCGCGCCGGCATCCTGCTCGCGAGCGACCTGAAGCCGGGAGATGCCCTGAAGGCGGCCGCGGCGCGGGCGCCGGGCGAGGAACAGACGGCATCCAACATGCGCTCGTGGCGCGAGGGGTTGCCGGCCGGGTTGAGTGGCCCGATCGCGATGCTCGACGAGATCCGGCGGGCCAACCTGCGCGGGCGCGGCGGGGCCGGCTTCACCACCGCGCTGAAGTGGGATGCCTGCCGCAACGCGCAGTTGAAGGCGGGGCAACAGCGGGTCGTCGTCTGCAATGCCGACGAGGGCGAACCGGGAACCTTCAAGGACCGCGTGCTGCTCTCCAGATACCCCGATCTGGTCTTCGAGGGGATGACCGTGGCCGCCTATGCGGTCGGCGCCCGGCGCGGCTTCCTCTATCTGCGCGGCGAGTACCGCTACCTGCTCGACCATCTCAATGCCGTGCTGGCGCATCGCCGCCGCGAGAAGCTCCTCGGCAACGACATACTTGGGATCCTGGTGGCCGATTTCGACATCGAGATCCATGTCGGCGCCGGCGCCTATGTCTGCGGCGAGGAGTCGGCGCTGATCGAGTCGCTCGAAGGCAAGCGCGGCACCCCGCGCAACCGTCCCCCGTTCCCGGTGACCAACGGCTATCTCGATCAGCCAACCATCGTCAACAACGTCGAGACCTTTGCCGCCGCCGCGTTGATCGCGTTGAACGGCGGCGACTGGTACGCCGGGATCGGCACCCGGCAATCGGCCGGGACCAAGATACTCTCGGTTTCCGGCGACTGCGAGCGGCCCGGCATCTACGAATACCCGTTCGGCGTCAGCGTGCGCCAGGTTCTCGAAGATTGCGGCGCCCGCGACACGCAGGCCGTGCAGGTCAGCGGACCTTCCGGCATCTGCATTGCGCCGGCCGAGTTCGACCGCGTCATCGGTTTCGAGGATATCCCGACCGCCGGGGCGTTCACCATCTTCGACAACAGTCGCGACATGTTCGAGGTGGCGCGCATCTACGTGCATTTCTTCCAGCACGAGAGCTGCGGCTTCTGCACGCCGTGCCGGGTCGGCACCTCGCTGCTCAGGAACCTGATGGACAAGCTGCACAACGGTCACGGCTCGCCGTATGACTTCGCCGAAATCGGGAAGCTCAACCAGTTGCTGCAGTCGATGAGTCACTGCGGCCTGGGGCACACCGCGTGCAATCCGGTGCTCGACACGATCGCCAGGTTCCGGCCGGCCTACGACCGGCGCATGGAGCACGACGACTTCTCGCCGGCCTTCGATCTCGACCGCGCCCTCGCCCCGGCGCGGCAGATGACCGGCCGCGACGATGCGGCGGCGCACATCGTCACCGAGGGTTCCGGGGAGGGCGCATGAGCCAGACGTTCACGATCGACGGCCGGGTCATCCCCTTCGCCGAAGGGCAGACCATCCTCCAGGCGGCGAGCGCGGCCGGGATTTTCATCCCGCACCTGTGCTACCACCCGGATTTCAAGCCGCATGGCTCGTGCAAGCTGTGCACGGTCAAGGTTAATGGCCGGCATACGGCATCGTGCACGATGCGGGCGATGGCCGGCATGGTCGTCGAAAGCGATACCGGGGAAATCAACGGCGAACGCCGCGCGCTGACCCAGATGCTGTTCGTCGAAGGCAACCATTTCTGTCCCTCGTGCGAGATGAGCGGCAACTGCCAGTTGCAGGCGACGGCTTACCACCTCGGCATGATGAGCCCGCATTACGACCACTTTTTCCCGAACCGCGCGGTCGACGCCTCGCATCCCGACTTTCTGCTCGATTTCAACCGCTGCATCCTCTGTTCGCTGTGCGTGCGCGCCAGCCGCGACGTCGATGGCAAGAACGTCTTCGCCCTTTCCGGGCGCGGCATCAACACGCACCTGATCGTCAATGCCCGATCCGGTCAGTTGGGCGATACCAATTTCACGGCGGCCGACAAGGCGGCGCAGGTCTGCCCGGTGGGGGTGATTCTCAGAAAGCGCCGGGGCTTCGCCGTGCCGATCGGTGACCGCACCTACGACAGGAAGCCGATTGGCGAGATGGTCGAGGCCGCGGGAGGGTCGCTGCCATGACGGCTTCCAGGAAAAGGTTCAAGGTCGCGACGACTTCGCTGGCCGGCTGTTTCGGCTGCCACATGTCGTTTCTCGACATCGACGAGCGCCTGTTCACGCTGCTCGATCACGTCGAATTCGACCGTTCGCCGCTGACCGACATCAAGGAAGTCAGCGCGGACTGCGATGTCGGCATCATCGAGGGGGGCTTGTGCAACGCCGAGAACGTCCACGTGCTGCGCGATTTCCGCAGGAACTGCAAGGTGCTGAT
>JAFLDQ010000189.1 GCA_017302355.1 Dechloromonas sp.
TCTCCCCGGTATCCACGGTCTTCGAGCAGACGAATTCCATGTTGCCCTTGGGATGCGTGAAGATGCTGTCCGCCCCCGACACCGCGCCGACCTTGACCGTGAACACGTCGGCGAAGCGCACGCCGTAGTCGTCGCGCAGGAACATCAGCTGGCCATCGACCTCGGTGAAGCGCCGGCCGTCGGCCATGTGACGGTCCATCCGCCCCTTCTCGAAACGGAAGATGGCGCAGTTCGGCGTGTGCTCGCCGAAGATGCGGGTGTCGCCGGTTTCGTAGAAATGGGTGATGCTGCCCTGCTCGTACAGCCAGGCGTTGAGCTTCCGGGCCGCGGTCAGCTTGATGAACTCGCGCGGCACGATGAAGACCAGCTCGCCGCCGGGCTTCAGGTGGCGCACGCACTTCTCGATGAAGAACAGGAAGAGGTTGCTGCGCGCATCGAAAAGCCCGGATTTCAGGCGTTTCCGGGTGTCGACCGCGACATCCTGAAAACGCACGTAGGGCGGGTTGCCGACGATCGTCTCGAACTGCTCGGTCAACGGGTAGTCGAAAAAATCGCGGATCTCGGCGCCGGGCGGCGCGACGCGAGGGTCGATCTCGATGCCGACGCAATCGCGATGCCGCTCCTTGAGCAATTCGAAGAAGACGCCGTCGCCGGCCGACGGCTCGAGCGCCCGCCCGCGGTTGCCGCACAGGGCGAGCATGAACTCCACGACCTTGGGCGGCGTGAACACCTGACCGAGTCTAGTTACGTCTTTCTGGCTCATGAAGCAACACGCAGCGGAATGTGATGGTCGAAACTCTCCAGTGCCTTCGCTCGCAACACGAAAGTTTGTCGCAAGACGCCAAGAATATAGGATTGAGCCTCGCTATGGCTTCGTTCGGTGCGGATTCGGTTCTTCGACCAGTTACATTGGAAGGGTGGGTTATTGCCATTCGGCGTCAAGGCCGGAAGGCGCTTAAGGCTGGTCCAGAAGACATCACCCGGCTGGGATTTGTTGACGACCAGAAAGTAATAATCGGCATCCGGGTTTTCGGCCAAATGTCGGCCAATGGCTTCGCAATATCGGTCCCAATCGTTAATTTTCGCCATTTTGGGATCGACACCAGTTAGCGCGTAGAAGACCCCCCTCTTTGCTTGCCAAGTTGTCGTTGCCTTCCAAGGAGGAAACCTTCACGTTTACCGGCAAGAATACTTCTGGCCCAGAAACCAGAAAGTCGTACCAGAATCGAGGCGGTGCAATGCAAATCGAATATCGTGCCAACTGGAACTGTTCGTTTGCCAATGCATAGAGCCGCAACGCATCACTGATCTGTCGCTCATTCTTTTGCGAGTTAAGGCGGCCATCGGTTTGTGATCGGTCGAGACTCAGGCTTCCAGATTTGAGTGATCGGGAAAGGTAGTTAGCCAAGCTGTCCAGAATAGCCGTGGAGGAGATGGTAGTCATGGTGAATCGATAGGTGATGACGCTCTGGGCGCTATTGGGCTAGAAGCCCGAACCCGGCTGAGCGAGATAATTCATCTCTTCTGGAGTAGACAGACGACCCAGCGCCGCATTGCGATGCGGGAAGCGAGCGAAACGGGCGACGACTTCGTGGTGGCGGCGGGCGTAATCGAGAAAGCCGTCGTACCCTGGATGTTCGGCAGCCAACGCGGTGAACAGCGCGACCGAGCGCTCCTGGTCGGCCAGCACTTCGCTGTGCTCAAAAGGCAGATAGACGAAAACTCTTTCGACGGCGAGGAGCGGTCGGTCCCAGCCCTTGCCAACCGCCGTCGCGGCCAGTTGCAGCGCCTGCGCATCGCCGGCAAACGCCCGGGCGTCACCGCGAAAGAGATTGCGCGGGAACTGATCGAGTACGATCAGCAGGGCGAGCAGGCGCTGGGCTTCGTCCGCCCACCCCGCCAGTCGGCCGGCCAACGCAGCCTCGACAACCGGCAGGAAACGCGAGCGGATTTCCGCATCGAAACCCTCGTTCTTGCGAAACCACTCGGCGCGTGGATGGCCGTAACCCGGTTCGCCGGGGCAGCCGAACCAGAAGGCCAGGATTTCGGGCGCAGTCGCCGCGTTCATCACCCGGCAGCACCCCACGAATCCCTCAGCGTCACCGCCCGGTTGAACACCGGCGCGCCGTCGCGGGAATCGACGCGGTCAACGGCGAAGTAGCCGTGGCGCTCGAACTGGAAACGCTCTTCCGGCTGCGCATCGCGCAGGCAGGGTTCGACCTGGGCGACGATGGTCTGCTTCGACTCCGGATTGAGGTCGTCGAGGAAATTGCGCTCCAGTTCGGGGGCATCGCCCTCGCGCCGGGCGCCGGGCGCGGGAACATTGAACAGGCGGTCGTAGAGGCGGATTTCGGCGGCGCAGGCGTGGGCGGCGGAAACCCAGTGCAGGTTGCCCTTGACCTTGACGCTGTCGGCGCCCGGCGTGCCGGACCTGGTTTCGGGCAGATAATTGCAGTGGACCGCGACGACCTTGCCTTTTTCGTCCTTGTCGCAGCCGGTGCATTCGACCACGTAGCCGTAACGCAATCGCGCCTTGTTGCCGGGGAACAACCGGCGGTAGCCCGTGCTCGGGACTTCCATGAAATCCTCGCCCTCGATCCACAGTTCGCGGCTGAAGGGCATGGCGCGCTGACCGAGCTCCGGGTGCAGCGGATGGTTCGGCGCGAAGCATTCCTCGACCTGGCCCTCGGGGTAGTTGTCGATGATCAGCCTGAGCGGGTCGAGGACGGCGATGCGGCGCTGGTCGGATTCGTTCATGACCTCGCGCATGGCGTCCTCGAACAGCACGTAGTCGATCAGCGAATCGTTTTTCGAGACGCCGATGCGCTCGGCGAACAGCCCGAAACCTTCCGGCGAGTAGCCGCGCCGGCGGGCGCCGACCAGCGTCGGCATGCGCGGATCGTCCCAGCCGTCGACGTATTTTTCCTGCACCAGCTGGATTAGCTTGCGTTTGGAAAGGACGATGTAGGTCAGGTTGAGGCGCGAGAATTCGATCTGCTGCGGCAGCGGCCGCTGCAACAGGCCGCCTTCGGCCAGGCGTTCGAGCAGCCAGTCGTAGAACGGGCGCTGGTCCTCGAATTCGAGCGTGCAGATCGAGTGCGTGATGTTCTCCAGCGCGTCCTCGATCGGGTGCGCGAAGGTGTACATCGGGTACACGCACCACTTGTCGCCGGTGTTGTGGTGGGTGGCGTGGCGGATGCGGTAGATCGCCGGGTCGCGCAGGTTGATGTTGGGCGCGCCCATGTCGATCCTGGCCCGCAGGACGTGGGCGCCGTCGGCGAATTCGCCGGCCTGCATGCGCTTGAAGAGATCCATGTTCTCGTCGACGTTGCGGCCGCGGAAAGGCGAATCCTTGCCCGGCTGAGTCAGCGTGCCGCGACTGGCGCGCATTTCCTCGGCCGACTGGCTGTCGACATAGGCGTGGCCAGCCGAAATCAGGTATTCGGCAAACTGCGCCATCCAGTCGAAATAATTGGAGGCGTAGTAGAGGTTGCTTTCGCCACCCTTTTCCCACGAGCAGCCGAGCCAATGCACCGCGTCGATGATCGAGTCGACGTATTCCTGTTCTTCCTTCTCCGGGTTGGTGTCGTCGAAGCGCAGGTGGCAGCGGCCGGCGAAGGCTTCGGCGAGGCCGAAGTTGAGGAGGATCGACTTGGCGTGGCCGAAATGCAGGTAGCCGTTCGGCTCGGGCGGAAAGCGGGTGCGGATCTTGGCCGGATCGAGCGGCCCGGCGGCGTGGTCGGTCGCGCTGCCGGGGTGACCGGCCCAGTGGCGCTGCGCGTGCTTGCCGGCGGCGAGGTCGGCCTCGACAATGTTCCTGATGAAATTGGCGGCGGGCGCCGGGGCGTTGGCGGGTTGGCTGGGACTGCTCACGGTGGACCTCGGTTTTCGATCGCGCCATTTTAACCGGCGGAAGCGGGCAAACCGCTACAATTGCCCGCGATGTCCGTCATCCACAACCTCACCGCACTCAATTTCCTCGCCGTCGGCAGCGGCGCCGCTCTCGGCGCTTGGGCGCGCTGGCTGCTCGGCCTGGCGCTCAACCCGCTGTTCGTCGCGGCGCCGCTCGGCACGCTGGCCGCCAACGTCATCGGCGGCTATCTGGTCGGCGTGGCGGTCGGCGTGTTCCACATCCACACGCATTTCCCGCTGGCCTGGAAACTGTTCGCCATCACCGGCTTCCTCGGCGGGCTGACGACCTTCTCCACCTTCTCGGCCGAGGTCGTAGAGCGCCTGCTCGCCGGCCAGCCGGCCTGGGCGATCGGTCTGGCGTCGCTGCACCTGGCGGGTTCGCTGACCGCGACCTGGCTCGGCCTGCTGACGGTCGGGGCGACGCGCATCTGGGTTTGAACCCGCCAAGTCCAAAAATGACCGCCACCACTCAGAACAGGCGGGAGAGATGTTCAGCAAGTCCCTGTTCGTTGACGAAGCTGATGTCGTACATGGCGGTATAGGCCCGCGCCTTGTCCCCTTCCAGGCCGGCAATGCACATCACGAACTGTTTGCCGGCCAGCCCCAGCCGCTTTTTCAGGGCCAGATCACGATCGATGCTCTGGCGAAATTCGCCGCTCTTGCATTCAATGCAGATCGGCGTCGCGCCGTCGACCAGCATGAAGACATCGAGTTCGTACAGATCGCCATTGGCCAGCACGATCTCGAGGCCACGGGCGCAGGAAATGCGGCGGCCGCGCTCCTTGGCATAGCGCAAGCTGCTCATCAGGGCATGCCATTCCAGCCATTCGCCGCTGAAAAACTGGCGGACCGCCGGAGCGCTTTGCAGGATCAAGCGGATATTGTTTTCCTGCTTGTTGTGAAAGCATTTGGCGACGAAGGAAAAGTCGTACAACTGCTGGCAGAAGCCGAGGAGCGCCTTGGCTTCGTCCGGCGTCTTCTTTTCAAGGTGGACGGTGGTGCCGTTGTATTCCTTCTGTTGCGACCAGCGGATGCGGTCGAGCACTTCCTTGAAGAGTGTGAGATTGCTGCCGATGACCTCGGCCGCTTCGTCGAAGAAGCCGCTGGTATCTACGCCGCGCAGATCCGCCTGAACCTTGATCTGGCGCTTGTGAAACCAGTCGTAGATCGGACCGTGCTGGATTTCCGTTGCCAGTTGATCGGTATTGCCAAGGTCGAGAGCAGCCAGAGGTGCGGAGGAGGTTGCCGGCTGCGGCACGGTCTGCCCGGCCGTCGATGTCGGGGCCGATTTAAGGCGGATCAGTTCACGCTGGGCGTCGAAGTATTTGTCGAGCAGCTTCTCGATGAAGAACAGCGTGGGATAGATCTTGGCCGGATCGGCACATTTGGGACAGGCAATACTCTGTCCGGCGAGGCCGTCGCCTTGCTCGGCGAGTAGCCCGCATTTGTTGCAGCGCAGGATGGCCATGAATCGGACACAGAAAAGGAAACAATGCCCGGAGTATAACCCAGTGATGTGCACGCACTGCCTCAGGCCGCCTTCCGTAACAGCCTCGGGCAGTCGATGGAAGCCGGCAGATCGAGCGCCCAGAACTCGTCGAAATCTTTCAGTCCGTCATTGGCAGCCTTCTCCGGCAGCAGGCTCATCAAATTGGGCTTGCTGTTAGACGAAACGTAGATCAGGCAGGTGACGCCATTGCGGTCCTGCAAGTCGATGTCGATGCCCGGCAGCGATCAGATGTTCGATGATCGTGGCGGCCATGGTAACAAGCCAGCCAAAGCGCGTTGCAGCCGTCGGCATTGGTCACCGCGATATCCACGCCTAGAGCCAGGAGTTCGTCGACGATGTCGAGCCGCCCTTCCTTGCAGGCGCTCATCAGCGGGGTAGAACCGCGGCGAGCCTGCGGAGCGGATAGCTGGTCCTGCGGCGCTGGGCGCGACTTGGCTCAGCCTGCTCGCTGTTGGGACGACCCGTATCTGGGCCTGACCGGCCCGGACGGCAGCGCCGGCAGCGGTCTGCGACCGGCTGGTCAGGGCCGGTGGCCGCCACCGGACACAGGCGCCCGCGCACTCCACTAACCCGAACTTTGACCCAATGGCTTGAAGAATCCGTTGCTTTTCATGAGGTTGCTGGTTTTCTGCGGAGGTGTTACTGGGTACGCGGCAGGTTGACCCCGAGCAGCTTGAAGGCTTTTTCCTGAAGCGGG
>JAFLDQ010000019.1 GCA_017302355.1 Dechloromonas sp.
CTGCTCCGGGAGCGCGCCAGCGACTCGGCCCGTTCCCGCCTCGATGTCATCTCCGCCGGTGTCCCCTACGTTCCACCTGGTACGCCCGCGCGCTTCCCGGCAAGTCCAGCCATTTGGACCTCGGCCAGCTCTCAGGCTGGCCTCCGGGCTCTTCTTGAGCTCGAGGACGACCCCGAGCTTCGCGCCGGCTTCCAGCAAGGCCTATCGGCCAACGCCCGTCGCGTGCTTCCTTATATCGAGCTCGCCGGCTCCTACGACAACTCCCAAGCCGACAACTACACCGCCGACTGGCGGCCGCTCAACAGCCATTAGTCGCCCCAAGCCAGTATCGAGGAGGCCGTGCAACTCGGCAACCGGCAAAAACCCGTCTGGCTGGCCCTTTCCCCGCGCCGCGTGCGCGAGACCGAACAGATGCGCGATCCACTGTTTGCCGCCTGGATCGTGGCTCTGAGCGGGGACGAGGCCGTCCGGCGTCAGGCCCGTCCCGCCATCCGGCGCGCGCTCTGCCACTTCGATTGGAAACGCCTCTTCACCTCGCTCTTCTTTATGGCCGAATGCGCTTATTACGAACTCCGCGATGCGGCCCCTGCCGCACGGAGCGCGGGAGGCTGACCATGCACCAAACCCCGATGGGACGACGCACCGTGCTCGCGGCGGGACTGGGCGCGTTCCTCCCCCCCGCCCCTGCCGCCTCGAATACGCCTGGTGAGCGCTGGCCGCTGATCCGGCAGCCCTGCGCGCCTGGCTGCGGGCGCAGCCGCAGGGCGGGGCGCGCGGCCCGTTTGCCGTCGAGCCGGTCTGGCGGCGCCCGGGAAACAGCGGGCCGCGCGCCGGGCAAGCGGTGATCGGCCTGATGCTGAACGGCGCCCAGGGCGACGACGACGAGGCGCACGGCGGCCACTTCGCGCTGATGACCGGCCGCATCGGCGCCCAGGGCGGCATCGACGAATGGCTGGTCAACAATTTCTACACGCTCGATGCCGAGAGCGAGAAGGGCATCATCGCCGCCCCGGCGCCGCTCGACCACTATCTCGGCGACCTCAACAGCGGCCAGGCCTGGTACCGTCCCTCGTACCTGCTGGTCGCGACGCTCGGCGACGTGCGGGCGGCTGCCCGATTGCAGTCGGCGCTGGGCCGGGTGTACAACCAGTTCTACCGGCACCAGTTCGCCTACCGGCATGCGCTTGCGAACTGCGCCGGCATCAGCGTGACGGCCGCGCGCGCGCTCGGCTGGCGGGTGCCGGCGCGCGGGCCCGAAAGCTGGCTGCGGGGTATCATCGCCCTGCCGCTGGTCGCGCTCAGGGAGCGCAGCCTGACCAGGGGCGCGGCGACCTTCAACTACCTGACCGCGGACCGGACCATCCTGTACCCGGCGGCGGCCTTCGAGGAAATGGGCGCCGACCTGCTGCGCCTGGCGAGCGGCCAGGCCGGCCGGCATCCGAACGAATTCGAGCGCGTGCTGGGCGAGGACATCGAGGAAATCCTGCTCGTCCGCGTGCCGCAGTTCCCATCCAGCCGGGCCTGGGGCGACTGGCCGGTGGAGACCAGCGTCGAGTACCACGCGCGCGTGCCGAAGAATCCCGGCGAGCGGAAGATCATCCCGGTGCCGTCGCGCGGGTTTCCCGACGAACTGCGCGATCCGCGATCACCGCGCGAGCCGTGGCTGCGTTCGGACTATGCGCTGGCCGGCTGGGGGCTGGCGATCGTTGCGCTGACTGCGCTCATCCTGCGCCGGCTCTTGGCATGACCCTGGAAACCTCGGTTGACCGCTTGTATTTCGCCAGGGAACTGCGTGACACCTGATTTCAATGCCTTCGCCGCGTTTCGCCCAAAGGGTGGCCGCGCCACGTCGCCGCTGGCGCGCCTGGTCGGGTGTCCGGCTTTGTCGCTCCTCCTTGCGGGCATGATCCGCGCAAGCGAGCGGAAACGCCGTAATGCGCCCCGGCAAACGCGGTCCCGCCGGTTACTGTGAACACGCGCTAAAGCGCCAGCACCGACAGGCCGCCATTGCCAAAACTTTCGGGATTGGCGCCGGCGACAAACAGCCTGAAGTCATTGTGGGCGAAATTGCCGATGATTTTGGCCTGGTTGGCTAGCAGGAAGCCGACATCGCCTTGCGGTTCCAGCGTGTTGCCGTTGAAGGCGCAGTTGAATCCCGGATAGTGATCGTCCTCGCTGTCGATACGATTGTCGGTGACTTGCAGGGTGTTCCAGATGGACAGGCTGCCTTGGGCCGTGTCGATCACGTTGGCCAGCGCCTTGCCGCTCATGCGCACCCCCTGAAGCTCGTTTCGTTCAAGGATCAGGCTGCCGCTGTCATCGAAGGCAACGGCCCCCGCCTTGACCGCGGCGCTCAGGCGTTTCAGTTGATCGGCGGTGACTGCGGGGAATTCGTCGGACTCGCCGAAAAGCGTGATGCGGCCCTGCAGGCGGTTATTGATCAGGCAGGCATCGTCGGTGTCGTCCAGCGCCAGCGCAAAGGCCGGAATGCCGGCGCGCAGGGCAACGGCGAGTTGGCCGAGCGCCCTGCTCAACGCGGCGGGCGATGCATTGCGGCCGAGCACGAGGCGAAGGTTGTTGAGGCTGGCCTGTTCGCGGCTGCTCAGGCTGGCCAGGTCGTTGCTGCGCAGGAGCGCCGTGATCTCGGTCGCCATTTTCCTGCGATCGGCCGGGCCGAGCGCGGCGATGGCTTCCGCCGCCTCGTTCAGGCTGCCATCCAGCGTGGCGGTGGCACCGAGGGCATTCCTGCTCGCCACGAGGCTGGGTACGCGCTCGAGTACGAAATCCCGTCGTTCGTTGTTATCGGCGGCGACGGCGAATACGCTGCAGTCCTCGATCAGCAGACGCGTGCTGCCGGCGATCTGCAACAGGCTGCTGCCTACGCCCGAGCGGCCGAAAAAGTCGACATGGCTGAAATCGACGTTCTGGCACTTCAGGAAGCTGAAACTGCCGGGTTCGCCGCTATTGGCCAAGGTGAAGTCGCGGAGGGTCAGCGAAGCGAAAGTGTCGAATTTGAACGCCTCTTGCCTGAGCACCACGCGACTGGCCGGGCCGGCGCCGTGGATGCTGATGCGGTGGCGCATCGATCCGGTCAGGCTCAGGCTGTCGGCCAGGTTGTGGTTGCCCGGCAGCAGGCAGATGCAGATGTCGCGGCGACCTTCGGCGAGCAGCGTGCGCAGGGCGAGATCGAGCGTATCGAATTCGCCGGCCAGGCCGACCGTGGCGCAGCAACCGCCCCCCTGGGTCCGCTTGCACAGCGTGTCAATGGCCTGCTGCACCGTGTAAGCCTCGGCGGCCAGCAGCTCGGCACAGTCGCTCGGGTCGTAGGCGACGCCGTTGGCCAGCGCCAGCTGGGTGCTGAAACGCACCGGCAGGTAACGGCCGGCCACCACCTGGCCGGCGACCAGCAACTCGGCAGTGGCATGCTGGACAGGCTTGGCCGGATCGGAATCCACCGACCAGACGATAGAGGCAAGGCCGTCCACGCCCGTGTCGACGATTTGCGTCACCGTGCCGTTCGGCAGCAGGCCGGCGTCGACCGTGAAGCGCACCTGCGCCCCGACCACCGGAAACTGGCCGTTGGCGACGCCGACCTGCAAGGGGCTGGGCAGGGCGACCCGGGCCGGGGAGTTGGCCGGATTGGTCTTGATGTTCTGTCCGTCGCCGCCGACGTAATGGAGCTGGGTCAGTTCGGTCAGGCTGGGGAATCGCGGGCGGCAGTCGGTGATTTTCGACGTCCACGCGCCCCCCTGGAATTCGAGCAACGCCAGCCGGGCGAAGGCGCGCAGCACCCCGGCCGGGGCCAGGAAGGCAGGCTTGCCGCCTTCCTGCGGCCATTCGATGGCTGCCGTCGCCGTGCGGGCCGGAATGAGCCAGTAGTCGCCGATCCGGTAGCTGCCCGGGGCGAATTTCACTTCGATGCCATCCTGGGCCATTTCTTCCCAGCCGGCGTTGGCGTTGGCGATCGCTGCCGGTTTCAGGTCGGTGACGCCATCCCAGCGGCGAACGCGCGGATTGCCGTGGAACAGCGCCACGTCGAGCTCGTGGCCGACGCGCGTGGCAAGATCGACGGTGACGACATTGCCTTCGGTGCGCAGCACCTGTACCAGCGGGCCGGGCTGGCCGAGCAGTTCGTGCGTGTCGTCGATGAACTCGACCCAACAGCCGGCGCTGATCGCCAGCACGTCGTCGCGCCCGATGCTGGCAACCTCGAATTCAGTGGCGATCGGGTCGTCCAGCCAGCGGACGACGCGACTGAGGATGCTGCCGTTGTCGCGCGACCATTTGTAGCGGGCTTTGCCGGTGACCGTGCCGTCGTCGTGGATTTCTACGCGGTAGAGGTGGTTTTCGAGGAGCCGGTAGCCGGCTTCCGGCGGCAACTGGCAAGGTGTCTTGGGCGGAACGCTGGCCTCGGCGCGGGCGGCGAGACGGCCGTCGGCGGTTGCGGTCAACGTCTTCCAGGCCGCGATTTCCGAAAGGCAGGTCAGGGCAGTGTCCGGGTCGCCGGCACGCAGCAGTTTCACCTGCCAGACTGTCTTTTCCCGTGTACAGGTGTCCGGCCCGCCGAGTGCCGCTTCGCGCATGCTGGTGTCGTTGACCGGCAGGTCGAGCGGCGTGAGATGGCGCTGCCAGGCTTCGAGATAGGCGAGGTAGATGCCATCGGCCGGCGCCACGGCGTTGCCGGCGTTGTTGAAGACGACGACACCTGCGATGTCGCTTGCCTTGACCCCCTTGGGTGGCAGCGGCAGCAGGCTGGCGTTGGCCGGCAGCACCGGCGAGGCGGTATCGGGCAGGTCGGGCTGGTTGGCGATCGTCGTCGCGGCCGGGTTCTCGCAGAGCAGGCCATCGACGTAGAGGCGCCCGGCCGAGATGGCCAGGTCGGCGCCGGCCGGCGTCAGGGCGAAACCGGGGTTGTCGATGGGCGCGGCGACCGGCCCCAGGCTGTCGCGCGTCTCGATCTCGATGCGATGGTTGAGGATGTCCTGCTGCTCGTTGAAATCGGCGTCGAGTTGCACGCGGCCCTGTTGCATCCGGACGCTGCGGTAGCGTCTGGCCTTGTCGAATGTGGCGCGGCTGAGGTCGGCTTTCATGGTTCTCTCCCGGTTATATCTAGGGATGTGAAATGGGGTCAGGTCAATTGACGAAGATGGCGGCCGCTTCGAGGCCGAAACGCAGGTATTCATCCAGCGCCAGGCTGAGGTTGGCTTCGCGCTGGGGTTGCTGGAGCAGGTTCCAGACGCCCATCTCGGCGCCGTTGTCGGCGCCGGTGCGGATTTCCCGGGCGGTGCTCCGCGTCAGCTGGCCGTAGGCCGGCGTGGCGAAGCGGGTGCTCGTGAAAGCGGGCGTCACCCGCGTCGCCTCGCGGGCGGCGTCGGCGGCGGGCAAATCGGTCATGACCAGATCGGGTTGGCAGCGATGGCGGCGCGGCGTCGCCGATTTCGGCGGCAGGTAGCTGTAGCGGACGCAGCCTTCCTGCCGGCGGGCGATGTCGACCAAGCCGTCGAACAGGCTGTTGCCGGCCTCCAGCCGGCCGGCCGCCGTCGTGCCGAGCAGGGTGCTGGCGCTGACGGTGAGCGGGCTGTCGTTGATGTCGATGGCGAGGCCGCCTTCGCCGTCGATCAGGCAGTCGCGCAGCACGACGGCGGCGAGTGGCCGGTTGCTGCGCAGTGGGCCGCTCAGGCAGCGGTAAAGGCTCAGCTCGAGATCGGTGCCGCTACCCGTGTGGGCGATGCCGCCCTTGCCGGGAACCAGGCTGCAGTGGCGCAGCGTGACGGCGTTCAGCCGCCCTTGCAGGCGCAGGGCGCCGTCGAGGAGCAGGCCGCCGAGGCTGAGCCGCGTGCTGGCGTTGCCTTTGAGCGCAAAGTCGCCGACCAGAACCGGGCGGCGGCCCGGCGCTGCCTGGATGGCGAGGTGGCTGTCGGGCAGGTCGAGCGCGGGCGCCACGGCCTCCGTCGCGTCGGTGTCGAGGACGAGCAGCGTTCTTTTTCCGGCGATGACGCGGTTGACCGCATCGGCCTGGTTGGCCGGGGCGTTGAAGGCCGAGGACAGCGTCGGCGCCGCGGCGCTGGGTATCCGGATGACGACCTCGAAATCGGCTGCGGCTGGCAGTGCGGCGAGCGGATTGCTGTCGCCGGGGCCGGGGCGCCGGTCGTAGGGGCCGGCCCCGATGTCGCCGGGAAAACCGTAGGCGTAGCCGACTTCGACGCGGCTTGCCGTGATGCCGGCCGGCAGCGCCAGGCGGCCGCGCCGGGGATCGATGCCGGCCAGCATGCCGCCGGCGGCAGGGAAAGTCATGTGCGGGCGACCGGCCTTGCGGGCGGCAACGGTCAGCGTTGCCGGCGGATGGCGCCAGTCTTCGGGCGCCACCGTCGGTATCGGACCGAGGTCGCAGATGACCAGGTGTTCGGCCGGCACCGCCTTGTCGTCGATCCAGACGCGCAGCACCGGGCCGCCGCCAGCTTCGGCGAAATACCGGTCGTCGGGGTCTTCGCCATCGGTCAGGGCCTGCCGGCGGCTTTCCAGTTCGGCATGCAGGTCGTGCCAGTGCAGCGCTTCCGGCACATTGACCGGCTCGGCCAGATGGCTGATGTCGGTTTCGGTGCGCGGCCGGTTGAACAGCGGCTGGTCGAGGCCGAGCGGATCGAACGTGTAGAAGCCGGGGCGGGTCGTCGCCGGCCGGGCCGTGGCGCGCTGCACCGGGTAGGCCTGCAGCCGCCAGAGGCAGAGCCCGACGTTCGGCAGGTTGTAGCGGCCGGCCGGCAGGGTGCGGACATCGGCGGTGCAGGCTTCCGTGCCGAAGGGGCCGTCGATGCGGGCGAGCGGCCGGGGCTGGCGCAGGTCGGGCATGCGCAGGGAATGCGGCCGCAGATGGTTCAGGTATTGGGTGGTCGATACCCGCTCGAAGAATTCAACGGCGCGGGCGCGCCAGCCGGTCGTGTCGAAGGCCAGTTCTTCGAGGACGAGCGCCGTGCCCTTGCGCCGGCGCAGGCGCAGCGTGTTGGCGACGAGCGCGCGCGGGCCGAAGGCGGCCGTGCCGCCGACCGGGTAGAGGGCGCGCACGCCGAGCAGGTCGCCGATGTAGGGCACGACCCAGTCGTCGCAGGTTTCGATGAAGGCGTTGTCGTAGAGCCGCTCGATATCGGCCTCGACGAGCGCGCCCTGGCGGGCGATGACGCCGAGCAGGGCGCGCAGCGGATCGCCCAGTTCGGCATCGCGCTCGCGGTAGAAGGCGGGCAGCAGGGCAAGCAGGGTATCGGCGTCCAGTTTCATGGCGTGCGCTCCGTGAGGGTGACGGCCGCCGGATCGAGCAATAGCAGGTCGGCCGGCTGCAGGCTGTTGCCCTGCCAGCGCGCGCTGAGCGCCGGGATGCTGCCGTCGGGGCCGTTGGCGGTGCGGACTGTGAGGCCAGACTCGACCTGGATCAGCCGGTCGAGATCGGCCCCGACGACGCCGGCTACGCCTTGCAGCGCGGCCAGCACCTCGCTGCCGGTGACCGGCTGGCCGAAGGCGCGGGCGGCGAAGCCGAAGGCGGCGGCGAGGGCCTTGCCGGCAGCGGCGAGCACTCTTTCCGGCGCATATTCCGGCGCGATCCACAGCCCCGCCGTCAGACCGAAGCGCAGGTCGCGGCCGGGGCTGACGCGCAGTGGCTGGTAGGGCGGCCGGGCGCTGTCGATGGCGGCGAGCAGGTTGCGGTAGAGCGCGGCATTCGGGTCGAGCGGGGCGCCGCCGGTGCCGGCCACCGTGAGATGGACCATGCGCCGCTCGCCATCCCATAGCCAGACGGCCTGGGCCTTGCCGATGCCGGTGAAGGCGGCGGCGAAATCCTCGAAATCGCGCAGCGAGACGATGCGGTCCAGCGTGCGGACGCGCAGCGGCGCATTGCGCCGGGCCTCGTCGCCGGCTTCGGCATCGGTGCCGCCGCTCGCCGCGACCGGATTGGTGACGGCCTTGAGGCCGGGCGGGCGGCTGAGCAGCATGCTGATCTGCTCGGCGCCGACGTTGCCGGCCGTGCCCAGCCCGACGCGGTAGCGCGCCTCGACGTTGCCGCCGGTGGGCAGGCGGGTGCCGTGCGTGCCGTCGCCGAATTGCACGGTGGCGCTGCCGTTTTCATCGAGCTTGACGGTGTAGGCGCGCTCGCCCGGGCCGGGCGCGGTGAAGCGCGGCGCTTCCGGCCAGAGCAGGCCGTCGACGCGGATTTCCAGCGTGCTCGCCGTGCCGCTCGGTGTCGCGGCGGTGATGTAGGTCAGCGGCCCTTGCCGCAAATTGAAGCGTTGCAGGCTGCGGCTGCCATCGCCGGTCCCCAGCGGTTCGGGCTGGATGCGCATCTGCTTGCTGTCGCCAGCGCTGGCCGGCGCGAGATTGGCGTTGATGCGCACGGAGGCCGGCAGGTAGGCGTGCGTCAGATCGCTCGCCAGCAGCAGTTGGGTGCGGCCGTTGCCGCTGTCGTTGTGCTGGATGCGGACGACGTCGGCGGCCGGGGCCAATGCCACGGTCAACCGGGAAAAATCCTCGAATTCCAGATCCGCCGTCTGGCGGTCGCGGCCGATGCGGATGGACGCCAGCGCGTCGCCTTTGGCCAGCCGGCTGCGCGCCCGGGTGTTGGCCGGCAGGTCGGCCAGCACCAGTCCGGAGACGGCGAGCCAGCGGCCGGCCGGCAGATCCGGCTCGTAGCCGGCGAGGTCGATCAGGTGGCCCTGCATGAAGCCGGAGAGCGGCCGGGTGGCCCAGTCGAGCGGCTCGGACTGGCCGAAGGCCGTCGTGCTGCGGACGCGGTTGTTGAAGGTGTCGCGCAGGTTTTCGCCGCTCAGCGTCAGGCGGGTGGCGGTGGCCGATACCGCGAAATCGGCGCGGGCGTCGTCCTCGGTGGCGACGATGCGATAGACCTCTTCGTAATTCGGGATGGACAGGACCGCCCAGCCGCCGGCCAGCCATTTCGGGTAGCTGGCGTCGAGGTGCACGGTATGGACGTCGCGCGGGTAGAGGCGCGCCGCCGGAACGACCGCCTTGCTGACGCCGGGGCCGGACCAGGCCAGCCGGCAGGTGGCGCTGCCGCCATTCTCGTAATACTCCAGCCGGATGTCGTGCTTGTGATCGGCGCGCAGGCTGGCCGTGCCGCTGCGTTCGGTGGCGCCCTGGTCGATCCAGAAGTCGATGATGAGCCGGTTGTCTATCCAGAGCCGTAGCCCGTCGTCGGCCGTGACGAAGAAAGTGAACTGGCCGGTGACCGGGGGCTGGATCCAGCCCGACCAGCGCACCGAGAACTGGTCGGCCGGGACGGACGGATCGGGGCTGCCGGCCCCCCAGTCGAAATTGACCATGGCGTCGGTGCGGCTCAGGCGCAGTTCGCGGAAGCCCTTGCCCCGGTAGTACTGGCCGAGCAGCCCGCTGCCGCTGCCGGCCGGCGGGTCGGAAATGTCGGCCAGCGTGAAGCCTGGCCATTCCGGGTGCTGGCCGATCGGCGGCGGTGCTTCGTCGGCCAGGCCGAGGTAGGTGGCGCGCAGGCTGGCCGGCATCGCCCGCCAGTCCGGCGCGTTGTGGCCGAACAGGTGGGCGCGGGCGCGCAGCGCATGGCAGCGCGGGTTGGCGCGGGCCGGATGGACGCCGTGCCAGGGCTTGCCCAGGCCGCGGTCGAGCGTGACGACCGTGTAGCCGGCGTCCTTCGGGTCGCTCGGGTCGGCCGGCAACACTTCGCGCAGGCGGGCGACGCGGCGGAAATCCCAGTTTTCGTTGCCGGGGTCCTTGGTCCGTTCGTCGCCGATGACGAGCAGGGCGTCGCCGGCTTGCAGGCGGGTCGCCGTGCCGGCCAGGTAGATCGTGTGCAGGCCCATGCGCGGCGGCGCGGCTTCGGCGGCCAGCACGGGCAGCGCGTTCCAGCGCGCCTTGGCGTCGATGGCTTCGAGCGTCTCGAAAGTCTGCGCCGTTTCGTCCTGGCCGGGCACGCTCTGGGCGCGGGCGCCGATGTCGATGCGGGTTTCCAGAGGGGCGCCGGGCGCGGTTTCCAGCGTGAAGGCGAGCCAGGTCGAGGCGGCGACGCCGGGGTGCAATTCGTAGCCGATGGCGCGGGCCAGTTCGAGCACCGAGCGGCGTTCGGTGGCGGTGCCCAGGTAATTCTCGTTGCCGATGCGTTCCTGGTAAAAGCCCAGCACGTCGAGCACGGCGGCCCAGCTGTCGAGCAGGGCGATGGCCGGGTCGTCGCTGGCGCGGGTGGTCAGGTTGGCGAGAGCGGATTCGTCGGCGAGGCCGGCCAGCATGCTCTGCCGGAAGCGGCCGTGGGTGCCGGCGCGCAGCGCCAGCGCCGGCTGGCCGGGGGGCTGGGTTGCATCGACCGGGGTCAGCGGCGTGACGCCGGCGCAGCAGCCGCAGTTGTCGGATGTGCTCATGATCCGCCCTCCACGATAAAGCCGATCTGGCCGTTTTCAGGGAAATTGCGGTCGCCGTCGGCACGCAGGACTTCAAGCTGCGAAGCGGTGATGACACCGGCCGCCAGTTCGCCCTTGGCGCTGCGCCCCCAGCGCTGGAAGCGGCGGATGTCGACCGAGGCGACACCGGCCACGGCCATGGCCCTGGCGACGACGGCGGACAGATAGAGCGGCGTGCCGAAGGTGAAGCCGTCGGGGTGGAAGAAGCCGGGCCGGCCATGGCGGTCGACACTGGCGGTGAAGGCTTCGAGCAACGTGGCCTTGACGTCGGCGGCGAAATAGCCCGCGGCGACGCAGATTTGCAGCTGGATATCGAGCGGGACGCGCACCGGGTCGGCGAACTCGAAGTCGTAGCCGGCCAGCCGGAAGCGTTCGAGGAAGGCGCGCATGGTCGCCTTGAAATCGGCATCGACCGGCTTGCCTTCACGGCGGTCGAGCATCAGGAAAACGGTGTACCAGGAGCCGGTCCACCGCAGGCGGGCGGCGGCGCGCTGCACGTCGGGGTGGCGCTCGGCGGCGCGGGCGTAGTCGTCGGTGGTGACGGCGCGCTCCTGCGTACGGAAGGCTTCCGGGGCGTTGAGGCGGATGGCGTCGAGCGTTTCCGGATCGGCGCCGCCCTGGGCCGGTAGCGGGTTGCGCAGGCTTCTGATGCCGAGCATCAGGCTGGCATCGTCGCTGATCAGCGCGCTGATGGTTTCGGCGCCGACGTTGCCTCCCGGTCCGCCGCCCAGCCTGAAGCGGGCAAGCAGGCGTTGGCCGGTGATCGGCGCGGCGCCGAACTGGTTGTCGCCGAAACGCAGCCAGGCGCTGCCGTCGTTTTCGGTTTCGACGACAAATTCGCGGGCGAAGCGTTCGCTGCCGAGCAGGTCGCGTTGCGGCGTCCACGGCGTTTCATCGGGGTCGGGCTGCTCGCCGAACAGGCTGGAGTCGTCGGCCAGCAGCATCATGCCGGCCGGGCGGGCCCGGCGCGGCTCCTGCATCAGCACGCGGCTGGCCGAGAGCGGCTGCCGGCCGTCGGTCGCCACGTCGTGATCGTAGGGCTCGGCGAAAGCCAGGCCGGATTCCCGCAGGCGCGGCCGGTAGGGCAGGCGCAGGGCAGCGCTGCCGCCATCGCCCGCCTCGGGCGGTTCCATCGTCTGCCAGGGCCGGGTCAGGCCGTGGTCGGCCAGCACGACATTGCCGCGGGCGACGGCGATGGCCTGCTTGACGAGGGCGCCGCCGACCTCGAATTCGTGGCTGACGCAGAGCGGGAAAGGCAGCGCATCCTCGGCGTGCCAGTTGATGAGCAGCAGGTCGGTGTTGGTCAGGTCGTCGTGGCCGGGGCTGACGGCGGTCAGGCGAACCGGGTGGCGGTGGCTGGCGTCGAGATCGGCGGCCTTGCCGGTCGCCGGGCTCAGGATTTCCTCGAAGATCAGCACCTCGCCGACGGCCAGCGCCAACGCCGGCGTATTGACCAGCGCCGCCGCCGTCGTGCCGCGCGGCAGGCAACAGGCCGGGTCGGCGAAGTCATGGATGGCGATGCGGCTGTGGGCGGCGTGCAGCACCTGGTCGTGCAGGGTCTCGAAAACGCCGATGCCGGGCAGCGGCAACTGTTCGAGCAGGTCACTGCGGCGGACCGGGGCGCCGGCGCCGGCCGCCGCCAGCAGCGCGGTGCCGGCCGGGACGGTTTTTGCCTCGGCAGCGGCGTCGACCGCAGCAGTCACGAAAACCCGGGCGTTGCAGCCGTCGTGCAGCGGGTAGTCGAGCAGCCGGGCGTGGCGGCGCAACGAGGTGCGGCGGCGGGCGGTGCCGAGATAGGCCTCGGTGGCCGCCGCATCCTGCGCGTAAGAAAGATGGTCGCCGACATAGGCCAGCGTCTCGACGAGCGCCACCGTGAAGTCGGCCGGGCTGCGTTCGGCAAAGCCGGGTATCAGTTGCGACATGCGGTCGAGCATGAGGCGGCGGAAACTGTCGTAATCCTTGGCCAGATAGTCGAGGCGCGGTTCCGGCGGGGTGGCCGGCGGGCAGTCGTGGAGGTCGGCGCAGTCGAATTCGGAAGGGCAGCCGGCCTTGAAATTGATGCGGATGGTGGACAGGCAGATGTCGAAGCCGGGGGCCGGCGCTTCGGGGTCGGCCGGGTCGATGAGGCTCAGCGTGTACCACGAGAAATCACCGGCCTGTTCGACCTTGATCCGGATTTCGCGGCCGTTGATGACCGGCTCGGCAGCCAGCGCGATGCCGGTGATGCGGACGCCGCCGTCGATACGAACGTTGGCGCGGGCGATGCCGCTGACCGGATGGACGCAGACGATGCGCAGGCTGCGCTGGTCGAGCGAGGTGATTTCGACGAAATCGACGCCATTCTTGCCGACCGGATTCTGGTCGCGCAGCAGTTGCAGGCGGCGCGGGTTGTCGCTGCGGAACTGGCGGTTCATGGCGTCCCCCGGGTGAAGCGGGTCAGCCGGCGTTCCTGGCCGCGCCTGACGACATATTGGACATCGACGGCGAGCGTGCCTTCGTCGTGCTCGACATTGACGCCTTCGACCACGATGCGGTCGCCCAGCCATTGCTGCAGGGCGCTGTGCACCGTCATCTGGATGGCCGCAGCCAGCGTGTCGCTGTTCGGCGCGAAGACCAGCTGCAGCAGGCCGCAGCCGAAATCGGGCCGATTGACGCGTTCGCCGGGGATGGTGAACAGCACCTGTTCGATCATGTCGCGCAGATGGGCGTCGCTGCCGGCCTCGCCGCTGCGCCCGCGCTGGTCGGGCTGGAAGGGGAAGTGGAGCGCCATGTCACATTCCCACCACGCGCGTCTGCGTCACGGCGGCCGTCATCGGCGTGCCGGTCGGCGCGCATATCGACGGCGAGGCCTGGAGCAGGGCGGGCTGGCCGCCGATCAGTACCCGCGTTGCGCCCATGAGCCACTGGCCGGTGACGCAGGGGCCGTTGCCGGCGCTGGGCGGCGGCATGGCGCAGCCGGCGATCATGTAGGGCGCGCCGAGCGTCGCCGCCGGCTGGCCGGAGAGCAGCACGCGCGGGTTGGGCGCGCTGGGCGTGGCCTGGCCGCCGTGGGCACAGAGGACGGTGGCGCCGAGGTGAAGCAGGAAACCGGGCATGGTCGTCTCTCCTTGTTGTTCAGATTCGTTCAGATCACCGTCAGGGCGCCGCCGTTGATGTTCACCGTCGGACCGGTGAGCATGATGGTGGCGCCCTGGCCGTTGGAAATGGTGATGCCGATTTCGCTGATCGAAATCATCGCCCCGGTCATCGTCTTGAGCAGGATGCCGCCGGTCGGACCGGGCAGGTCGGAGATCATCAGCGTGTTCTGGTTGCCGGTCTGCAGGACGATGCTCGGCGACACCGGCAGGCCGGCCAGGGCAAGGGCCGGCACCTCGGCGGCCGAGCCCCAGAAGCCGCCGACCCAGATCGGGTAATCGGCGTCGCCCTGCTCGAACTCGACCCAGACGCCGGCGCCGATCGTGGGCTGGACAAAGACGCCGCTCTGGATGCCGGCGAAGGGCACGCAGGGCATGGCCCACGACGACAGCGTCGGGCCGAGCACGTCGGGCACCTGGACCTGGATGCGGCCCATCTGCATGGGGTCGACGTTGTTGAGGACGACGCCGCGGAACTTGCCGTAATGGCGCGTTTTCTCGGTCATGCCGGCACCATGGGTAGGGTTGAGATCAGGCCGTTGCGGGCCAGCGAGAAGCTCTGCTTGAATTCGCCGGCCTTGAGCTTGCTGGTCACTTTCTTGACGTAGTAAAGGCCGTCGAAGGACAGGCCGGCGCCACGCACGCCGACCAGCTGGCGGGATTTCAGGACGTGGCCGTAGCGCAGCACGTCAAGGCTGCCGTCGCCGGTCACCGCGTCGGCCGACGAGCCGGCGGCAGCGGCCAGTCCCTTGCCGAGGGCGGCGATGGGGGACAGCTTGGCCGTTTCCTTCAGCAGCTTGACACTCTTGGGCAGCGGCGGGATGAGGCCGAGTGGCGGGTTGGCCAAGCTGACGTCGGGCACCGGCAGCGGAATCGGGAACTTGGTGATCGGGTTCTGAATGAAGACGATGGGAATTTCGGCCCCGGACTGGTTGACCGCGAAAGACAGCGTTTCCACGTTGCTGTGCACGTCCATGCCCAGATTGAGCGCCGGCTGCACCATGCCGATGCGGATTTCCGGGCCCCAGTAGGCGACATTGGCGCCGGGCGCCGGCCCGGGTTCGATGTAGAAGACATAACCGGCTTCCCTGGCCAATGCGCGGACGTAGGCGAGGTCGGTGCCTTCGTGGGTCGGGATGCGCTCGACCGGGATGGGCAGGTCCTCGAACAGCGACGGGATGATGAGCGGCAGCATGCCGTACAGGCCGTAGCGGGCGACGATCAGCGCGACGCGGGCGGCCGGCGGCATGGCCGGATAGGGCAGGCCGCTCATGTCCTGCTTGTCCATGGCCACCGTCAGGTCTTCGCCGGTGATGGTCAGCCGGCTCTGGCCGGGTTCGTTGGCGCCGGTGATTTCCTGGCGGGTGATCAGGCCGTCCATCAGGACGGTCGGCAGGCTGTTCAGGGTGGCGACGAGGATGACGCGCAGCCACGGCACCTGGCCACCGGCGACGAGCAGCAGGGTATGCAGCGGCGAGCGGTTGTCGACGACGAAGCTGAGCTGGAAGCCGCTCGGGCTGTCGGCCGACGAGGTGACTTCGATGCTTTCCAGTGCGTCCATCAGCGGCTTCGGCGCCGGGATCGGAACGCCCGGGCCGACCAGCAGCGTCAGGTGGATGCCTTTAAGCACCACCGCCTCCGAGGCCGGCCGGCAGGGTCAGGCGCAGCGTGTCGCCGGGGTGTTCAAGCTCGCTCGGCGCCTGGGCGCCATTGCCGTCGGCGATCCGCCAGTACTGGATCGGGTCGCCGAGATGCGTCGCGGCCAGCCGGTCGAGGCGGTCGCCGCCCTGCACCTGCACTTCGCCGACCGGGACCAGCGTCGCCGGGTCGGGGATGAAGCGGCGGCGCAGGTAGACGATCTTCTCGCCATCCGGGCCGGTCAGTTCGGCCGTTGGAATGCCGGCGTAACGGCTGTTGGGGGGGAAGCGTTCGATGCTCATGGCAGTCCACTCAATCCCAGCGAGGCAAGGCTGCCGAGGCCGGCATCGGCCGCCAGGCGTTCCTTGCGCTGCTGATAAACCATATAAAGATGCCCGCCCTTGTCGTTGAAGCCGAGGTCGCCGACGTGGAGGACCTTGAGGCTCAGCGAAACCTTGGCGCGGATGGGGTTCAGCGTGCTGTCGAAGGCCTCTTCGGTGACCGAAAAATCGGTGATGCGCACCGGCACGACGCGCTCCTTGCTCCACACGAACAAGGTCAGCGGCGCCACCGTCGGGGCGATTTCCAGGGTGCCGAGGCCGAGCAGCGTGTTGTTCTGGATCAGGGTATCGCTTTCGGGGTAGACGATGGTTTCCAGCGCCGCCAGTTGCGGGTGGATGCCGGAGGAAACGGTCTTCGGGTGCTGGTCGGGGAATTCGAGCTGGTCGGTGGCGTCGATTTCGGCGTCGAGCTTGAAGGTTTCGGTGGGCGGCCCCTTGAGACGCAACGGCTCGGAGAACGGGCCACTGTGTTCGGTGGCCTGCGGCTGCAACGTCCGGGTCAGGGTTTCCGGGTTGTATTGCAGCGAAATCACGCGCTGCACGGCACCGCTGGCCGGATCGATCAGGATCAGGCCGCCGCGCAGCAGACCGGAGGAGAGTGGGCCGCTCATTTGTTGAACCTCACGCGTACGTCGTAATCCGCTTCGTCGAGCGAGCGGGTATTGCGGATGGCGCCATAGGGCGGCTGCCACGACATATTGACGATCAGGTCGTCCTGGTCGAAGAAGGCGCCGGTATCCTCGTCGTAGATCTGGACCGTGATCGGGCCGTTGATCGGCATCAGGGCGGGGAGAGGCAGGGCGAAGCTGCCCGACTGGCCGTCGTTGAGGCTCTTGACCGGCGTCTTCCGGCGCTTGTTGCCACTCTTGAGCAGGGCGTAGACCTCGTCGGCGCCGGTCCAGTCCTCGGTTTTTTTGACGTTGACATCGATCAGCGCCTGGCGGCCGGCCAGGGCTTGCTCCATGGCCCGCTTTTCCAGCGTCTTGGCGTTCTTGTCGACATCCTTGGCCGTGGTCAGCGTCTTGTCGACCGCGCCGAGGGAAACCAGCAGTTCGCCTGTGCCGCGTCCGGCGGCGGGTTCGCTGCTGGTTTCGGCGGCGCTGGTCGGCAGCGGCAGGTCGATTGTGTCGAGGGGCTTGCGGCTGGCCGGGTCGCGCACCGTCTTGCCGGCATTCCACTTCTTCGCGGCGTCGGTGAAGGCGCTGCTCGGCAGGCCCGGCGAAATCAGGCGGATGGCGGGCGGCGCCAGCGCGGCGTTGCCGGCGGCATCGCATTTCCAGCCCCATTCGACCGAACCGAGATAGGTATTGGCCAGCGGGCCGGACAGGGCCAGCGCCGAAACCTCGAAGGTCTGCACCCATTCCTGCTTGGCGAATTCGATGCTCCGGTTCGGGGAGTCGGCCAGCGTGGCTTTCTTGACCTCGAAGCTGCCGTCCGGCTTCTTTTTCCGGAAGCCGTGTTCGCCAAAGGTGTCCTTGCCGTAACCGGCGCCGGCACCCACCGTTTCGGGAGCGGGAACCGCCTCGGTCAGGGTCTTGGGGATGGCGCCGGGCTTGGCGTCGGTGGCGTAGAGCGGGTTGGTGTTGGGCGCGCGCCGGGTGCCGGTGTCGGTCTGGTCGATCACACGGCCCGGGTCGCTGTCCTTCTTGCCGAGCGCCAACGCGCCCTTGTGCGGCGTCGGGAAACTGGTGGCGTCGATCGGCCCGCCGGCCTTGGTGGCGCGCAGCGTGCGCACGGTCTGCACGGTGCCGATCAGGTCGGCCTCGACCAGGTCGTTGGGCGTGAAGTGCAGGCGGATGCTGGCGCCGATGGTCTTGCCGACGGTGCCGCCCCGGCGCGGCGGCACGTTGGTCGGCGTATAGCGGTCGGTGTCGAATTCGCCGCCATTGGTCTTCACGGCGCAGGCCAGGCCGGGCTGGAAGCGGGACAGCAGCGGGCCGGGGCGACCGGCCAGATAGGCCAGCGCGGCGCTGTCGGCCTGCCGCTCGGCGGCTGGCGGCAGCGTTTTTGGCATTTTATCGGCGTCGACCGCAGGCATGGCGCCCTGTTGCACGACATGGGCCAGTTCATGGACCAGCAGCCGGCGGCCGCCGACGGTGTCCGGCCGGAAGCGGTTGGCGGCGAAGCCGATCTCGTTGCCCAGGACGAAGGCGTCGGCGGCGAGACGGGTGGCCAGATGGCGGGCCGGCTGGTCGACGTGGATGCGGACGCGCGACAGGTCGTGGGCGAAAAAGGGCTCGAATTCCTGGCGCAGGGCGCCGGGCAGCGGCTGGCCGCCGGCCGGCAGGGCGGGGGCATGCTCGCGCGGCGCCGTCGCCGCCGGCTTTGCAGCCGACTTGGCCGCCTGAAGCCCGGGGTGGGTCGAGGCGACGGGGCGGTCGAGCTGGCTCATTTGCTCAGCCCTCCATCGCGCACCGAGCTGTCCTGGTTGAGCACGGCGTCCGGCAGCGTGCCCTTGGCATCGCAATCCATGTAGTAGATGCCGTAGCCGGTGAGTGGCCGGCTGGCGTCGTAGGCTTCGTCGAGGCCGAAGTCGCGCACTTCCTTGAGGGCGTCGGCCTTGCTGGTGGCGGCCAGTTTCTTTGTCGCCGAGTTGGAAATGGCGTGGTAGTCCTTGCCGTTCTGGAGCAGGGCCATGGCGTGCGGGGCGCGGTCGGGATCGGTCGGCTTGACGGCCATGTAGCCGATCGGGGTGTAGCCGCTGGCGACCAGCAGGCGCACACCGTAGGTGGCGAGCACGTCGCAGTCAACCTTGAGCTGGCTGTTCTGCGGGCCGGCGGCGGTCAGCTTGGTGATATGCCCGCCCTTGTCCGGCTTGACGTCCTCCTTGGAGTCGGCCGGCACGTGCCAGGTGAAGGCCTCGGCGATCTGGGTGAACAGCGCCGCGGCCACTTCCGGCTTGCCGGGGTTCTGCTTGTTGACGGCCTGGCCGATTTTCTCTGTGTTCAGTTCCAGCCACGCCTTGAGCGTGCTGATGTCGCGGGCGGCGGGCGCCGTGAGCGGCGTACCGGCAGCAGCGCAGAGGGCGATCACGTCGTCGACGGTGATGCGCTGCTTGTTGCCGATGGCCCAGCCCAGCGTCGCGGCATCCGGGTGTAGGGTCTTGCCGCCGGCCTGGATGTTGGCGCCTTCGACGAAATAGGCCTGGCCGGAGACCTGCTTGAGCAGCGCGCTGCGCTTGTCGGCCAGCATCCAGGTGGTGAAGGCGGCCCGGCTGCCCGGGTGGAAGAACATCAGCTGCGCCAGCTTTTGCGGCAGGTCGCTCGCCGTGGCGTAGGTCTTGACGACGACCTTGAGCGCCGCGTTGACCTTGGCGCTGCCCAGGTCCTTGGCATACCCGCCCTGGTCGGTGGTCAGGCGGGAGAACAGGTCGTGGTCGGACAAATCCTTGGCATTGGCCGCCTGAAACTGGGCGATGGTCGTGACCTGGGCTTCGCTGACCTTGGCCGGTTGGCCGAGAACGGCCTGATAGACGAACTTGCGCAGGTCGGGGTCGGTGATCTTGGGAGCCAGCGCCATCGCCTCGTTGATGAAACCGGCCGTGGCCAGGTCGGTCGCCAGCGACTGGGCCCGGCTTTCCTTTTGCTCCACCAGGGGGCCGCTCTGGTCGAGGATGCGGCCGGCCAGCTTGTCGATCTTCTGGAACTGGCGCTTCCAGGCTTCCTTGGCTTTCGGGTCTTTCGGCTCCGGCAGCAGCGTGAGCGCCTTGTCGTGGGTGATGTCGAAACCGTAGCCCTGCAGCGTTCGGGCATATTCCCTGTGCTTGGGGTCGAGCGTCTTGAGGTCGGCGGCCTTGGCCTGCAGTTCCTCGTCGATCTCTTCGTCCAGCGTCTTGTGATCGAGCGGCGTCCCGCCTTCGCCGGCCTGTTGTGTGACGTGGGCCAGTTCATGGGCGAGCAGCGCCCGGCCGCTCGGCGTTTCCGGCGCCCACTGGCCGGGCGCGAGGGCGATGCGGGGGCCGCAGGTGACGGCGCGGCTGCCGATTCGTTGCACGGCATCGGCCGTTTCGCCGGCCGGGAAAATGCGAACCTGGGAAAAATCGTGGCCGAAACCTTGCTCGAACGGAGCGCGCAGGGTCGGCGGGAGGCTGTGCCCGCCCTGCTCCGGGAGTGGATTGCCGGCCGTTTGCCAGTTCGGCAGGCTGCGCGGCGCAGAGATGGCGCTGCCGAGCATGCCGTTGCCCAGTGCGTGGGCGGCACGCCGGTCGGCCTGGGTTTCGCGGCCATGCCGTTCCGGGGCCGGGCGAATGGGAAGATCGGCCATTCTGGACAGTCCCTGACCGAATTGTTTCATGTCCGGCCACCGCCTTTCCGGCCGGGGAGCATGGCGGCAACGGCATTTCGCGCAACCGTCCGGGGTTGCAGGTCGGCTGTGCTGACGCGCCGGGTCTCGCTGCTGGCGAGGCGCGGCAGCGATGGTTGGCCAGCCATGCCGCTGGCGGCGAGTTCCCGTTCCAGTGCCGCGACAAAGGCGCGCCGCTCGGCCGGGGTATATCCCGGCAGGCTCAGATGCTCGATATGGAGATGAATCCTTTTCATGCCCAGCCTCGCGTTTCGGCATCGGCCAGCGGCCGTTCTCGCTTGGCGGCCTCGGCGTGGGCGGCTTGCCGGAGGTGGTTCATGCCGACCGCTTCGCCGGCATCGGCAGCCAGGAAGGCGGCGTTGAGGGCGATGTTGCGGATGCTGCCGCCGGTCATCGACAGACGGGAGAGTTTGTCGAGATCGAGATTGCGGGTCGGCGTGGCAGACGGGAAGGCGCGCTGCCAGAGGGCGAGGCGCTGCTCCTGGTCGGGGAAAGGGAACTGGACGACGAAACGCAGCCGGCGCAGGAAGGCGGTGTCGAGGCTGGATTTCAGGTTGGTGGTGAGCACGGCCAGGCCGTGATAGGCCTCCATGCGTTGCAGCAGATAGCTGACCTCGATGTTGGCGTAGCGGTCGTGGCTGTCCTTGACCTCGGTGCGCTTGCCGAACAGGGCGTCGGCTTCGTCGAAAAGAAGGACCGCGCCGGAATTCTCCGCTTCGTCGAAAACCCGGCGCAGGTTTTTTTCGGTTTCGCCGATGTATTTGCTGACGACGGCGGACAGGTCGATCCGGTAGAGATCGAGGTGCAGGGTGTGGGCCAGCACTTCGGCGGCCAGCGTCTTGCCGGTGCCGCTTTCTCCGGCGAACAGCGTGGCAAGGCCGAGTCCGCGGCTGCCCCTGGCGGCGAAGCCCCATTCCTGCTGCACCGTGAAGCGCTGGCGAAGGTGGGCGGCGATCTGGCGCAGCACGGCGAGCTGGGCTTCCGGCAGGACGAGGCTGTTCCAGCCGGCCGTCGTGTCGAGACGCTGGGCGAGATGGTCGAGGCCGCCGCGGCTTTCCTGGCGGCAGCCGAGCCACAGCGGGCCGGGAGCCGTCACCCCGGCGATGGCGGGGAGGGCCAGGCCGGCCTGCAGGGCATCGGCGATGTTCTGGACCGTCCGGCTACCCAGGCGGAAGTGGCTGGCGGCGCGGTCGAGCTCCGGCCCGGCGCGGCGCACGCCGTTCGGTCCCAGCACGTCTACCCACAGTTGCCGGCGATCGGCATCGGCAGGCTTGTCGACCGGGAAGCGCAGGTGGCTGGCGAGGAGCGCCGGCGCGCTCGGGCAGGCCACCAGGCACAGGCCGCCGACCCGCTCGATCAGGTGGCGTGCTGCTTCGCCGGCCGGCGAGACGGGATCGCCGACGACGATCAGCAGGGCGGCGCCGAGCAGCGTCGCTTCGCGCTGCCAGAGGGTGATCAGGGCGGCGCGCTCCTCGGCGGCGAGGGGAATGTCCTCGGCCTGGATGGCCAGACAGTTCAGGTCGAGCGCATCGGCACAGCGCGTGGCGATGTCTTCCTGGGCGGCCGGGTCATCGCCTTCGAGGACGATGACTGGCCATTGGCCGCTGCCGGCAGCGTTCCCGGCCTTGAGCGCGGCAATCGCGGCCTGCGTCGTCGCGGCGTGACTGCCGGCCTGGTGGGGCAGGGCAAGGGCCGGGCGGAGCAGATGGGCGAGACGGACATCGAGTTCGTTGATGCCGACGAGAAAATGCAGCACGCGTTCGTCGATGCGCAGGCGGCCGGCGGCGAGTCCGGCATGGCTGTCGATGTCGAGCAGGCGCCAGCGGCGCAGCGGCCGTTGCGGCGTCAGGGCGCTCCAGTGCGGCGATTCGAGGGTCGCCAGGGCGAGGCCGAAGGAGGCCCAGGGCCGCGTCGTCTCACCTTGGGCCAGGGCGCAGGCGCGGGCGAGGTCGGCATCCATTTCGGCGCCGGCGCAGAGCAGCAGCAGGTCGCGCTCGAAACCGGACAGGCCGAAGGCGGCAGTCAGCCAGTCGATGGCGCTTTCCGCGCGGAGCAGCTGGCGGGCTTCGGCGATGGCGGCGGATTCGGCCGCGCGATTTTGGGCGTTTTCCGCCGTCGACCGCAGCATGCCCTTGAGCCGCGCGAACTCGGCGACCAGCAGTTGCTGGTTGGCGACGGTCCAGTCCTGGGCGAGCGGGGCGTTCATGGCAGGGTGATGCGGCGGTCGAGGTAGGCGACGGGCGTCGCCATGCGATCGATGATCGGGCTTTCAAAGCCATCGACGCGCAGGCGGGCCAGATGGGTGCTACCGGCGGGCGGGGCGTCGGCGATCAGGAAGGTCAGCCGGCTGGCGGTTGCGGTGAGCGGCTCGGCGGTGATTTCGCGTTCGCCGAGGATCAATGCGGCGGTCTGGCCGGGGCGCACGGGTGGCTCGACGTCGAGGACCAGCGTGACGGTGCCGGCGTTGCGGGTGGCGCTGAAAGGCGGCAGCACGGGCTGCGGGGCGAGGGCCAGCGGTAACTGGTTGGTGCGGTGGGCGCGGCTTTCGTCGGGCCGCTGCACGGCGACATCGATGCGGTAGAGGCCGGCCGGCAGGTCGTTCGGGACGGTGAGACCTAGTTTGTTAGGGCCGCCGCTCGTGGCGGGAACGCTGCGGCTGATCTGGAGGCTGGCCAGGCTGAGGATGACCTGACGGTCGACGCCGTCGAGATGGCGCCCTTCGAGCGTGACTGTGCCGCCGGGGACGGCAACGGGCTGGCGGCCGGCCGGAACGACGGCTTCGAGCGTCGGCAACGGCGGTATCAGGCCGCTGAAGGCGAGGACGCCGCGGTCGCGCCGCGAGACGGGATCGGTTTCGCCGCGGCTGAGCACGGGCAGCGGGCTGCGGGCCGGCTTGCGGGACTCGATCAGGACGACCGAGACCTGGAAGGCGGCCGTCGGCCGGTAGCGGGCCTGGAGAGCCGACCACAGGCGGGACATTTCTTCCGTGCCCAGGGCCGCAGGGGTGACCTTGAGAAGTTCGACCTGTTCGGCGAGGTCGGCGCCACGCAGACTTTGGTAGATCGTGGGCAGGATGGCGCCGTCGATGACCGCCGGCGTGAGAGCTCGGCGAATCGCATCGCGCGGCAGGACCGGCGTTTCGTGCAGCAGCTGCAGGGCGTAGCCGAGCAGGACCTCGGCCTGCAGGTCGGCCCGGCCGTAGGCCGTCAGCAGGTAGTGCAGGTCGAGGGCGAGGGGCGGGTTGCTGACGCGGTTGCCGCCGGCGTCGCGAGAGGGCAGGGCGGCATTGCGCCAGGCGACATTTGGCGTGACCTGATGCAGGAAGAGATTGAGTTGCGGCGAATCGTTGTTGTCGAGGGAGACCGTATCCGGCGCCATGCTGGTGACGGTGACGCCGGCGCCGAGGATGTCGGTAATCGCCTCATCGATCATCCCGGAGTCGAGCAGATCCTTGATGACGGCCGTGACACCGGCAATGGCCAGGGCGTTGCTCATGGGCGGCCTCCATTGCGGCGGGCCAGGTAGTCGGACAGTGACAGCGGCGCCGGGCCGCGCGGACGCGCCGGCTGGGCGGCGGGCGCCGGGCGGCTGGGCGGGCTGACTTCGAGGCGGCCGATGGTGATGCGCACTTCGGGGGCGCTGTCGGTTTCCGGCGCGGCAGCCTGGCGCTCCCGGCCGGCGGGCGGGCGGGTCGGGATGATCGCAATCGGGCGCTGGACGGGCTGGTGCGTGACGATAGCGGTCGGTGGCGGAGGGGGGGGCGGCGATTTGTCCGGAGTGCGCGGGTGCTCGCCGAGCAGTCGGGCGATGAGCTTGTCGAGGTCGGCAACGCCCGGCTGTCGGCTTTCGGCGGGGCGGACGGCGGCCGGCGCCGGTTCGGGGCGTGGCGGAACGGGTAGCTGTTCCACCGTCGCGGGGCCGGCGACGGCTGGGCGGGCGGTGGACGGGGCAGACAGGTCGGGAGCGATGGCGGGCGGCACGCCTTCGGGCTGGGCCATGCGGGGCGGCTGGCTGGCGGCTGGTGTCGGCGTGTCCGCTGCGCGGCGGGAGGCAGGAGCGGTCTTTCCGACGACGGGCGCCGGCAGGGCAGGGTCAGCCGCCGGTTCGCCGCGCCGGGCGGTCGTCGGCGCCAAGCCCGAGGGTTCGATGGCGGCGATTGGAGGGCTTTCGTGGCTCGCCGTCCCGGTCATGGGCAAGTCGGCCGCCGACGGGGCGTAGGGGAGCGCGGCGCGCGGCCTGATTTGCGGGGCGAGGCCCAGGCTGCGGCTGGCAAGCTGATGGAGGAAGCCGCCCATGTTCGTCTCAGCCGATCATGTTCAGGTAGGCCGCCCGGCGGGCCGGGCTGAGGGCCAGAATCTCGGACTCGCGCCAGCCGTAGGCGCCGGCCAGCCGATGGACGGATTCGAGCAACTGCCGGGCGCGGCTGCCCAGCTCGTCCCAGAAACAGCTGCCGATGTCGAGCGCCGCTTCCCAAGCGTGGCCGCAATCGGCGCAACGCATGCCGAGACGGATGTTGGCGGCGGGGTCCAGCGCTTCCATGCGCGATTCGAGTTCGTCGACGAGCGCCGGCGGGCACTTCGGATTTTGCTTGGTTTCCGGGTCGACCGCAGCAACGCTGCCTGAACCGCTTTCTGCCAGACGGCAACGGCCGAGCAGCCAATCGACGGCCGTCTCCAGGTCCGGTGCGGCGAGGATGGCGGCCTGGTCGCGACTGCTCGGCAGCCGCCATTGCCGGCCGTCGAGCGCGATGCGCGCGGCGCTGTCGGGCGACTGCAGTTCGTCGAGCAGCGTCTGGCCATCGAGGCCGAACTCCAGCAACGCGCCGCAGGCCGGGCACGACGCGTAGCCGTCCAGCGCGCTGCCGAACATGGCGTTGCGCAGGGCGAGCAGATTGGCTTCGCGCCAGCCCACCGGCCGGTCGGCCATTGCCTCGGGCGCTTCTTCCGGCATGGCCAGGGCCAGGGCCAGCAGCGCGCGGTCAATGGGATGGAGTGTCTGTCCGGCGTCCCACAGGGCGAGCACTTGGGCGGAACTCAACGGGCGCATGGCGAGGTTCGATTGTTTTCGTTAGCTCGAATCCAGGCGCGATCAACCCGGCTCGACAAAGCTCGGCTCCGTCGGCTCGGCAACTTCGTAGTCGCGTTCCCAGCCTTCGTTTTCGAGCTTGATGTGCTGAATCGCCACGGCGTTGGCATTGGCGTCGAGATCGGGCAGTGCCTGGTATTCCGACACCCAGCAGCGGAAAACCTTGTAGGCCAGCGCCAGTTGCCCGGCCTCGTTATAGACCTCGATGATCAGGTCCTTGCGGAAGTTCTTGAGAGAAACCTCGCTGCCCAGGCCGGAGCCGAGATTCCAGACCTTGTTGGCCCATTGCTCGAAATTGGTGTCGTGGGTGACGCCGCGCTCCAGCGTGATCGCCTCGAACTTGCTGCGACCGGGCGACTTGCGGCCGGTGGACGGGTCACCGCCCTCGCGGTGCTCGACGACTTCGGTCGTCCGCTTGAGCGACGACACCTTGCTGATCCCGGCGACGTAGCGGCCATCCCATTTGACGCGAAACTTGAAATTCTTGTACGGATCGAAGCGCTGGGCATTGACGGTGAATTGGGCCATTTTTCAATCTCCTCCTGATTCGGTTCGGGCTCAGACCTGGATCTGCCCGGCCAGTTGCTGGACGCTGATGACCACGAACTCGGCCGGCTTGAGCGGGGCGAAGCCGACCAGGATGTTCACCACGCCGCGGTTGATGTCGTCCTGCGTCGTCGTTTCGCGGTCGCACTTGACGAGATAGGCCTCGCGCGGCGAACTGCCCTGGAAGGCGCCCTGGCGGAACAGGCCGTTCATGAAGGCGCCGATGTTGAGGCGGATCTGCGCCCACAGCGGTTCGTCGTTCGGCTCGAAGACGACCCACTGCGTGCCGCGATAGAGCGACTCCTCGATGTAGAGGGCGAGGCGGCGCACAGGCACATATTTGTATTCGGAAGCCATCTGGTCGGCGCCGCGCAGGGTGCGCGCACCCCATGCAATCGCGCCATAGACCGGGAAGGTGCGCAGGCAATTGACGCCGAGCGGGTTGAGGCTGCCGTTTTCGCCATCGGTCAGCGGCACGGCCATCGATTGCACGCCGGCCAGGTTGGCATCGGTGCCGGCCGGCGCTTTCCAGACGCCGCGGTTACCGTCGGTGCGGGCGTAGAGTCCGGCCATCGTGCCGCCGGGCGGCGTCAGGCGCGGCTTGCCGTTCTTCAGCGGGTCGGCAACGTAGGTCCACGGGAAATAGACCGCGGCGTGATCGGATTTGGGCAGTTCGGTGCCGGAGGCGGATGCCACCATGCCGGCAACGTCGGTCACCGAGGGCGGCGCGTCGACGATGAAGAAGGCGCGGCGCTCCTCGCAGTAGGAGGCTGCATCGGCCAGCACGCCGGGATCGGTGATGCCGGGCAGGACGAGGAGGTTGAAGATATCGGCGTCCTCCAGCGCGAACAGGCCCTCGCGATTGGCGCGGCTGCCGATGAAGGCCGGATAGACATCGGCCGGCCCGTAAGGGGTTTCGGTGCCGCCGCCGAGGAAGGCGTCGGTCGGTGGCGTGGCCAGCGTGGAGCCGGCCAGCAGGTGCAGGCCGGCGGCGATGTCATTGGCCGGGGCGGCGCTGACGGCGATGGCCGAAGCGGCGCCGCGCGAGCCGCTGGCGAGAACCAGCGTGGTGGCGGTTGCCGTGACGGTGAAGCCGCTGTAGGCCGGATTGCCGGGTTTCAGGGCGCGCACGGCGGCCTGCAGCCGGCTGGCCACGTCGCCGAGCTTGGCGGCGAGATTGGCGCCGGCCGCAGCGGTGCTGCCGAGATCGACGACATCCGGGCCATAGCCGTCGAGGCTGATGCGCAGGCTGGTATGGGTGGCGTCGGGCAGGGCGTCGAGATCGGTGGCGGCGAAGGTGTCGCTGGTCAGGGTTGCCGGGTCGGGCATGGGCGCTGGGCGCACGCTGGCGACGGCATCGGCTTCGGCGCCGCCATTGGCAACGCCCAGCTTGAGCACGCCGGCCGCGTTGTTGCGGCTGCCGGGCAGGACCCGGACGCTTGAAAATTCGCCGCCGGCCCCCGAAGTCATCACCAGCGTAGCGCCGCTGCGGGCGCAGGTAAATCCGGATAGTGCGGCCTTGCCGCCCGCCTGGGCCTGCACCTTGGACTGGATGGCCGCGCCCAGCGCGGTAAGGCGCTGGGCCGCCGTGCCGCCGGCAATGTCGGCTGGCAGCGTGATGCTGACGGTGACGGGCGGCAGGCCATTGACGACGACGCGGAAATCGGTATGGGTTGCGTCGAGCATGGTCTGGACATCGCCCAGTGTGCCGCTGGTCGATGTGGCGGCGGCCAGCCCGTTGAGCGTTGCGCCCGGCACTTCCCGCACGATCTTGACCAGTTGCGATACGCCGTTGACCAGATCGGGCAGGTAGCGGGCGTCGGCCGAGTTCATCGAGACATTCGGATACTGTTCGGCCCGGCCGTCGTTGCGGATGAAGGCAATGTTGAAGGTGCTGTCCGGGTTGGCAGTCGCATGATCGACGCGGACCTGGATGCCGTTGCCGGACGCCCCGGCATCGAGCGCGGTAACGGTCAGGACGGTGGCGGCCGTCGCGTTCAGCAGCGGCCGGCTGGCCGGCGAGGCGGTCTTGACGACACGGACGATCCAGGCGTCGGTGCCGCCGTTCAGGAAGAACTGCCGCACCCCGTAGCTCATTTCGGAATCCGCCGCCAGGCCGCCGAAGGCGCGCTCGAAATCGGCAAAGCTGTAGATGCGCGTCGCCTTGTTGATCGGCCCGCGTGGCGCGGCGCCGACGAAGGCCGCGACGGACGTGGCGACACCGGCAATGGTGCGGACACCACTCGAAACTTCCTGGATGTAAACCCCGGGCGAGGTTAACTGGATGGGCATGGCGGACTCCTTTCAACGGGGCGGCCGGCGGCCATCCCTGCACGAACGTGTCGATACGGTTGCCGGATCCGGAATGACGACGCCGTAACGATGTTCGCGCGAGGCCAACCGGGTTAGCATCTGGAGAACCCCTCAAGCCGGGGTCGAAAGGCGGGTGGGACGATTGCTGCCACACCACGCGAGGGCAGGTGCCCTAATTGTCTTCAGCGCCTGATCGGAGGCTGTTGAAAGTACTTCTGGCGTGAACCGTCTATCGGGGCAGCCTGCAGGGCGCAGGCGGCCAGCGTGTTACCGACCAGCAATGTTGCAATGCGCCGACAGGCGGCATGGAGTACGGCAAATCATTACATCGTACGGAACCAGCATAAGCATGCGAGACGGAAAACTCAAGAAGATTTTCGAATTTGTCCTGATCGCCCGGCTTCCCGGAAAACCGGCGCATCCGCCCGGAATGACGCCTGCGACCCTTTGGCATCGACTACCCGGCTTTTGTTCCATCGAAACCTCGGCTCTTGGCATAATCCGCCTGTGCTTGCCTACATCGTCCGCCGCCTGCTCTATGCTATCCCGATTCTGATCGGGGTGAATCTGCTGACTTTCGCGCTGTTCTTCGTCGTCAACACGCCGGACGACATGGCGCGCATGCAGCTGGGCGTCAAGCGGGTGACGCCGGAGGCGATCGAGAAATGGAAGGCCGAGCGCGGCTACGACAAGCCGCTGCTGGTCAATTCCGCCGCTTCCGGGCTGTCGACCGTGACCGACACCATCTTCTTCCAGAAATCGGCGCGCATGTTCGCCGGCGATTTCGGCCGCGCCGAGGACGGCCGCGACATCGCTCGCGAGATCGGCGCGCGCATGGGGCCATCGCTGGCCATTGCCTTGCCCACTTTCATTCTCGGCCTGTTCGTGACCGTGAGTTTCGCGCTGACGCTCGCCTTCTTCCGCGCCACCGCCTTCGATTTCTGGGGCGTCGTGCTGTGCGTGGCGGCGATGTCGATTTCCGGTCTGTTCTACATCATCGGCGGCCAGTTCCTGATCAGCAAGGTCTGGCGGCTGGTGCCGATTTCCGGTTACGCCGACGGCGTCGATGCCTGGCGTTTCCTGCTGCTACCGGTCTTTATCGGCGTCATTTCCGGCATCGGTTCGTCAACACGCTGGTATCGCACCATCTTCCTTGAAGAAGTGAACAAGGACTACGTGCGCACCGCGCGCGCCAAGGGGTTGCCGGAAACCGTCGTCTTCTTCCGCCACGTCCTGCGCAATGCGCTGATTCCCATCCTGACCGGTGTCGTCGTCGTCATCCCGCTGCTCTTCATGGGCTCGCTGCTGACCGAATCCTTCTTCGGCGTTCCCGGCCTCGGCAGCTACACCATCGACGCGATCAACGCCCAGGATTTCGCCGTCGTGCGCTCGATGGTCTTCATCGGCTCGGTACTCTACATCGTCGGCCTGATCCTCACCGATATTTCCTACACCGTGGTCGACCCGCGGATCCGCTTCGAATGATGGGCTTTCAGGTCGTCGTCCTCTGGTCGGACATGCTGATCTGGCTGCTGGTGGCGGCCGGCCTCGGCGTCGGCGTGCTGGTGGCGAAAACGCCGCCGCTGCTCGCCGCCTGGCGGCGGGTCGGCGCCAACCGCGTCGGCATGGCCTCGGCGACGGTGCTGCTCGCCTTCATCGCCATCGGCCTGCTCGATTCCCTGCATTACCGCGTTCAGCTCGAAGGCAAGCCGGGGCAGAAGGCCAGCTACGCCATCGAGGTGCTGTCGGTGCTCGATGCACTGGCGGCGCCGCTGCGCCTGCGCAACGAGAAGACCTATTCCGAACCCTTTGCCACCCGCCTCTACGCCAAGGAGACGATCGATCTGCCGGGCGGCGAGACGATGCGCGACTACCCGCGCCTGAAACATGGCGGCGTCCATCTCGGCGAGCGCGAGGGCGAGGTGGTGGCCGACGCCGGGCTGACGGCATTCCGCGCCGGGCTGCTGACCGTGCTCGGCTGGCTGGCGCTGGCGGCCGGCGCCGCGGCAGTCGTCCAGCGCGGCGCAGCTGCGGTCGACGCCTCGGGATGGCAGAAGATCTGGCGCGGCGAAACCGCCTTTGCCTGGAATGCCGTCCTGCTGACGCTCGGCCTGATGCTGCTGATCGTCGTCCCGCTGTTCTGGCTCGCCGGTCAATACCACGTCTTCGGCACCGACAAGGTGGGGCAGGACGTGCTCTACCAGGTGCTGAAGAGCGTGCGCACCGGGCTCATCATCGGCCTGGTGACGACGCTGGTGATGCTGCCGATGGCCGTGCTGCTCGGCATCGTCGCCGGCTATTTCCGCGGCTGGGCCGACGACGTGATCCAGTACGTCTACACCGTGCTCAACTCGATTCCCGGCGTGCTGCTGATCGCCGCCGCCGTGCTGATGATGCAGGTGGTCATCGACACCCATCCGCAATGGTTCTCGACCGCCGCCGAACGCGCCGACCTGCGCCTGCTGGCGCTCTGCTTCATCCTCGGCATCACCTCGTGGACGGGACTGTGCCGGCTGCTGCGCGGCGAGACGCTGAAGCTGCGCGAACTCGAATACATCCAGGCGGCTCAGGCCTTCGGTGTGTCGAGCTGGCGCATCATCGTCCGTCACATCCTGCCCAACCTGATGCACATCGTCATCATCGCGCTGGTCATGGATTTTTCCGGGCTGGTGCTGGCCGAGGCGGTGCTCTCCTACGTCGGCATCGGTGTCGATCCGACCATGATCAGCTTCGGCACGATGATCAACAGCGCGCGCCTGGAACTCGGCCGCGAGCCGGTCGTCTGGTGGTCGCTGGCGGCGGCCTTCTCGACCATGTTCATCCTGGTCCTCGCCGCCAACCTGTTCGCCGACGCGGTGCGCGACGCATTCGATCCGAGGGCGGCCTGATGCTGGAAGTCACCAACCTGCGCCTCGGCTTTACCGCCGGAAAAGAGACGCTGGTTGCGGTCGACGGCATTTCCTTTGCCATTTCCAGGGGCGAGACCTTCGCGCTGCTCGGCGAATCCGGCTGCGGCAAATCGGCTACCGCGCAGGGCATCATGCGCCTGCTGCCGGCCGCCGGACGCATCACCGGCGGCAGCGTCAGGCTGGAAGGCGAGGAACTGCTGACCCTGGCCGAAGCCGAGATGCGCCAGGTGCGCGGCGCGCGTATTGCGATGATCTTCCAGGAACCGGCGACCAGCCTCAACCCGGTGCTGACGGTGGGCATGCAGATCGGCGAAGTGCTCGACCGCCATTGCGACCTGCGCGGCGAGCCGGCCCGCCAGCGCATGCTGGAACTGTTGCGCCAGGTCGGCATCGCCGACCCCGAGCGGCGGCTCGACGAATATCCCTTCCAGTTCTCCGGCGGCATGAAGCAGCGCGTGATGATCGCCATCGCGCTGGCCGGCGAGCCCGATCTGCTGATCGCCGACGAGCCGACGACGGCGCTCGACGTTACCGTGCAGGCGCAGATCCTCGACCTGCTGGCGCAACTGCAGCGCGAGCGCGGCATGGGCATGCTGCTGATCACCCACGATCTCGGTGTCGTCGCCAAGATGGCGCACCGCATCGGCGTCATGTACGCCGGCGAACTGGTCGAGGTGGCCGGCAGCGAGGAATTCTTTACCCGCCCGCAGCACCCCTATACGCAGGCGCTGTTCGCGGCGCTGCCGGAAGTCTCGCGGCGCGGCATGGCGCTGACGACGATTCCCGGCCAGGTGCCGTCGCTGGCCGCGATGCCGGCCGGCTGCCGCTTCGCCGACCGTTGTGCGCACGTGATGCCGGTCTGCCGCGAAATTTCGCCGGAATGGCGCGGCGTGGCCGCCAGCCATGTCTTGCGCTGCTACTGGCCAGGCGGCGCGACCGCCGCTGTCGACCACACCCCGCGCATGGGCTTGGGTCATCTCATGCCCGAGATGCCCCCGTTCCTCGACGTGGTCGATCTGAAAGTCCATTTCCCGATCCGCCGCGGAGTCCTGCAGCGGACGGTCGGGCAGGTGCTCGCGGTCGACGGCGTTTCGCTGGCCATTTCCGCCGGACGCACGCTGGCGCTGGTCGGCGAATCCGGCTGCGGCAAGACGACGGTCGGCAAGGCGCTGCTGCAACTGGTCAACCGGACCGCCGGCAGCGTCCGCCTCGGCGGCAGCGAGCTGGTCGGCATGCAGGGCAGGCGCCTGCGGGCGGCGCGGCGCCACCTGCAGATGGTCTTCCAGGACCCGTTCGCCTCGCTCAACCCGCGTCTACGGGTCGGTGAAATCATTGCCGAAGGCATGGCGGCGCTCGGGCTGGAAAGCGATGCCGCGGCGCAGGGCAGGGCGGTGGCCGCGCTGCTGAAGCAGGTCGGCCTGCCGGACGAAGCCGCCGGGCGCTACCCGCACGAATTTTCCGGCGGCCAGCGCCAGCGCATCGCCATCGCCCGCGCCCTCGCCGTGCAGCCGGAACTGCTGATCTGCGACGAGCCGACATCGGCGCTCGACGTGTCGGTGCAGGCGCAGATTCTCAATCTGTTGAAGAAGTTGCAGGAAGAACTCGGCGTCGCCTATCTGTTCATCACCCACAACTTCGCGGTGGTCGAATACCTGGCCAACGACG
>JAFLDQ010000190.1 GCA_017302355.1 Dechloromonas sp.
CCGTGGATGACCAGCGCTTCGTCGTCGGTCTCGAAGCCGCAGACCAGCGGGTAGACGGTGCTGTGGCCGCTGCCGAAGATGTGCTCCATCTGGCGCCGGATCTCCTGCGTGTGGGCGATGGCGGCGGCGGTGTCGTAATGGAAGCCGGCGCATCCGCGCCGGGGATTGCCGCGCGACCAGTGGTAGGTGATCAGGAACAGCACCCGGCGACCGCTTCCGGTCATGCGCAGGACATGGTGGGCGAGGACCTCGCCGAGATGCGGCCAGCCGAGGTCGAAGATGCCGCCGAGGTTGCGGAAAGGCATCAGGATGCCGGCCGGGGTATGGGTGGCGACGGGAATGTTGATGCGGCCATCCATGCACTTGAGGACGCCGATGGCGGTCGGATGCTCGGCGAGATAGCGCTCGCGCGCCAGCCAGGCCTCCGGTCCGCGAAAGGTTTCGCCATGGCGGCGGGCGAGATCGAAGAGCCAGTCGATACGCTGGGCAATCGTCTGGTTGTGGATGTCGTTCATGTCCCCTCCGGTACGGCTTGCCGGCGGTCCCGCGGCGCGGATCCTGGTCGCCGTCGCGATCGCCGCGATTCGATTTTGCCTCCTTTTTACCGTTGACCGCAGGCAATGCCAAGTGCGGCGACGGGCGGAACACGAGATGCCGGCGAGCGACACGCGGCGATCCCGATCGCCGCGCTCTCCGGCGATGCCTTCGGCAAGCTCCTTGCCGGCCGGTGAATCCGGGCGGATGGCCTTCCCTGGGTCAGGATTCGCCGGCAGAGGGTTGCCGTGCCGCGTGCCTCGTCGGCGGCTCGTCTTCGTGTCGCCATTGATCTGGAAATGGAATGACACACGACCCGGCGACCTTCATTTGCTTCTGAGATCGACCTCTTTACGCCCGCTTAATGCGGCGACGGCCATCTTTGAGCATTTCTTTATACGTGAGCGATTAACGTTAAGGGGTTTTGACAACCTGTCCATTTGGGAGGCTTCATGGACCCGCTCTACCTGCTGCTTGCCGTGGCGTTCTTCGCCGTGACGGCAGGCCTCGTTCCTCTGTTTGAAAAGATCCGGAGCAAATGATGAACTCGCTCTATCTGATTGCCCTGGCCGGCGCCGTCGGCGTCTTCGGCTATCTGGTCGCCGTGCTGTTCTTTCCGGAGGATTTCTCATGACTGGCAACGGCTATTTGCAACTCGGCCTCTACCTCGCCGTCCTGCTCGCCAGCGCCTGGCCGCTGGGGAGCTACATGGCGCGCATCTATCGGGGCGACATTCCGGTCTTCATTCGCTGTTTGCGGCCGCTGGAGCGGGGGATCTACCGTCTGGCCGGCGTTCACGACGACGACGCGATGCCGTGGACGCGCTATACCTTCGCTGTCCTCCTCTTCAACCTGCTCGGCTTCCTCGCCGTGTTCGCACTGCAGCGCCTGCAGGACGTGCTGCCGCTCAATCCGGACGGCATGGCGGCGACGACGGCCGACCTGGCCTTCAATACCGCCGCCAGCTTTGCTTCCAACACCAACTGGCAGTCGTACGGCGGCGAGTCGACGATGAGCTACCTGACGCAGATGCTCGGCCTGACCGTGCAGAACTTCGTCTCGGCCGCGACCGGCATGGCGGTGCTGATCGCCCTGGCGCGCGGTTTCGTGCAGCGCGAAGCGACGGAACTGGGCAACTTCTGGGTCGATCTGGTGCGCTCGACACTCTACATCCTGTTGCCTTTGTCGATCCTGCTGTCGGTCGCGCTGGTCAGCCAGGGCGTCGTGCAGACTTTCAGCGAGCATGCCACGGTCAACCTCGTGGAAAAGCTCGAGTTCGACCAGCCCAGACTGGGCGACGACGGCCAGCCGCTGAAGGATGCGCAAGGCCAGCCGGTTACCGAGAAGGCGACCACCGGCGAACAGGCCATCGCCGTCGGCCCGGCCGCGTCGCAGATCGCCATCAAGCAGCTGGGCACCAATGGCGGGGGCTTCTTCAGCGTCAACTCGGCCCACCCCTTGGAGAATCCGACGCCGCTGTCCAACTTCCTCGAAGTGCTGGCCATCTTCCTGATTCCGGCCGGACTCTGCTTCACTTTCGGCATCCATATCGGCGACAAGCGCCAGGGCGCGGCGATCTATGCCGCGATGACCATCATCTTCGTCGCCATGCTGGCTGTCTGCGTCTGGGCCGAGCAGGCCGGCAACCCGCTGTTCGAGCGTCTGGGCCTCGATGCCCGCGCCTCCGAACTGCAGGCAGGCGGCAACATGGAAGGCAAGGAGACCCGCTTCGGCGTCGTCAATTCGGCCCTGTGGGCGACCGTGACCACCGCCGCTTCGAACGGCTCGGTCAACGCCATGCACGATTCCTTCACGCCGCTCGGCGGGATGGTGCCGATGTGGCTGATGCAGCTCGGCGAAGTGGTCTTCGGCGGCGCCGGCTCGGGGCTCTACGGCATGATCATCTTCGCGCTCGTCGCCGTCTTCGTGGCCGGCCTGATGATCGGCCGCACGCCGGAATACCTGGGCAAAAAGATCGAGGCTTTCGAGGTCAAGATGGCGGCGGTCGCCATCCTGGTGCCGCCGCTGGTGGTGCTGCTCGGCACCGCCATCGCCGTGACGGCCGATGCCGGCCGGGCCGGCATCGCCAATCCGGGGGCGCATGGCTTCTCGGAAATCCTCTACGCCTTGTCGTCGGCCGGCAACAACAACGGCAGCGCCTTCGGCGGCCTGTCGGCGAATACGCCCTTCTACAACACGCTGCTCGGCTTCGCCATGCTGTTCTCGCGCTTCTGGCTGATCGTGCCGGTCATGGCCATCGCCGGTTCGCTGGCCGCCAAGAAGAGCATTCCGCCGGGGGCCGGCACGCTGCCGACCCATACGCCGCTGTTCGTCATGCTGCTGATCGGCACGGTCATCGTCGTCGGCGCACTGACCTTCCTGCCGGCGCTGGCTCTGGGCCCGATCGTCGAGCATCTGCAGATGATCGGCGCCCAATAAGGAGAATTCGATGCAAACGACTCAATCCATGACCGATCCGGCGCTGCTGCGCGAAGCCGCGGTCGAGTCCTTCAAACGTCTGTCGCCGCGCCACCAGATCAGGAATCCGGTGATGTTCGTCGTCTGGCTGGGCAGCGTGTTGACCACCGGCCTGTTCGTCCAGGCGCTCGGCGGCGACGGAGAAGCCCCGGCCGGCTTCATCCTCGCGATCACGCTGTGGCTGTGGTTCACCGTGCTCTTCGCCAACTTCGCCGAGGCCGTCGCCGAAGGCCGCGGCAAGGCCCAGGCTGCCGCCCTGCGCGGCCTGCGCAAGACGGTGTGGGCCAAGAAGCTGCACGAGCCCCACCACGGCGCCACGCCGCATATCGTTCCGTCGGAAGAACTGCGCAAGGGCGATGTCGTCATGGTCACCGCAGGCGAGGTCATTCCGGGCGACGGCGAGGTCATCGAGGGCGTCGCCTCGGTGGACGAATCGGCGATCACCGGCGAATCGGCCCCGGTCATCCGCGAAGCGGGCGGCGACTTCTCGGCGGTCACCGGCGGCACCCGCGTGCTCTCCGACTGGCTGGTCATCCGCGTTACGGTCAATCCGGGCGAGACCTTCCTCGACCGCATGATCGGCATGGTCGAAGCGGCCAAGCGCCAGAAGACGCCGAACGAAATCGCCCTGACCATCCTCCTCGTCGCGCTGACCATCGCCTTCCTGCTGGCCACGGCGACCTTGCTGCCGTTCTCGCTGTTCAGCGTCGAAACGGCCGGCAGCGGCGCGCCGATCACCGTCACCGTGCTGGTCGCGCTGCTCGTCTGCCTGATCCCCACCACCATCGGCGGCCTGCTGTCGGCCATCGGCGTCGCCGGCATGAGCCGGATGATGGCCAAGAACGTCATCGCCACCTCCGGCCGCGCGGTCGAGGCGGCTGGCGACGTCGACGTGCTGATGCTCGACAAGACCGGCACGATCACGCTGGGCAACCGCCAGGCTTCACGGTTCGTCGCCGCCCCCGGTTCTTCCGAAAGCCAGCTGGCCGAAGCCGCGCTGTATGCCTCGCTGGCCGACGAGACGCCGGAAGGCCGTTCGATCGTCCATCTGGCCAAGGAGACCCTGCATCAGCGGGGGCGCGACATTCATGCCGAAGGCGCCACCTTCGTACACTTCACCGCCCAGACGCGGATGAGCGGTATCGACTGGCAGGGCAGGAACATTCGCAAGGGGGCGGCGGAAGCCGTCAAGGCCCATGTCACCGGCCTGGATGGGCAGTGGCCGGCCAATGTCCAGGAAGCGGTGGACGACATTGCCCGCCATGGCTCGACGCCGCTGGTCGTCGCCGAAGGCAACCGGGTGCTCGGCGCCGTCGAACTCAAGGACATCGTCAAGGGCGGCATCAAGGAGCGCTTCTCCGAACTGCGCCGGATGGGCATCAAGACGGTGATGATCACCGGCGACAACCGGCTGACCGCCGCCGCGATCGCCGGAGAAGCCGGGGTCGACGACTTCCTTGCCGAAGCGACGCCGGAAGCCAAGCTCAAGCTGATCCGCCAGTACCAGGCCGAAGGCCGGCTGGTGGCGATGACCGGCGACGGCACCAACGACGCCCCGGCGCTGGCCCAAGCCGACGTCGCGGTGGCGATGAACACCGGCACGCAGGCCGCCAAGGAAGCCGGCAACATGGTCGACCTCGATTCCAACCCGACCAAGCTGATCGAGGTCGTCGAGACCGGCAAGCAGATGCTGATGACGCGCGGTGCGTTGACGACGTTCTCGATCGCCAACGATATCGCGAAGTATTTCGCGATCATCCCGGCCGCCTTCGCTTCGACCTACCCGGCGCTCAATAGCCTGAACGTCATGGGCCTGGCGACGCCGGACTCGGCCATCCTGTCGGCGGTGATTTTCAACGCGCTGGTCATCGTCGCGCTGATCCCGCTGGCCCTGAAGGGCGTCGCCTACCGCGCGCTCGGCGCCGTCGCCATCCTGCGCCGCAACCTGCTGGTCTACGGCCTCGGCGGACTGATCGCGCCGTTCATCGGCATCAAGCTGATCGACCTGGTCCTGGTCGTCCTCAACCTCGCTTAAGGAGCGCGAAATGCTCAAGGAACTCAGACCCGCCCTCGTGGTTTTTGGCCTGCTGACGGCGTTGACCGGAGCAGCCTACCCAGCACTTATCACCGGCATCGCCCAGGCTGTGTTTCCCGACCAGGCCAACGGCAGCCTGATTGTCCAGGACGGCAAGGCCGTCGGCTCGCGCCTGATCGGCCAGACGTTCTCCGATCCCGGCCATTTCTGGGGGCGGCCGTCGGCCACGGCGCCGATGTCCTTCAACGCCGCTGCTTCCAGCGGCTCCAACCAGGGGCCGCTGAATCCGGCGCTGGAAGAGGCCGTCAAGGGGCGGATCGAAGCGCTCAAGGCCAGCGACCCGAGCCAGACGGCAGCGATTCCGGTCGATCTGGTGACCGCCTCGGGCAGCGGCCTCGATCCGCACATCAGCGTTGCCGCGGCGCAGTGGCAGGCGCCTCGCGTTGCCCGCTCGCGCAACCTGTCGGGCGCACAAGTTGGTGAATTGATCGCCCGCCATACGGAAGGCCGCCAGCTCGCTGTCCTTGGCGAGCCGCGCATCAACGTCCTGGAGCTCAATCTGGCCCTCGACAATCTGGCCAGCGCCCGGTGATCCTTACGCCCGGCCAATGACCGGACACTTACAGACAACCAAATCAACAAACAGGAGGAATTCCGTGAAGAAAATTGCCATTGCTGCGCTCCTTGCCGCCAGCGTCAACCTGCCCGCAGTAGCTCAGTCGATGCCGGACGACAAAGCAGCGAGCCCCCACACCCTGACCGGCAACCTCGGCCTGTTCTCGAGCTACCGCTTCCGTGGCATCGACCAGACCTTCGGCAAGCCGGCGCTGCAGGGTGGCATCGACTACTCGCACGAGAGCGGCTTCT
>JAFLDQ010000191.1 GCA_017302355.1 Dechloromonas sp.
AGCGCGGAAAAGCCGAGCAGCGCGAGCGCGGTGACGATCTTCCTCATTACTTGTTCTCCTTCCACGCGTCGCGGATGAGATCCTGGGTCATCGCGTCGAACTCGCTGTTTGCCCGCATGACATAGAAGGCGGTCAGGACCCAGAAGAAGATGAACAGGAAGGCCTCGACGGCGACCCCGACGGTCAGCATCGATCCCTCGGCAACCGGCCGCCCGAGCGCGGTCGGGTTGAAGGCGATCGTCAGGACATAGCCGTAGAACAGGGCCAGGACGATAGTGGCCAGGGTCCACGCGAAACGCCCCCGCCGCCTGACCAACTCCTGGAACTTCGGATTGTTCCGCATATGCTCATACATTGCACTGCTCATTGTTATCCCCCTCTCTGTTAACAAGAATGTGGTGCCGCGACGTACTATCCCATGCAAGCCGCAATTCGCGCAAGCCGCAATTCGTTGATCCGGATTTCCGCGAGGCTACAATGACCTCCCCTCCCGCAGGATTTTGCCGATGAGCACGGTCGACCTCTCCCGCGATGGCGACATCGCCACCCTGACCCTGAACAACCCGGGCAAGCTGAATGCCGTCGATCTCGGCATGTGGCTGCAGCTCGCCGAAAACATGGCTGTCCTGTCGGTCGACCGCGACATCCGCTGCATCGTCCTGCGCGGCGCCGGCGAGGAGGCTTTTGCCGCGGGGGGCGATCTCGAGGAGTTCGTCACCGCCCGCGCCACGCTCGAACAGGCGCTGCACTATCACGACCGGGTGGCCGCGGCGCTGAACGCCATAGCCAACTGCCCGCACCCGACGGTGGCGCTGATCCAGGGTGCCTGCATCGGCGGCGGGCTGGAGATCGCCGGCGTCTGCGACCTGCGCATCTGCAACGCGTCGGCGCGCTTCGGAGCGCCGATCAACCGCCTCGGCTTCTCCATGTATCCCGGCGAAATGGAAGACCTGCTCAAGCTGGCCGGCGCCGCGACAATGAAGGAAATCCTGCTCGAAGGCCGGATACTCACTGCCGGCGAAGCCTACGAAAAGGGCCTCGTGACCCGCGTCGCGCCCGACCCCCAGGCGGCCGACGAAGCCTACGCCGCGGCCCGCCGCATCTGCGCCGGGGCGCCTCTGGTGGCCGGCTGGCACAAGCACTGGATCCGCCGCCTGCAAGACGGCCAGCCGCTCAGCGACGAAGAAAAAGCCGCCTCGTTCGCCTTCCTCGACACCGGGGATTACCGGGAAGGCCTCGCCGCCTTCCTGGAAAAGCGCAAGCCTGTGTTCAAGGGGCGCTGAACAGGGTCCACAGCATCTTCGCGGCAAGCAGGATCAGGATTCCCGCGAAGAGGCGCTTCAATGTCGCCACCGGCAGACGATGCGCCAGCCGCGCGCCGAGCGGCGCCGTAAGCACCGTCGCCAGGACAAGGACCGCCAGCGCCGGCAGGTAGACGTAGCCAAGGCTGGCTGCAGGCAAGCCGGTCTGTCCCCAGCCGTTGAATACATAGCCGAGCGTCCCACCCAGGGCGATCGGCAGGCCGACCGCCGCGGAAGTGCCAATCGCGTTCTGGACGCGGACATTGCACCAGGTCAGGAAGGGAACGGTCAGCGAGCCGCCGCCGATGGCCACCAGCGACGACAGCACGCCAATGCCCAACCCGACGCCGGCGACCCCGAACGGCCCCGGCAATTCGCGCGCCGGCTTGGGCTTGAGGTTCAGGGCCATCTGCAGGGCGACGGCGCAGACGAAGAAGGTGAAGAAGACGGCCAGCGGGCGGGCTGGAACGCTCGATGCGAACAGGGTGCCGAGGGCGGTGCCGAACAGTATCCCCGGCGTCAGGGTTCTCACCACGTCCCAGAGGATGGCCCCGTGACTCTGGTGCGTGCGGATGCTGGCGATTGCGGTAAAGATGATGCTGGCCATCGAGGTTCCCAGCGCCATGTGCAATGTCTCGCCCGCCGGAACCTGCCCCTGCGCGGCAAACATCAGCGTCAGCGCCGGAACCAGGACAAGGCCGCCGCCGATCCCCAGCATGCCCGCCAGGAAGCCGGCGAAAGCGCCGAGCGCAAGGTACTCCGCGATCCACAGGATGGTCATGCCGATGATCTCCGAAAGATGAAGGGCCCGCTGGCCGCCTCTCCCGGTCACCCACGCCTGTCGCCTCCCGGGAGAAGGCGAATGTTAGCAGGCTCATCATCCCGGCGCCGGCCGGCCGGCGCCAAATTCGCCACCAATCGCCCGTCGACCGCGACAGGCAACGAGAATCCGGGTGGTGCATTGCGCACCCGCTACAGTGCGTCGGACTCGACGATCGTGACCCCCGGACGGCCTTCGACAACGCCACGGAGCAGGGCGGCGGCGATGGCTTGCGGGCTCACCGCGCGATAGCGGCGCGGGAGCAGCGGGCGCAGGAGGCGGGCGACGAAAAGTCCGGCCTGTTCGCCGGGTCGGGCCTCGTCGCGCTCGGCGTCGATCAGCGAGGGGCGGACAATGGTCGTGCTGGCGAACCCGAGATCGATGATGCCCTGCTCGGCCTCGGCCTTGGTCCGCAGGTAGAAATTCCCGCGCGCGCTGGCGCCGAGCGACGAGTTCAACGCATAGCGCGTCGCACCGGCGGCGCGCGCCAGCCGCCCGACGGCGATCGGCAGATCGCGGTCGATGGCGGCGAACGCGGCCTGCGACCCCGCCACCCGGATCGTCGTGCCCAGGGTGCACACCACCGCATCGACCTTCCACCACGGCGCTTCTTCGGGAAGCCGGGTGAAGTCGATGACCGGATTCAGCAGCCTCTCGCCACCGGCCACCGCGGCTTGCAGCGGACGGCGGGTCGGGGCGACGATGTGGGTGATGCGCGCTTCGCTCAATGCCTGACGCAGCACCGCCTGGCCCACCGCGCCGGTGGCGCCAACCAGAAGAAGATTCACGGGGCTCGCCATCAGCGCCTGAGGATCCAGTAGGCCAGCCACGGAAACAGGCTGCGCGGCAGAATCCGGTTGGCGAAGGCGGTCGCCCGATTGGGCAGACCGGGTACGACCGAAGCCTGACCGGCGTCGAGCGCCTTGAGGCCGATCTCCGCCACCGGCCGGCTCTCCATCGTCAGCACGTCGGGCAGAGGCATGCTTCCCTGGCCCGACACGGCAAGAAAGTTGGTCGCCGTGACTCCCGGGCAGAGCACCGTGACCGTCACTCCGCGATCCTTCAGTTCCTCATGCAGGGCTTCGCCGAAACTCAGCACATAAGCCTTGCTCGCGGCGTAGGCGGCATACATGGGCAAGGGCTGGAATCCCCCCAGCGAACCGACCAGGAGAATCCTGCCGGCGCCGCGCCTGGCCATGTCGGCGGCAAAAGCATGGGTCAGCTCGGTGAGCGCAATGACGTTGAGCTGGAGCATGTCGATCTCGCGGTCCACATCCTGGTCGACAAAGTCGCCGAAGACGCCGTAACCCGCATTGTTGATGAGGATGTCGACGGCGACGCGCCTGGCCTTGACCTTGGCGTGCAGCTCGGCGCCGACGCCGCGACGCGCGAGATCCATCGCGATGACGTGGCAGTGCGCGCCATGCGTCCGCTTCAGTTCGGCAGCCAGTTCCCGCATCGGCTCGCCGCGTCGCGCCACGAGCACGAGGTTGGCGCCGCGCGCGGCGAGCAGGTGTGCGAAATCGATGCCCAAGCCGCTGGACGCACCGGTGACCAGCGCCCACTTGCCGTGCAGATCGCGCCGGATGCCGGTCACCGCCGCTTCACTCCTTGGCCATGGGTGCCGCTCGCCGGGCGCGCGTCCGCCGCGGCGCAACCGCCAGCCCGGTCTGCGCAACCGCCTCGTCCTCGCCGGTTGCGGCAACGCTTGCCGGCTTTCGCCGACGCGCCGGCGCGGCCTTGCCGGCGGGAGCGCCCGTGGCCGGCGCCCTGGCGTGCTTCGGGTCGCGGGCGATCGCCCCGGCAAGGAGTTCGGCAAAGCTTTCCCTGAGGCAGTCGCAGAGGTCGGCCGGATCGGGAACCATTTTGCGGCAGGCAACGAAGCACACCCACAGGGTCCCGTGGTAGCTGAAGCCGGTCACATTGAGCCCGATGCCGTCGAAGGCGATCGATACGCCGAGGAACAGCTCCAGCTGCGCCCCCGCCATATACAGCGGGACATCCGGTCCGCGCACGTTGGATACCGTGACGTTGCACATCGCAACCAACCCGACTCGAACCAGTTGCTCCGCCGCCACTGCGGGAATCACATCCACCAACCTCGCCAGCAGATCCTTGCCCAGCGCCGAAGTCGCCGCCTTGGTCCGGGTCGTCCCGCGCCGGATCGCCAGCACGCGCTCGACCGGATCGGCGAGGTCCGTGCGCAAGGCCATCGGCGCCATGCCGATCTGGTTGCCCGAATCCATCTCCTTGTTGCCGCCGCGCGTCGACATCGGCACCATGGCGTTCAGTGTTCGCGCCGGCAATTCGCCCTTGCGTTCGAGATACTTGCGGATCCCGCCGCCGGTGGCCGCCATGAAGATGTCGTTGATCGTGATGCCGTCGAGATGCTCGCGAATCGTCTTGCATTCGGTCAGCGAGAACCCCACCGCATCGACCACGCGGTGCGGCGATACCGGCCGGTCGAAACGGGTCTCGGGTTTGCGTCCGGCCATGTCGCCCGGCGCCTTCTCGCCGCGCCCGCCACGGCCTCCGCCAAAGTGCTTGGCGATCAGGCTCCGGGCCGTCTCGAGCGCCTTGCCCGAGGCGACGAGATCCTTCCCGGCCAGCGCCGCGCGCCCGCCAAGTTCGACGGCGAGCCTGGCGGCATCGAAGGCCTGGCGCGCCCGGTTGCCGACTGCCCGCGAGTAGAGTTCGACCTGGGCGGGGATGCTGTCGGCAAACACCGTCCGCTCGCCGCTCGCCGTTTCCTCCGCGAAGTCCGCCGACAGGGTGTGGATGGCCTTGAGGATCTCAGCGCCGCCTTCGCCGTCGACCCCCGCATGGTGGAACTTGACGTACAGCGCGAAGCTGCCTTTGGCGACTCCCGGAATGTTGTCGAGGCCCTCGATCACGTAGACCTCCCACAGCGGCCGGCTGCGGTCGAGCGGACGCGAGTGGATGCGCGCGACCTGGATCATCAGTTGCCGCCAGTCGCCGGGCTGCGGCAGGGCGATATGCCGGACATGGTATTCGGTATCGATCTCGCCCTCGTCGATCCAGTAGGGCCGATCGAGCCCCAACGGCGCGCCGACCAGTCTGCGGCGAAAGATCTTGGCGCTGTCGAGTCGCCTGGAGAAGAAGTCCAGAATCTGCTTGAAGCGGACCTTGCCGCCGGGTGCGGTTGACGGGTCGTAGATGCCCAATCCGGCGACGTGCATGTACTGGTTGCCCTGTTCCATGTGCAGGAACAGGCTGTCCACTCCCGAAAGCAGCTTCATCCGGACCTCCGTTGATCGTCGTTGGCGTGAATCGCCGGGCCATTCCGTCCTCCCCTGGCAGCGGGAAGCGGAACGGGATCCAATGGCGCGGGACGAGTATCCACGCCTCCGGCGGCGTCCGTCAACGGCGAATCCCCCTTCCTCCGAAGGGCCGCCGCGTGGCCCGCGCGCGCGGCGCGCCAACGGCATTGCATGGAAAGCCGCGACGGCGCATCCGGAGGAAACCCGATGCGCCCGACTCTCGCCCCGGCGGAGAGCGCGAAACAGGGGGAATGCGGGCGCGTTCGGCCACGCATCCGATCGAGAAGGATGGCCCCCGCGAGTGCCGTCAGGCCGGCATCCTGAACCTGGGTCCAGAGTGGCTGCTTTCCTCTCGCATCAGGCACTCTCGAAGAAGAGAGCGCACAACAGCGATTTCGATGGTCGGCAACCGATGCCAATCAGCATTGGTCCAAGGAATCTATGGCCTTAACAAACACCGCAGGGGACGCTCGGCGGGCGGCGCCGGGGTCAGCAGCCGGCTAG
>JAFLDQ010000192.1 GCA_017302355.1 Dechloromonas sp.
GAGCCTCTTGCAAAAGTCGGCCGAATTTTTCTGACGGCCCCGCAGTAAGCCAAAGCACGCATACCAATGGGGTCCTACGCTGAACTTTCAAAAATACAATCGAGCGCGCTGCAGATGCCTTGGTGGCGATTCGTGCCTTTGCTAATAATTGACTCTTCGTAACAGCCACACCCAGTTGCCTAAAATGGCGGCGAAATTCATCATAATCCGCCTAAATTTTAGGCGGTTTTTCCAAAAATAGTTTTGCAAGAAGCTCTTGGGAGTTGCTCGGCTACAGCATTCCTGTCTTTGTTCTTGCTTCCGCAGTAACTCTGATGATTATAGTTGTTTATATTAAAGAATTTGGAGGTGCAAAGGGCAGTTATATACAAATTGCTTTCTGGCAATATAAAAACGGAGGGCTTAAGGGGAAAATATTTGCGATTTCTTCCACCTTAATCGTTTTGTGTTTTGTGCTCTGGATTGCATTGTCATTAACAAAGTAAGGACTGGAAAACAAATGGCCTCAAAAACAGATATTAGACCAAAGGGGTCAGAGGCATTGGGTTTGAAAAGATGATTGAACGAAAATCGAAATTTCTCTGACCCTTTTGGTTGCGTGCGAAAAAAGGAAAGGGAACGTAATCGGATGTGTGCGCTAATGCAAGACCTGACCACAATTCCATGAGCGCAGGCCGTCGCGGCGTCGCCAGTGACCAGGCGACCCTTGTCGCCGCGCTGCGCAATCCAGCCTGTTATCCGCATCCGGCCGGGCCGGTCGAATTGATCGAGACGCATATCTCGTATGTGCTGTTGAGCGGCGCGTACGCCTACAAGATCAAGAAGGCGGTCAGGCTGGGATTTCTCGATTTCAGCACCCTCGCCCGACGCCGCATGTATTGCGAGGAGGAACTCCGGCTCAACCGCCGGCTCGCGCCCGAACTCTATCTGGCGGTGGTCGCGATCACCGGTTCCCGCGATGCGCCGCGCATCGCCGGGTATGGCGAGGCGATCGAGTATGCGGTGCAGATGTCCCGCTTCGCTCAGGACGACCTGCTCGACAGGCAATTGGCGGCGGGACGCCTTTCCCCGGAGGAGATCGACCAGGTTGCCGAGCAACTGGCCGGTTTCCACGAACGGGCGGAGCGGGCTTCGCCCGGCCAGCGGTTCGGCTCGCCGCAGGCGGTGTGGGCGCCGATGGCGCAGAACTTCGCGCAGCTTGGCGAACGGCTATCCGGCGCCGCCCACCGCGCCCGGCTCGCCGACCTCGAAGCCTGGAGCCGCCAGCGCTTCACCGAGGTGGCCGATCTCGTCGCGAGCCGCCTGCGTGACGGTTGGATCCGCGAATGCCACGGGGACCTCCATCTCGGCAACATCGTCAGGACGGGCGCGGGGCTGCGGCTTTTCGACTGCATCGAATTCGATCCCGGGCTGCGCTGGATCGACGTGCTCAACGAAATCGCCTTCCTGACCATGGACCTGGGGGGCCGTGGCCGCGCCGATTACGCGCATCGGCTGCTCAACCATTACCTGGAGGCCCTTGGCGATTACCGGGGTCTGCCGCTGCTCGCCTTCTACACCGTCTACCGCGCCCTGGTGAGGGCCAAGGTCGCCGCGATACGCGCCGGCCAGGAAGAGCCGGCGGGCAGGCTCGCGGGACTCGCCACCTGCGACCAGTACCTGGACTGCGCCGGGAAGGCCGCCGTTCCGGGCCAGCCCAGGCTGCTGCTCATGCACGGGCTTTCCGGTTCGGGCAAGAGCTGGCTCGCGCAGCAACTGCTGGAGAGACTGGGCGCCTTGCGCATCCGCTCGGATGTCGAGCGCAAGCGCCTCTTCGGCCTGCCTGCCCTGGCCCGCAGCGACAGCGCGGTCGGCGACGGCATCTACGATACGGCGGCGACCGGGGCAACCTACGACCGTCTCGTCGAACTGGCCAGCCAGATCCTTGCGGCGGGCTATCCTGTGGTAGTGGACGCAGCCAACCTCAGGATCTGGCAGCGCGACGCTTTCCGGAAACTGGCGGCAAGCCGCGGGGTTCCCTTCGCCATCGTCTCCTGCACCGTGCCGGAAGCGGTCCTGCAGGCCCGGCTGGCGACCCGCCTCGCCGCCGGGCGCGACGCCTCGGAGGCGGACCGGGCGGTGCTGGCGCAGCAGATGCGCGACGGCGAGGCCTTTACGGCCGACGAAGAGGCCTGCTGCCTGACCATCGACACCAGCGGCCCTTTCCCGGAAGACCTGCCGGCAGCGTTGCAGGATCTTCCGGTTCCAAGCCTGCCGGTCAGCGCGCGCTGAAAGCCCGAAAATGCCCGCCCAGCCCTCCTCCTTGCCGCCGCCACCCGACGATGCGCCGCCGATCGCCCGGACCCTTGCGCGTCGGGTGCGCTGATGGAGTGGCAGACCTTTCCCCATGAGGCCGACATCGGCGTCCGTGGCTGCGGCTCGACCCTGGCGGATGCCTTTGCCGGCGCCGCCACCGCGCTGACGTCGGTCATCTGCGACCCGGAGCGGATCGCCGATCACGCTGCGGTGACTGTCGAATGCGCGGCGCCGGACGACGAGCTGCTGCTCGTCGATTGGCTCAACGCCCTGATCTACGAAATGGCGACGCGGCGCATGCTGTTTTCGCGATTCGCCGTCGCCATCGGGAATCACCATCTGACGGCCACTGCCTGGGGCGAGCCGATCGACATCTCGCGCCATCGGCCGGCGGCCGAGGTCAAGGGGGCGTCGTTTTGCGAACTGGCCGTCGGGCGACAGGCTGATGGCCGCTGGCTGGCCCAGTGCGTGGTCGACGTCTGATTCCATTTCCAGACCAACCGTGACTTTGTCGACTTCGCCTTGCCGTGCTACTTGCACTGTCCGCGGCTCGTCTTCGCGTCACGATCGATCTGGAAATGGAATCGGCCCGTACCCGAAACCATCATACGAAGGCAGGCAATGAACATTTCCAGACTGAAACGCCGCGGAGACTTTGAATGGGAGCTGCCGGCCATCGGCCGCATGCGGGTGCCGGGGGTGATCTTCGCGTCGCGCGATCTGCTCGAAGCGATGGACGACAAGGTGGCCGAGCAGGTGGCCAACGTCGCCAGCCTGCCCGGAATCGTCACGGCGTCGTACACGATGCCCGACGCCCACTGGGGCTACGGCTTTCCCATCGGCGGCGTTGCCGCCTTCGATGCCGACGACGGCGGTGTCGTCTCCGCCGGCGGGGTCGGTTTCGATATCTCCTGCGGGGTGCGCACCCTGCACACCGGTCTCAAACTCGCCGACGTCGAAGAGCGCAAGGCGCGCCTCGCCGATGTGTTGTTCGCCCGCATCCCCGCCGGCATCGGCAGCACCGGCGGCATCCGGCTCGACGCCAGGGAAATGGAAGCGATGCTCAACGGGGGCGCGCGCTGGGCAGTGCAGGTGGGCTACGGATCGCCTGCCGACCTCGAGCACATCGAGGAGCACGGCCGGGTCGCCGGCGCCGATCCGGCCTGCGTCTCCGAACTGGCCAGAAAGCGCCAGCGGGACGAAATGGGCACGCTGGGTTCGGGCAACCACTACCTCGAGGTACAGGTGGTCAGCGAGATATTCGACGCCGCCGCCGCTCACGCCTACGGGCTGGCAGCCGGGGACATCGTGGTCAGCATCCATTGCGGCTCGCGCGGCCTCGGTCACCAGGTCGGCACCGACTACCTGCGCGAGATGGTGGCGGCGGCGCCGGCCGCCGGCATCGCCCTGCCCGACCGCGAGCTGGCGTGCGCCCCGATCCGGTCCGCGCTCGGCCAGCGCTATCTCGGCGCCATGCGCGCCGCCATCAACTGCGCGCTGGCCAACCGGCAGATCCTTACCTACCTGGCGCGCGAGGCCTTCGCCGAGGTATTTCCCGGCGTCAGGCTGGCGCTGCTTCATGACGTCTCGCACAACACCTGCAAGGAAGAGGCTCACCTGGTCGCCGGCCACAGGCGCCGGCTGTTCGTGCATCGCAAGGGCGCGACGCGGGCTTTCGGCCCCGGCCACGCCGAGTTGCCAGGCGAATACGCGGCGGTCGGGCAACCGGTGTTGATCGGCGGCAGCATGGGGACGGCGTCCTACATCCTCGCCGGTGCGGCAGGGGCCGAGGAACGCGCCTTCGCCTCGGCCTGCCATGGCGCAGGGCGCGCGATGAGCCGCCATGAGGCGACGCGCCGCTGGAATGGCCGCGCGCTGATCGACGATCTGGCGGCGCGCGGCATCCTGATTCGCAGCCCGAGCTGGCGTGGCGTCGCCGAGGAGGCGCCGCTTGCCTACAAGGACGTCGGCGCCGTGGTCGATGCCTCCAACCACGCCGGGCTGGCCGGGAAAGTCGCCCGCCTCGCGCCGCTGGTCTGCATCAAGGGCTGAAGCGTCCGGTCGGCCGGCACGGCAGCCGACCTCCTGTGTCAGCGATCGCCCGGAGAAACGCCGCCGTGCGCGATCGTCGTCTCCAGCAATTGCCGCATCCGCCGCCAGTGCGATCCCTCCCAGAAGATGCGACGACAATGATCGCAAATCGTGAAATTTTCATGATTTACTTTAACTGATTCCGGCAACTCATTGAAAACCGTTTCCTTTGCGATCTTCCGAACCGGTGCGTTGCATTCCAGGCAAAGGGTGAACGGGCGGAAGCTGCGCGCCAGATCGAGCCGCGCCACGATCTCGCCGAACTGCCGCGCCGGCTTCAGTGAATGCACATAACAGCCATGGCTGATGCCGCGCTGCTTGAGCAGGTCGCGGTCGCGCGTCAGCGCGATACGCCCTTCGCGGCCGGCAATGCCGGCGATCTCGCGGTCCTGGTAGTCGTTGCGGTACAAGGTATCGAAGCCTGCCATGCGCAGCAGCCGGGCGAGTCCGCCCAGATGGGAATCGGCGACGAAGCGGATCACCGGCAGCGGCCACTCGCGCAGGCGCGGCGGCGGCTCGCCGCCGGACGAAGCGATGCGGGGGAAGACGGCCACCCGATCCCCGTCGCGCAGCAGGCGGTCGAACCCGGCCGCCTGGCCATTGACCAGAATCACTTCGACCTCGGTATGCGGCACGCCGAGCGCCTCGATCATGTGCTTGGTGGTGGCATTGCGCGCGCAGGGAACCGCGAATTCCCGGCGGCGCTGTCCGGGCAGCAGGAAGTCGTTGAGTTCGTCGTGGAAGCAAAATCTCGCGGTAACCATTTTTTGTCTGGAATGCCCACTCGACGGTTGGCCTCGTGCTCGGGTCATCGCCGTGCACAAGCGGGGGAACGTCCGGAAATCGCCGGCTTTTGGGCGTCGACCGCGACAACTCCGTGCCGCAAGGCGGGTTTGCCGGAAAAGGCGCCTGTCGATTCCCGCGGTCAGCCGCCCTTCTGATAGGTGCCGATCAACCGCGCTTCGGCAACGACATGCCCCTTCATCGCCTGCTCCAGCGCCTTTTTGGCCGGCCGCCCGAGGTCCGGCAGGACCACGTCAAGCGCGTAGAACTTGTGGAAGTAGCGGTGCCGCCCGACCGGGGGGCATGGGCCGCCGTAGCCGGTGCGCTGCCAGTCGTTGACGCCCTCCAGCGTGCCGACGGGCAGCGCCCGCACCGCCTCGGGCAGCCCGGCGACGCCGACCGGCAGGTTGTACAGGACCCAATGCACCCAGGTCATGCGCGGCGCCCGGGGATCCGGCGCATCCGGATCGTCGACGATCAGCGCGAGGCTCCTCGCCGTCGCGGGAACTCCGCTCCAGGCAAGCGGCGGGGAAACGTCGCCGCCCTCGCAGGTGTACGTCCTGGGGATCGCGCCGTGATCGGAGAACGCGGTTGATGTGATGATCATGTCCATGGTTTCTGCTTCCCGTTCGAGGGGTGGCCTCCCTGACCCGCAGTATATGCAGATGCAGGAAGACGCGCATCCAACCGTCGCGCCGGAGACGATGC
>JAFLDQ010000193.1 GCA_017302355.1 Dechloromonas sp.
CCCGCTTCAGGAAAAAGCCTTCAAGCTGCTCGGGGTCAACCTGCCGCGTACCCAGTAACACCTCCGCAGAAAACCAGCAACCTCATGAAAAGCAACGGATTCTTCAAGCCATTGGGTCAAAGTTCGGGCTATCCGGCGCAGAGCGCCTACAACATGTCGAAATTTGCCGTACGCGGCCTGACCGAATGCCTGTGGTCCGAACTTGAAGGCACCGGGGTGCGGGCCGTCTGTGTCCATCCGGGCGGCATCCGGACCAATATCCACAAGGCGGCCCGACATTGCCAGGCGGCCGGCAGCGAAGACAGAGCATTTGCCGAACTCGCCGAGAAGATGCTGGTGACGCCTCCGGAAGTCTGCGCCGCCGACATTCTGAAAGGCCTGCGCAACGGCGACCGGCGCATCATCACCGGCAGCAGGTCATCGACGATCTTCTGGATGTCACGCCTGCTGCCCGACGTCTATCCCGGGCTGCTCAGACTTCTCGGCTGACCATGTCCGTCGTTGCAAGGCGGCGGGTTTCGCCGGGCCGGAACCCGAAGCGGGAGCCAATGGCCTCCCGGCGCCCCGTGAACTCCCGGCGACGGCTCCACGATCCGGCCCGCGCCGGTGTTGCGGTCGACCCGCAATCAACCCCTGTTTTCACAACCCGGAAAGCCGGCTCATGAAGCCGGTCGCTGCCGCCTTCAGCCAGGAATGCCGCGGACCCGCGCAATCCGGCCAGTGACCGCCCATTCGCCGTTGCAAATCGACGATCATCATCGAGGAGCCTGTCTTGACTGAATCCATCTTTGCCGGACTGGCGGCGGCCACGGCCATCTGGTTCATCGGCGCCTGGTATTTGCGCGGCGCCGACCTGCGCGCTTTCGACCGTCCTAGAAGCGATGTGCCGGCTGGACTCTGGCAAAGCTTCTCGACCGGCGACCACCCCAATGACGAACACCGCGCGGTCATCGAGTCGCTCAGCGGCGTTACCGCGATCCTCGGGAACACCCCGCGCGCCCGGCAACTTCCCGTGCTGCGCGACTACCTGGACACGATGTTCGCCGACCGCCGGCTGGACGCCCGGTTCGTCGCGGTGGATGCCGGCGGCGTCCGTGCCGAGTGGGTCCTGGCGCCCGGGGCCGACCCCGCCACGAGAACGCTCTACATCCATGGTGGCGCCTATACCATGGGCAGCCCGGCAAGCCATCGCATCATCACCAGCAGGTTCTCGGAAATGACCGGTGGCGCGGTGCTGGCGGTCGACTACCGGCGGATGCCCGAAAACCCGCGCATGGCGGGCATCGAGGATTGCCGGACGGCGTACCGGTGGATTCTCGAGTCCGGGCCGGACGGTCCGGCGCCGGCAAGCGTGCTGTTCGTCGCCGGTGACTCCGCCGGCGGCAACCTGACCTTGTCACTGCTCGCCTGGGGTCGCGATCAGGGCCTGCGCGCGCCGGACGCAGCGGTCGCGCTGGCGCCGCAGACCGACGCCACCTTCGGCAGCCCGAGTCTCAAGGACAATCTGGCGACCGATGCCATGCTCGGCCCGATGTTCCGGACGCTTTCCAGGGTTCCCCGCTCGCTGCTGCTCTGGGCGACCTGCCTGCGGATCCGCAAGCGACCCTGCGACCCGGTCATCTCGCCGGTATTCGGCGACCTGTCGAACCTTCCGCCCTTGCTGATCCATGCCAGCGAAGTGGAGATGCTGCGCGACGACAGTGTCCGCTACTTCAACAAGGCCCGGCTGGCCGGCTCGCCGGTGAAGCTCCAGACGTGGAACCATGTGGTGCATGTCTGGCACATGTTCTATCCGGAATTGACCGAGGCGCGCGATGCGTTCGAGGAAATCCGCAAGTTCCTCGCGGCCCGGACGCCTCGACTCCATGGCGATTCGCCCGCGGCGTGACCGCTGCGGGTGCCGGATACCGCGCCGTTCGACCTGGTAGCCTGCCCCATGGATTGCGGAACAAAATGAAGATGCGGGATTTGCGTTGCCGGCGAGGCGCGAACCGCGGCAATAGCCGCAGCTATTGCGAGGATGAGCAACGAAGCGGGCGGCGCAAAGACAAGTTTTCATGTTTCGTTATCTGTGGGGCAGGCTGCTAGAGCCGCGCCGGCTGCGTCAGATAAGGCAGGGTCGAACCGAGATTCTCCTTGCCCTTCCTGATTTCCATGCGCGCGATGGCCTGCAGATGCACTTCGTCCGGACCATCGGCAAAGCGCAGCGCGCGGCCCCAGGTCCAGTGATCGGCCAGCGGCGTGTCCGGGCTGATGCCCATCGCCCCGAAAGTCTGCATGGCGCGATCGCACACGGCGGTATGCACGCCCGGGACCAGCGCCTTGATCATCGAAATCTCCTTGCGCGCTTCCTTGACCCCGACGTTGTCGATCGTCCAGGCGGCCTTGAGGACCAGCAGGCGCGCCTGGTCGATCTCGATCCGCGACCTGGCGATCCATTCGCCGATCGTCCCATGCAGGTAGAGTTGCTTGCCGAAGGCCTTGCGTTCCAGGGCACGGTCGATCATCAGTTCCAGCGCCAGTTCGGCGGCGCCGAGCGAGCGCATGCAATGGTGAATCCGGCCGGGGCCGAGGCGCGCCTGGGCCAGCGCAAAGCCGCTCCCCTCCTCGCCGAGCAGATTTCCGACCGACACCCGCACATTGCGGAAGACGACCTCGCAGTGCCCTTCCGGCGAATGGTGGTTCATGACATTCACGTTACGCACGACATCGAGCCCCGGCGTATCGCGCGGCACCAGGACCATGCTCTGCTGCCGGTAAGCATCCGCCGCCAGGTCGGTCTTGCCCATCACGATGAAGATCCGGCAATCGGGATGGGCGGCATTGGTGATGAACCACTTGCGCCCGTTGATGACGTAGTCATCGCCGTCGCGGGCGATCAGGGTGGTGATGTTGGTGGCATCCGACGACGCCACGTCCGGCTCGCTCATGGCGAAGGCGGAACGGATTTCGCCACGCAGCAGCGGCTGCAGCCAGGCCGCATTCTGCTCGGGCGTCGCGAACATGTGCAGCAGTTCCATGTTTCCGGTATCGGGCGCATTGCAGTTGAAGACCTCGGACGCCCAGCCGACGCGGCCCATGATCTCGGCCAGCGGCGCATACTCGAGATTGGTCAGCCGCGTACCCGGCTCGTCGTCCCTGAGGTGGGGCAGGAACAGGTTCCACAGGCCCTCGGACCTCGCCAGCGCCTTGAGATCGCCCATGAAGGACACGGGGTACCGGCCACGCTGGACTTCCTCATGCCATTGCCGCACGCGCGGCACGATGTGGTCGTCCATGAATCCGCGAACCCGGCGGCGCAGGTCCTCGACCTTGGGGGAACACGAGAAATCCATTCGCTTTCCTTTCGTTCAGGCGCGAGTCATGGTGCCGAAACCGCTGGCCGCGCCGCCGATGGTCACCACCTGTCCGACGCCACTTGCCAGAGTCATCGCGGCCACTAAAGCGTCAGACCGCCGTCGACGACGATGCATTCGCCGTTGGTATAGCTCGCTGCACCGGAAACCAGGTAGAGCACCGTGCCCGCCATCTCGTGCGGCTCGGCATGCCGGCGCAGCGGGACCCTGGCCATCCATTCGTCGTAAAGTGGCTTGTTGGCGAACAGGGCGCCGGCAAACCGGGTCTTGGTCAGTCCTGGCAGCACGGCGTTGACCCGTATGCCCAGGGGCCCGCACTCCTTGGCAAAGGACTTCGTCATATTCACGACCGCCGCCTTGGTGATCGAGTAGATCCCCTGCAGGTCGCCGGGGTGCAGCGCATTGACCGAGGCGATGTTGACGATCGCGCCGCCGCCCTGTTCGCGCATCATCCTGCCGGCCTCGATCGACATGAAGAAATAGCCCCGGACATTGACGTCGACCGTCTTGTTGTAGGCATTGAGATCGGTATCGAGGACGTGGCCGAAATACGGATTGGTCGCCGCGTTATTGACGAGGATGTCGAGACGGCCATGCGTGGACCGGATGTGCACAAAGGCATTCGCGATGTCATCCATGCTTCCGACATGACAGGCCAGGGCTTCGGCGCTCAGTCCGGCCGCCCGCAGCCTGTCGACGACGACCTGGCAGTCAGCCTGCTTGCGGCTGGAAACGATCACGTGCGCTCCCTGCTCCGCCAGCAGGCTGGCGATGGCCTCGCCGATGCCGCGGCTGGCGCCGGTCACCAACGCGATCTTCCCGTTCAGATCGAACAATTTCGTGCTCATCGACGGCTCCATATCAATTCGTTGTTTGAATCAGGGCGGCGGCGGCCTCTGCCAGATGCACCGTCATGTCGCCCACCTGACCGGCCCTGGCGCTCGAGGCATTGCCGCCGAGGGCGCGCTTCTTGACGCCCTGGGCGATCGCCGCCAGGCGGAAGAAGCTGAATGCCAGGTAGAAATTCCAGTGGGCAATGCCGGGGATGCCGCGCAACTCGCAGTAGCGACGGACGATGGTTTCCTCGTCCGGCACGCCAAGTTCGCCGCGATCCTTCCCCAACAGACCGGGAATGTGTCCGACCGACGGCAGGCGCAGGCACATGCAGAAATACGCGAGATCGGCCAGCGGATTGCCCAGCGTGGACAGCTCCCAGTCGAGAATCGCGATGATTTTCGGGTCGACCGCAGCGAAGATCAGGTTGTCGATCCGGAAGTCGCCATGCACCAGCGTCGGCGGCCCGTCATCCAGCGGACAATTGGCCGGCAACCATTCGATCAGGGTTTCCATCGCCTCCAGGTGCCCGGTTTCCGATGCCCGGTACTGCTTGGTCCACACACCGATCTGGCGTTCGAAATAGTTCCCGGCGCGGCCGTAGTCGGCAAGCCCGACGGCATCGACGTCAACCTTGTGCAGCGCCGCCAGCGTTTCCACGATCGCCGAATAGATGGGCGCCCGCGCGCTCCGGTCGAGCTCCGGCAGCGCAGGATCCCAGAAGATCCGCCCCTCCGCGAACCCCATGACATAGAACATGCTGCCGATGACATCCCGGTCCTCGCAGAGGTGGTAGGCGCGGGGCACGGGTACATCGCTACCGGCCAGCGCCACGAGGACGCGGAACTCGCGGTCGACCGCGTGTGCCGACTTCAGAAGCTCCCCCGGCGGCTGGCGGCGCAACACATAGCGTCCGCTTGGCGTTTCGAGCAGAAAGGTCGGGTTGGACTGGCCGCCGGCGAACTTCGTCGCCACCAGCGGCCCCGTGAACCCGGGAATGGCGGCCTCGAGATAGCGGGCCAGCCTGTCTGTATCGAACTGGTGAATGTGTTGGGTCATGATCGATGCCTGCGGGACGATGTTCATCCGTAAGTGACGCAATCCCGGCGCTGCGGAAGATCGAGGTGCGGGATGGCGTTGAAGCTCGCCAGATGGCAGGTCTCGGCGTTGAAGAAGTACTGGCAGATACCCGTATTCCTGATCTGCATGTTCAGCTCGATCGCGGTGCTCGCGGGTGCCTGCATGACCTGCTGGGCGAAGGCGCCCATCGGCCCGCCGGAACTGACGACCAGAACCCGCTTGCCGCCGCGGCCCTGGATGTTCAGGCGGGCGGCCGACACGCGTTGCTGGAACTCTTCCCAAGTTTCGGGAAGCGGACCATCGATGGCGTCTTCCGACCACAGCCGCAGAACCTGCTTCAGTCCCTTGTAGAAATCGTGCCTGCCGCCGCCGGCCAGGGCCTTCAACTCCCTCCGGTCGTCACCGAGAGCGCCGTAGAGCGCATGGAAGTCGTACTCGTTGAGCCCGGGATCCTCATCGTAACTTGCGGCACTTCCCAGGCCGCGAAAGATGGCGTCGGCGGTCTGCCGATGGCGCCGCAGCGAACCGGTCACCACGCGATCGAACGCGATTCCCCGTTCGCCGAAATACTCGCCCAGCCAGACCCCCTGACGCTCGC
>JAFLDQ010000194.1 GCA_017302355.1 Dechloromonas sp.
AACGTCCCGTGCATCGGCCGCACCCGCTATCCCGGACTGTGGCTCAACACCGGCCACGGCACCCTCGGCTGGACCATGGCCTGCGGCTCGGCCGCCGCCCTCGCCGACCTGATCGGCGGTCGCCGTCCGAAGCCGGACTTTCCTTTCCTCGGATGCTGATCGATACCCACTGTCACCTCGACGCCGCCGAATTCGATGCCGACCGTGACGCGGTGCATGCGGCGGCGCTGGCCGGCGGCGTCGAGCGCATCGTCGTACCGGCGGTTGCGGTCGACGGCTTCCCGAAGGTCAAGACCGCCGTCGAACGCTATGCGGGCTGTGTCGCCGCCTACGGCATCCATCCGCTGCGCGTGATGCGGGCGCGGGAATCCGGCCTGGCCGTGCTGCGCGACTGGCTGGAATGCGAGCAGCCGGTGGCCGTCGGCGAGATCGGGCTCGACTTCCACGTCACCGACGGCGACCCGGCGCGCCAGGAGTTCTTTTTCGTCGAGCAACTGAAACTCGCCCGCGAGTTCGGCCTGCCGGTGCTGCTGCACGTCCGCCGGGCGATCGACCGGATTCTCGGGCACCTGCGGCGGATCCGGGTGGCCGGCGGCATCGCCCACGCCTTCAACGGCAGCCGCCAGCAGGCCGATGAGTTCATCAAGCTCGGCTTCAAGCTCGGCTTCGGCGGCGCCATGACCTTTTCCGGGTCGACCCGCATCCGCAGGCTGGCAGCCGAACTGCCGCTGGCGGCGATCGTCCTCGAAACCGATGCGCCGGACATTCCACCGGCGTGGCTGGGCGGTGGCCGCAATTCACCCGCCGAACTGCCGCGCATCGCCCGAGTCTTGGCGGACCTGCGCTCGCTGCCGGCGGACGAGGTTGCCGCCCAGTGCGCGGCGGCATCGCGGGCCGTGCTGCCGCGCCTCTGACTTCCGGCGGCTTTTCGCCTCGCCAGCCGGCGAATTCATTTCCATTTGATCCAGGCCAAGTATTCGTCAACGCTGATGGAGTAAGGTGGCGGGCGACAGGGCAAGCCGGGAAACGGCAATCAGGCCGGGCGAACGCCCCGCCGGACAACCTGCGGCGGACATGATGGTGAAAGACGGAAAATTTTCGAAGAAGGCGGCCGGCCGCCGCCAGTTTCTCTTCGACAGCGCGAGGATGGCCTGCGGTGTCGGCATGCTCGGCCTCGGCCTCGGGCTGTATGCCAAGCAGTCGAAAGCACTGCCAGCGCTCGCCCTGCGTCCGCCAGGCGCCCTCGCCGAGGAGGATTTTCTCGGCGCCTGCATCCGTTGCGGCATGTGCGTGCGCGACTGCCCGTACAACACCCTGGAACTCGCCAGGCCGGAAACCCCGGTCGCCACCGGTACGCCCTTCTTCACGGCGCGCAGCATTCCCTGCGAGATGTGCGAGGACATTCCCTGCGTCAAGGCCTGTCCGACGACCGCGCTCGACCATCGGCTGACCGACATCAACCAGGCGAAGATGGGCATCGCGGTGTTGATCGACCACGAGACCTGTCTCAATTTCCTTGGCCTGCGCTGCGACGTCTGCTACCGGGTGTGTCCGGTGATCGACAAGGCGATCACGCTGGAGAAGTTGCCCAATCCGCGGACCGGCCGCCACGCCATGTTCCTGCCGACCGTCCATTCCGAACATTGCACCGGCTGCGGCAAGTGCGAGAAGTCCTGCGTTCTCGAGGAAGCGGCGATCCGCATCCTGCCGCCCAGGCTGGCCAAGGGCGAACTGGGCCACCACTATCGCCTGGGCTGGGAGGAACAGAACAAGGCCGGCCGTTCGCTGATCGACGAATCGAAGATGATCGATCTGCCCGATCGACTGCCGGAAGGCGCGACGCTGCCCGGCCATTACGACCCGGCCAGCGGGCAGAGAGCGCCGGCGCGCGGTCTCGTCGGGGCCGAGGGAGGCATCATATCGGGCCCGCCGCCGGGGCCGGAGGGCAAGCCATGAGCGGCAAGCGCATCGGCGCCGAGGCGGTCGCGGTCAAGGGCGGGTTGCGGGCGAACAAGTGGCTGTTGTTGCGCCGCTTCTCGCAGTTCGGCATCCTGGCCCTCTTTCTCGCCGGTCCGCTGGCCGGCATCTGGATCGTCAAAGGGAACCTGAATTACAGCCACACGCTGGATTTCCTGCCGCTGACCGACCCCTACGTCGCCCTCCAGGCGGCGATGACCGGCCATTTCCCGGAGAAGCTCGGGTGGATCGGCGTCGCCATCGTCGTTGCGTTCTACCTGCTGGTGGGCGGCAGGGCGTATTGCAGCTGGGTCTGCCCGGTCAATCCGGTGACCGACGCCGCCGGCTGGCTGCGTGACCGTCTCGGGATCAAGGGCAGCGCGCACCTTTCGCGCAATACCCGGTACTGGATTCTCGGCATGACGCTGGCCGGCTCGGCGGCGACCGGCGTCGTGCTTTGGGAACTGATCAATCCGGTATCGATGCTGCACCGCGGACTGATTTTTGGCTTGGGGGCGGCGTGGACCGTGGTCGTCGCCGTCTTCCTGTTCGATCTCTTCGTGATGAGCCGCGGCTGGTGCGGCCGACTCTGTCCGGTGGGCGCTTTCTACAGCCTGCTCGGGCGCTGGAGTCCGGTCCGCGTTTCCGCGCCGCAACGTTCCGCGTGCAACGACTGCATGGATTGCTTCGAGGTCTGCCCGGAACCGCAGGTCATACGACCGGCGCTCAAGGGCGAGGAAAAGGGCGTCGGCCCGGTGATCTTGGCGGCGAACTGCACCAACTGCGGGCGCTGCATCGATGTCTGCTCGAAAGAGGTGTTCTCCTTCGGCCTGCACTTCAACAACCCGCCCTCCACCAAACCGCTTGAGCGGCCGGCCGACTGATCGGCACCTCGGCCAGAAGAAAGGGGAGCCATCGGCTCCCCTTCGTTTCTTGTGCGCGCCTGCCCCGGTCAGGTGGCCAGCACCCCGCGCATCTTCTGCAGCGCCTTGACCTCGATCTGACGAATGCGCTCGGCGGAAACGGCGAATTCGGCTGCCAGCTCGTGCAGGGTCGCGGCTTCGCCGTCATGCAGCCAGCGCGCCTCGACGATGCGGCGGCTGCGCGGATCGAGTTCCTGCAACGCCTCGTGCAGACCTTCATTCTGGAGGCGCGCGGCCGCCTTGTTCTCCAGCATGCGGGTCGGTTCGTAGCGCGAATCGGCGAGATAGTCGATCGGGGCGAAGGCCTCGTCGCCGTCGTCGGCGTTGCCTTCGAGCGCCAGATCGCGACCGGTCAGCCGGGTCTCCATTTCGACGACCTCTTCCCGCTTGACGCCGAGCCGTGCCGCGACCTCGGCCGCCTGCGTGCCGGACAGCGTATCGACGCCTTCATAGTCGTTCTTCAGGCTGCGCAGGTTGAAGAACAGCTTGCGCTGCGCCTTGGTCGTCGCGACCTTGACCAGCCGCCAGTTCTTCAGGATGTATTCATGAATCTCGGCCTTGATCCAGTGCATGGCAAACGACACCAGACGCACGCCGCGCGCCGGGTCGTAGCGCTTGACCGCCTTCATCAGACCGATGTTGCCTTCCTGGATCAGGTCGGCATGCGGCAGGCCGTAGCCGAGATAGCCGCGGGCGATCGAGATGACGAGGCGAAGATGCGAGAGGACGAGTTGACGCGCCGCTTCCACGTCGCCGTCGTCGCGGAAGCGCTCGGCCAGCCGCGTTTCCTCGGTCTCGGAAAGCATCGGGTAGCGATTCGCTGCCTGGATATAGGCATCGATGCTGCCGACGGTCGAGACGGTGGGGAAAGTCAGGGCATGGGTCATGGCGTACGGATCTCCTTGAACGTAGATGTTTATTCTAGCACTCGCAGTCTGAGAGTGCTAAGCCTCCGGAAAAGTTTCCCCGAATCGACGCCGGGACCCCGCTCATGTCGGACGGTCAATCCGGGCGCCGGCGCAGATCGCCTCGCGCGCCAATGCCGCCACCTGACGGCGATCCTCGCCGTGCAGACCCAGCGCCGGGCAGGCAGCGACACGCGCAACCAGACCCCGGCGCCCGATGATCGCCCGCAGGCATTGGGCCAGCGAGACATCACCGACATAGGCCGGGGCGAGACTGCGGCTTCCGTCGGCCTCCCAGTAGGAAATGGCCAGCGGCAGGACGGGCCGCCCGATGACGAGCGCCGGCTGGATCAGCGCGGCATGGAAGTGCAGCAGGTGGGTGCCGTCGGTGGTCGTTCCCTCGGGAAAGACGGCGACGTGATTGCCCTTGCCCAGTATGTCGGCCACTTGCTGGTTGATGATCCGGGCGTGACCCCGGCTGCCGCGACGCAGGAACACGGTTTCGCTGCGCGCCGCCAGCAGACCGACCAACGGCCAGCGGCGGACCTCCTCCTTCGACACGAAGGCCGCCGGCAGGACCGCATTTATTACGAAGATGTCGATCCATGAGACGTGGTTGGCGACAATCAGCGCGCCGGGAACGGCATGGGTCAGATCGACATCAAGCCGGACACCGAGCGCATGGATGATGCCGCGACCGACGCCGGTCTTGAGGCGCAGGCGGGTCGCGTCACGGCAGAGCGGAAAAAGGCAAAGCGCGACGACGAAGGCCCAGATCATCGCCAGCGCGAGGCGGACCAGCCGGAAGGCGCGTAGCAGGGCAGTGGCTTCGTTCAACCCGGAGACCTCAGTCGGGCGTTCGTGCTGGCGCGTTCGGGCCTGGCAGCGGGGACGTGGCGCACTCCCCCGGCGGGTGCAGTGCAGCCAGCGGAAGAAGGTCGGGGTACATCGGCCGTGCGGGAGAAGGACAGGCGGTCAACCGGGGTTTGCTGGTTCAATCCGGCCGCCGCCAGCGGCCGCGGAAAACCGGTCGAACACGCCTGTTGCCGGCATCTTGTCTGAAGTTGATTGCGATTTCCCGCAACTGGCTACCACGGCAGCGCACCGAATGCCCGCCGGTAGCGCTCGCCGATCTCCTCGCGACTGGGCTGGTGGCTCTGACCGCCGCGGTGGGCGATCTTGATCGCCCCCATCACGGCAGCCAGCCGGCCGGTGCGCAGCCAGTCAAAACCGTTGGCGATGCCGTAGAGCAGGCCGGAGCGATAGGCGTCGCCGCAACCGGTGGGGTCGACGATGCGATCGGCCTCGACACAGGGAATCTCGTAGCGCCGGCCGCCGGCAAGAATTTCCGAACCCTCGCCGCCGCGCGTCACGATCAGCGCCTCCACTTCGTCGGCCAGGCGTTCCAGGCTGGACCCGGTACGGTCGCTTAGCAACTTCGCCTCATAGTCGTTGAAGCAGGCGTAACTCGCCAGACGCATGAAGTCGAGCAGTTCGTCGCCGCTGAACATCGGCATCCCCTGACCCGGATCGAAGATGAAGGGAACGCCGGCCGCCGCGAAGTCGCGGGCGTGCTGCATCATGCCTTCACGTCCATCCGGCGCGACGATCCCGAGGCTGGCCGATTGGGCGTGGACGACCTTGTTCAGGTGCGAGAAGCTCATGGCGCCCGGGTGGAAGGCGGTGATCTGGTTGTCGTCGAGATCGGTCGTGATGAACGCCTGGGCAGTGAAGCTGCCCGGGACATGGCGCACATGCGTCCGCGGGAGCGCGAGGCGGTCCAGGCGCTCGAGGTAGGGCCCGGCATCATCGCCGACCGTCGCCATGATCAGCGGCTCGCCGCCGAGCAGCATGAGGTTGTAGGCGATGTTGCCGGCGCAGCCGCCATATTCGCGGCGCATCTCGGGAACCATGAAGGCAACGTTCAGGATGTGGATCTGCTCCGGCAGGATGTGGTTCTTGAAGCGGTCGGGGAAGACCATGATGTTGTCGAAGGCGAGCGAACCGCAGATCAGGGTGGTCATGACGAATCTCAGGGAT
>JAFLDQ010000195.1 GCA_017302355.1 Dechloromonas sp.
CATGGGGGCGGGGCGAACGGCCTTACTGTCTGGAAGGATTCGACAGGGAAGACATTGAAACAGATCGAAGAGGGCTAGTCGGAGTTCGTCGCAGTTATTGGAACAATGCTTGGCGTGAGAGGGCCAACGTGAATAGAGTACTGTTTGGGGTTGTCGTCGCGTTGATTGCTGCACAACAGGTTGTAGCATCTCCAAACGATCCCAATCGCCGCAGCGAGCGCGTCCAGTTTGCCGCGGGCGCGGAATCGACGCTCATCAAGGGCCAGGTCAAGGGCCGCCATTATGTCGACTATCTGGTGCGCGCCGGCGCCGGGCAGACGCTGAGCGTCGCGATGAAGACCGGCAACGGCTCCAACCATTTCAACATCCTCCCGCCGGACGGCGGCGATGTCGCGATGTTTGTCGGCAGCATGTCCGGCGAGCGGTTCTCCGGGGTTGTGCCGACGGACGGCGACTACGGCATCCGCGTCTATCTGATGCGCGGCGCCGCGCGGCGCAACGAGGTGGCACGCTACACGCTGACCGTCGGCGTCACCGGCCAGGCGCTGGCGGCGACGCCTGCCGCGCAGGACCCGCTGATTTCCGGCACGCCGTACCATGCTTCAACGAAGGTCGTCTGTACGGCGCCGTTCGCGCCCAAGGGCACGGAATGCGACGCCTTCGTCATCCGGCGCGGCTTTGACGGGACGGCGACGGTCGAGGTGCGCTGGGGCGAGGGGTTGAAGCGGCGCATCCTCTTTGTCAGGCATGAGGTGGTCGCCGCGGATTCGCCGGAGGCGCCGGTCTTCGAGCGCCGCAGCGAGTTCACCATCGTCCGCTTCGGCGACGCCGAGCGCTTCGAAATTCCGGAAGCGCTCGTGACCGGCGGCTGAAATTTGCCCTGAATCCGGCGTCGACCGTGACAGGCCGGGTTGTCCGGCGCGGTGTTCGCGCCCGCTCTCGTCGGCGTGACATCGTTCTGGCGCACTCCGCTGGCCGGAGTTCTCGCGTCTGGTTGAGTGCTCGCCGTTGTCCGTCCATGCGCCTGGCGGGCGGCAGCCGGAGATCCTCGGGACGGCGAGGAGCAGCGGCGGTAACGGAATCGCGCGGATGCGTGGCTGGCGACGGATCCGTCAGTCGGCTTCCGTGCGATCCTGCTGGAAGCGTCTTCCCATCCCGAGAATCTGCACGCTGCGTGCCTCCACCGGCGTCATTTTCTCGCGCAGGTGGATGGCGAAGGGTGCGGGGGCGCTGCTGTCGCAGATCTGTTGCCAGGCGCCTGCCGGCAGCAGGAAGGGGACCGGGACGTTGTCGCGGTTGATCAGGCAGAGCAAGGTTTCGCCCTCCGGCCCGCTGCCCGCGGCTGGCGGGTCGGGGGCGAGCTGCAGACCGAGGGCGCCCAGTTTTTTCGACTCCCAGTCGGCGTTGCGCATCGGTCTGCCCGCGGGATGCCACCAGACCGCATCCGGCGGCCCATCGCCAGTCGCCGCGCCGGTCAGCCAACGGCGTCGCCTAAGTTGCGGAAAACGTCGGCGCAAGCCGATCAGGCCGGCGACGAAGTCGATCAAATCGGCATCGGCGTTCTTCCAGTCGAGCCAGCTTAGCGCATTGTCCTGGCAATAGGCGTTGTTGTTGCCGGCCTGCGTGCGTCCGAGCTCATCGCCGCCCAGCAGCATCGGCACGCCCTGGGACAACATCAGCGTGGCGAGAAGCGCGCGCTGCAGGCGCCGGCGTTTTTCGAGGACTGCCGGATCGTCGGTCTCGCCCTCCTCGCCGCAGTTCTTGGACAGGTTGTGGCCGTGGCCGTCGCGATTGTCCTCGCCATTGAGTTCATTGTGCTTCTTCTGGTAGCTGACGAGATCGCGCAGAGTGAAGCCGTCATGCGCGGCGATGTAGTTGATTCCGGCCTGGGGCGCGCGTCCGTTGGCGCCGAAGATTTCGCTCGACCCGGCGAGCCGTTGCGCCAGTTGTCCGACACCTGCCCCGCGCGTCAGCCAGAAGGCGCGGACGTCGTTGCGGAAGCGGTCGTTCCATTCGCTCCAGCCCGGCAGAAAGCGGCCGAGGTGGTAACCGTCCGGTCCGACATCCCAGGGCTCGGCGACCAGCTTGACGCGCTGCAGCAAAGGGTCCTGCCTGAGCGCGGCGAGAAAGGCGCTGTCGCGGGTAAGCGTGGCGGCGAGATCAAAGCGGAAGCCGTCGACGTGCATGACCTCAACCCAGTAGCGCAGCGCATCCACGACCAGTTGCAGAACGCGCGGGTGGGCGAGATTGAAGGTGTTGCCGCAGCCGCTGAAGTTCTCGTAACCCGCGGGATGGCCGGGCGGCAGGCGGTAATAGCTCAGGTTGTCGATGCCGCGAAACGACAGGGTCGGGCCGTGCTCGTCGGCTTCGGCGGTATGGTTGAAGACCACGTCGAGAATGACCTCGAGGCCGGCGGCGTGCAGGGAGCGGACCATTGTCTTGAACTCGGCGATCACCGGCTGCCCGTCGATCCGCGCCGCATAGCGCGGTTCCGGCGCGAAGAAGGCGAGCGAGTTGTAGCCCCAGTAATTGACAAGACCCTTGTCCGCCAAATGCCTCTCGTCGAGAAAGTGGCACACCGGCAGCAGGTTGATGGCGGTGACGCCGAGCCGCAGGAAATGTTCGATCATCGCCGGGGTGGCGAGGCCGGCGTAGGTGCCGCGCAGCAATTCGGGAACGCCGGGATGTTGCCGGGTGCTTCCCTTGACATGCGCTTCGTAGAGAACCGTGGCCGCCAGGGGTATCGCCGGCGGGGCGTCGTCGCCCCAGTCGAATCGTTCGTCGACGACAACGGCCGTCAGGCAGTCCGCCGGATCAGGATGCTTCCGCCAGGAAAAGTGGCCTGCCACTTCGCGCGCGTAGGGATCGAGCAACAGGCGCCGGGCATCGAAGCGCTGGCCGCGCTTTGGTGCGTCGGGGCCATGCACCCGGTACGCGTAGCGCAGTCCCGGTCCCGCACCGGCGAGATAGCCGTGCCAGACCTGATCGGTCGCTTCGCGCAAAGGCAGCGTGCGCATCCGCGTGCCCTCGAAGATGCACAATTCGACCGCTTCGGCGTGCGCCGAAAAGAGCGCGAAGTTGACGCCGCGTCCGTCCCAACGGGCGCCGAACGGCCAAGGCCGCCCGGTTTCGAGAGCGCTGCCTTCGCTCAGGGGATCCATTCGAAGTACAGCGCGGCGAGCGGCGGCAGCGTCAGACTCACCGACCATTCGCGGCCGTGCGCCGGCACCGGTTCGGCGGGTAGCGGATCGTAGCCGTTGCCGACGTTGCTGCCGCCGTAATACTCCGAATCGGTGTTGATCCTTTCGACATACCGCCCCGGCATGGACACGCCGATCCGGTAGCCATGGCGAACGACCGGCGTGAAGTTGCCGACGTAGAGGATGGCCCGCGAACGGTCGCGCGACCAGCGGACGAAGGCGACCACCGAACAATCGGCATCGTCGGCGGCCATCCATTCGAAACCGGCCGGCTCGAAATCTACCTGGTGCAACGCCGGGTTGCTGCGATAGATGCCATTGAGGTCGCGAACGAGGTTGCGTATCCCGGTGTGGCTGGGAAAGTCGAGCAGCCCCCAGTCGAGCGAGGCGTGGTGATTCCACTCGTTCCACTGGCCGATCTCGCCACCCATGAACAGCAGCTTCTTGCCCGGATGCGCCCACATGTAGCCATACAGCGCACGCAGGTTGGCGAATTTCTGCCAGTAGTCGCCGGCCATCTTGCCGAGCAGCGAGCCCTTGCCGTGCACCACTTCATCGTGCGACAGCGGCAGGATGAAGTTCTCGGTGTAGGCGTACATCATTCCGAAGCTGAGCTGATTGTGGTGATAGCGGCGATGCACCGGATCCTTGGTCATGTAATCGAGAACGTCGTGCATCCAGCCCATGTTCCACTTGTAGTGGAAACCGAGGCCGCCCATCTCCGGTGGACGGCTGACCATCGGCCAGGCGGTCGACTCCTCGGCATAGGTGGAAGCGTTGGGGTGCTCCTGGCCAAGCACCTCGTTCATGCGGCGCAGGAAAGCGACGGCCTCGAGGTTCTCGCGGCCGCCATGCACGTTCGGCAGCCACTGCCCCTCTTCGCGGCTGTAATCGCGGTAGAGCATCGAGGCGACGGCATCGACGCGCAAGCCGTCGACGCCGTAGCGTTCGATCCAGAAGAGCGCGTTGCCGATCAGGTAGTTGCTGACTTCGCGGCGGCCGAAGTTGTAGATCAGGGTGCCCCAGTCCTGATGCATGCCCTCGCGCGGGTCGGCGTGCTCGTACAGCGCGGTACCGTCGAAGCGGCCGAGACCGTGTTCGTCGGTCGGAAAGTGCGCCGGCACCCAGTCGACGATGACGCGCAGTCCCGCGTCATGGCAGGAATGGATGAAGTTGCGGAAACCGGTCGGGTCGCCATGACGGGCCGTCGGGGAGTACAGCCCCAGCGGCTGGTAGCCCCAGGAGCCGTCGAAGGGGTGCTCGGAAACCGGCAGCAGTTCGAGATGCGTGAAGCCGAGGTCGACCACGTAAGGGATCAGGGTCTCGCTCAGCCGCTGCCAGTCCGGAAAACCGCCGTCGTCAGCCCGCCGCCACGAGGCCAGATGCACCTCGTAGACCGACAGGGGTGCGCCCAGTTCGTCTCCGGCCGCTACCGGCGCGGGTTCCACGGGTTGCGGCAGGGCGCAGACGATCGATGCCGTCGATGGTCGCATTTCCGCCTGAAAGCCATAGGGATCGGATTTGAGCGGCAGCAGGTAACCTTCGTGCGAGCGGATTTCGTATTTGTAGTGCGCGCCGGCGCCAACTCCCGGCAGAAAGATCTCCCAGACCCCGCATTCCCGGCGCAGCCGCATCGGGTGGCGACGACCGTCCCAGGTATTGAAATCGCCGACGACGCTGACCCGCTGCGCGTCCGGCGCCCAGACGGCGAAGACCGTCCCGGCAACGCCGTCGATCTCGCACAGATGCGCGCCGAGACGCTCGAAGGGCCGCAGATGCGAGCCTTCGGCCAGCAGCCAGACATCCATTTCCCCGAGCACCGTCGGAAAGCGGTACGGGTCATCGGTTTCCTGGACTCCCTCTGGCCAGACGATCCGCAGGCGGTAGGGAAAGCTGTTGCGGCGGCGTGACATCGGCCCTTCGAAGTAGCCTTCGACTTCCTCGATCTCGATGTGCTTCAGTTCGGCAACCGGGTTTCCGGTCTTGGCGTCCAGGACGGTCACCGAGAGCGCTCCCGGTTGCAGGCTGCGAACCCACAGCCCACCGTCGGCGTCGGTGTGCATTCCGAGGACCGCATAAGGGTCACCGTGTTCCGCCCGGCAAAGGGCGATGATCTCAGCATGGTCGAGCATTTGCGGCTTCCTTACTCAAAGTGTGTGAATCTTCCAGGAATCGTTGGCATGGTCAGCGATCATTCGGCCAGCCGGGAAGGGAGCCATCCCGGCGACATGGCGAACTGCATTGCGCCGCCGCCCGGCAGGCGGCGAACAGCGCCCGCAGACGCGCGAGCGGGTGAAGGCGTGGTGCGCCTTGGTCGGCGAGTGGCAGGCGGTGGTCGCAAGAGTGAACCAGGCAGTCAAAACCAATATGATAGCGCGAGCGTTCGCCCAGTGAGAAGAAGCCGCTGGCGGGGGGTGCGATGCAAACTGATGTGTTTTCGCAAGCCGCCTGACTCACACCGTGACTCGCCTGGCGCGCCCAGTACGCAAGCCACTGCCTATTGGCACGATTGAGACGTAGCGCCAGCATGTGTTCAGCGTTGGCGGCGCGCCACCAGGCGCCGGGGCGCTTCAGGC
>JAFLDQ010000196.1 GCA_017302355.1 Dechloromonas sp.
CATTCGCCCTTGTCGGCGGTGAGCGCCTTTTCCAGCCAGGCGCAGGCCTTTTCCCAGTCGCGGATTTCGCCCCAGGCGAGGCCGAGCGCGGCGCCGACGTCGCCGCGCGCCAGCCAGGCGGTGGACTGGCTGGGCGGGATGCGGGCCAGGCGACGGGCGATGCGGCCACCGCCTTCGTCGTGGCTGCCGGCGCGCAGGTCGGCGGCCAGGTTTTCCAGTTCGGCGACCAGCTCGTGCGGCGTCCCGAAATTCGGCCAGCTCCGTTGCACCGCGCCACCCTCGCGGTGGAAGCGGAAATCGGGGTCGCCGTAGCACTGGTAGGCGCCCCAGGTATTGACGTCCGGGCAGCGCGTCCACACGTCTTCGCGGGCGGCGCGTACCGCCTCGCCGAAGGGCTCGCCGGCCAGCATGCCGCGGTAGAAGGTGGCGGCGAAGGCCTGCCCGGCGCGGTCGTCGACGGCCCAGCCGGCGGCGATGACGGCGCGCACGCCCATGCGGATGAATTCCTCGCCGAGGTTGGCGGCCAGCCCGAGGCGGTCGAGGTCGCGCGCACCATCGACGCGGCCGAGATGGCAGCAGTTGATGAAGACCAGTTCGGGCACGAAGCGCATCTGGGCGATGTCGCCGGGGGTCAGGAAACTGGCGGCGCCGATCACCATGCCGGAAATCCTGCCCGCGTCCGGCCCGCCGCTGCGCGCGAATTCGTGGACGCCGTGGCCAGCGAGGTGGAGGATGCGCCAGCTATCCTTGTGCAGGGCTTCCATGATCGGCGTTGCCGCCTGGTCGATACAGTCGCTGACGTCGTAGCCGGCGGCGGCGAGTTGCTCGGCGACCTGCCGCGCCTCCTCGCGCGCCCCGGGCAGGTCGGCAAATTCCGGCGCGCCGGCGAGGTCGGGGTTGCCGATGATCAGTGCGGTATTGACCGAGCCATGTAGCGGCCGCTGACGAAATTCGAGGGTGCGGAACTGGCGCACGCAGCCGGCAGCCACGGCCGGCGGCCGTTCGCCGGTGGCCCAGCGGTTTTCCAGCAGTTCCCACGGATAGCGCGCCGAGTGCCGGTCGACCATGAGGACCAGGTTGCCTTGCTGCGCCGATTGTTCGCGCAGGCGCAGCGGCAGCAGCATTTCGAACAGCGTCTTGGCGACTTCCGAATTCTGTCCGGTATCGCGGCTGGCGATGCGCACGAAGCTGTCGACCAAGGCAAGCTGCCCGGTGGCCAGGGTTTCCTCGGCGCGCGCCCGGTCGGTGGTGAACACGAAGCGCAGGCGCCCGCTATCCTCGAAGATCTCCAGCCGCTGGTACCACTCGGGCGCCTCGGCGAAGCGCACCCGCCGGCGCCCGGCCTGGCCGGACTCGACGGCGCCGGCCGGCCAGCGCACGGCAGCGGCCAGCGCCGCGTTCTGCAGGACGCGGGTCAAGGCGTCGGCGGCCAGGATGGCGACGTCCTCATAGAGTTCGAGGAATTCGAGGTGGTCGATCAGCACCCGCCCGTCGAGTTCCAGTTCGGCGAGACGGCGGTTGGCGGCGACCGCGGCACGCAGGATGGCTTCCAGCGCATCGCCGACCGGCAGGCCGCCGGCGCCGGTGCCGATCAGCAGGCAGGTGACCGCCGCCGAGCGCGGCCGGCCGTCGTCGCCGAAGCGCTTGTCCGGCCAGCGGACGACATCGAGCGCGAAATCGAGCAGGGCGACGCGCAGCGATTCCTCGAGTTGGCCTGGACTCAGCCCGCCGACCTGGCCGAGGCCGACGACGATGGCGCCGGCGGGCCTGGCCTGCGCCGACTCGTTGAGGACGACCGCATGAGTGCCGAGCGGGCCGGGGTAGATGCCGAGGTCGACGCGGCGGGTGAGGGCGCCGCCCAGTTGCTGGTCGAGCGCAGCTTCGGCGCTGACCACGGTGTCGCCCTGGTAATGGCCGACGACGACCGGGTGCCGGGCATAGGCCAGGCTGCCGTGGCGGATGGCGACCTCGATCGTCGGCGCCGGGCGCGTCTCCGTTTCCGCGGCCAGCGGGCCGCTGCCGGAAAAGCCGAAGCCGGCGATGTCGACCGCAGCCGGGATGCTGTCGGTCGGCGGCGCCGGCGGCAGCACGAAACGTTCGGCGGCGCTGGCGGCGCGCGTGCGGGCCGGCGGACTCGGCGGCAGCAGCGCGGTCTGGCCATTGACCAGCAGGTTGAGGTAGCCGGGAAAGGCTTTGGGCTGGGCGCACAGCGCGTCGTGCGCGGTGTCCTCGACGTACCAGGTCGGCACGCCGGCGAGGCGGCCCGATTGCCAGCTCACGGTGCCGTCGCCATCGCGCGTGGCGATGAATTCGAGGCGCTTGCGCTCCGGAGGCCACCAGTCGTTGCCGGCGCTCAACTGGTAATCGATCACGGTGGCCGGCTGGCAGCCGGCGACATAGACCATGTGGCGCGGATCGGGCGGCGCCGCGCGCAGCAGCTTCCAGGTCGCCGCCGCTTCCTGCAGCACGGCCGGCTCGGCAGTCGGCCAGGCGGCGGCGGTTTCCTGGCGCAGCTTCTGCCAGCGGCCGGCGTCGGCGAAGTCGGGGTCGTCCGGGGCGAAGGGCAGCAGTTCGAGCAGGCCGGGGTAGCGCGCAACGAGGCCGATGATCTGGTCGGTGCTCTGGGTGATGTCGAGCAGCGCGAGCTTGGATTGCGTCGGGTTGCAGCCGGTCAGCCAGCGCACCGCCTCGTAGGAGCCGAGGTTCGGCGTGCCGAGCATCAGGAAGCGGCTGCCCGGCAGGCGGATGATGCGCTGCCACAGCGCGCCGCCGGCGCCGCCGTCGGCGATCATCGCGCGCACGACGAGGCCGCCCATCGAATGGGCGACCAGGCGCACCGGCTGGCCATCGCGTTCGGCCTGGGTGACCAGCGGTTCGAGGGTGTTGGCGAGGCGGGCGGCGGCCTTGCGCACCGAGTGGCGCCAGTCGTAGGGGAAGACCTCGACCTGGTGGCTGCGCGCCAGGAATTCGACCAGCGGTCCGTAGAACTGGTCGACCAGCCCGACCGGCGCGATGCCGTCGCGGCCCATCGCCAGGCGCTTGAGGCCGCCCTTGAGCAACGCCCAGTAGTCGAGCCAGACGGTGTCGTCGTCGACGCGCAACTGGCTGCCCATCGTGCCGGGCAGCACGACGGCAATCGGCCGCGGCTTGCCGTCGCCGCGGCTGCGGGCGACGGCGGCCTGGCAGCGGGGGGCGGCCGGGGCGGCGTCGACGAGGGGCACGAAGCCGCCGCTGTCGCCGTCGGCGCGGGCCAGCCCGGCCTGCAGCCAGCGCACGCTCTGCTCGTTGGTGAAGTAGCGGAAGTGATTGACCTTCGGCCCCGCGTCCTTGCGCAGGCGGGCGCCGTTGGCCGGGCGCGGCAGGCCGCCGCTCATCGAGCCGGTATCGACGACGAGGTCGTGCTCGTTGCCGTAGAACCAGTCGCTGGCCAGCACCTTGAGCGTGTTCCACAGGCCGTCGCCGCCCTCGATGTCGCCGGCGATGACGCTGAGGTCTGCGTCGCTGACCAGCTCAGGCGTGGCGTTGAGCAGCCGGGTCAGCGCCGAGCCGGGCATCATCGCTTCGAGGCCGGGCAGCGTGCGCGGGTCGGTACGTTCCTTGACGACGGCGAGCAGGAAGTCGACCCCGTCGGCGAAGAGGCCGTTGCCGGTTGCCGCGTCGACGACGTGGTCGAGCACCGACAGCCAGCGGTCGAGACGGCCGGAGGCGAGCGTCGTGCCGCGCGCCGGGCAGGCGACGCGGACGAAGCGCGCGACGCGCAGTTTCTTGCTGCCGAGCAGCGCGACCAGTTCGAGCAGGCGCTGGCGGTCGGCATCGTAGGCGTCGTCGCGCTCCCTGGCCGCGGCGTCGGCCAGCGGCGACAGGCCGAGCTGCGGCGCCAGCGTGCGGTCGGCGGCGAACAGGGTGTGCAGGCGTTCGGGAGTCAGCACCTCGGCGAGCCGGGCGCAGCCGGCGAGGGCGAGCACCTCGCCGACCAGTCCGCCGCGCGAATGGCTGACCAGATGCACTTCGGCGCCGTCCGGCAGGCGCCGGGCGAGGGCGAGGGCGTTGGCGATCGGGCTCTCGGTCAGCGTCCGGTGTTCGAGGGCGTAGACGCGGTCGCCGTAGGCCGGGGCGAGCGCCGCGCGCAGGCGGGCGCCCTCGGCGTTGGCGGCGTCCCACAGCTTGCCGAAGCTGCCCTCGCTGCTCGACGCCGTGCCGTGCAGGAAGACCAGCAGCGGCCCCTGGCCGGCGGCGATCGTTTCGGCGTCGGGAACGGCGTGCAGGCGGAAGGCGCTGGTCAGGTCGAGGCGGTAGAGGCCGGGCGGGTGGCCGCCGAGCTGTCTCTCCTCGAAGGCCTTGCCCAGCTTGCGGGCGGAGGCTCCGGCGACATCGATGCCGAAGAAATCGAGGACGCGGATCGCCAGCCCGGCCATGCCGCGCTCGCTGCCGCTCGCCCGTTGCGGCGTCAGGCGCGAGAATTCCCAGGCTCCATCGCCCGCGCCGCCATCGCCCCGGCTCCCGGCCGGCGGCGTTCCGTATTCGCGGGTCAGGTCGTCGACCCGGCTCCACAGCACGAAGCCGTTGTCGAGTTCGACGCGGACCGGGGTGTCGCCGGCGACCTCGATCTCGTCGTCGGCGCCATCCCGGGCAGCGCCGGGAATCAGCCGGTGGGTCGGCGTCAGGCCGCCCGGCTTGCGACCGTGAATATCGCTCAGGGTGCCGCGAATCTTGTACAGGCGCTGGGACATGGGGGGTTCCTCCGAAGGTTGGGGCGGGGCGAGCTGCGCTCAGGCGAGAACCTTGCCCTTGCGCGCGCCCTCGCTGCCGAGAATCTGCGGCGACTGTGGGTAGCTGGCCGACGGAAGGTACTTGACGATGGCCTTGTGCCAGTCGGCGTAGGTGGCGCCTTCCTTCAAGGCCTTCAGCGCCTTCAGCGCGTAATGGGTGAAGGCGCCGTTGAAGCGGCCGGCGATGCGGGCGTCGTAGCTGTAGTTGTTGGGGCCTTCCTTGCAGCCCGAGAGCAGCAGGTCGCCGAGCTTGTTCGAGTAGGCGCCGAGCAGCGGCGAGGTGCCGGCGGGCGCGACCATCGTTGTCGCCGGCTTGCCGGCGCGGTCCTTCGGCAGCAACTTGGCCGGCAGCCAGTTGCCCATCGGCATGAAGCGGGGCCGCGTGTCGGCGTCCTTCTCGGCCTTGGCGGCGCGCGTCACGGTGCCGGAATGGCAGCTGTCGGAGATCAGGACGAGGCGCACGCCGGCCTTGCGGGCGCCGAAAATGGCGCGGATTTCGTCGTCGACCAGCGCCGCGCCATTGGTCTGCAGGTCGTAGGGGCAGAGCGCCTCGTCGAGGCCGTCGGCCTCGTCGCCATCCTCGTCCGGCTGGTAGGTGCCGTGACCGGAGAAGGTGATGACCAGGCTGTCGCCCTTGTCGGCCGTGCCGATCAGCTCGTTCATGGCCTTGACCATGGCGGCCTTGGTCGCCTGGCCGTCGAGCAGCTTCGCCACCTTGAACCCGCGTGCGGCGAGGGCGGCGGCCCAGTCGTTGGCGTCGTTGACGCAGCCCTGCAGATCCATGTGGGTGCCGGGGTAGTTGTTGATGCCGATGCAGAGGGCGTTCTTGGCCATGATGGGTCTCCTCGATGGTGGTGTGGCGGATGAAGGTGCGGCTGTCTCCTGATTCCTGTCGTCGTTACCAAAGCGCGCGCGTATCCAGCCAGGTGACCTGACCGGTACGGCGCGCGACTTCCTTGACCATGTGGGCGGTGCCGCC
>JAFLDQ010000197.1 GCA_017302355.1 Dechloromonas sp.
CGAAGCCAGCCGCGCCGAAGCGCTGCTCAAGGAAGACAACCCGAAGTGACCCAGTTCGCCATCTTCGCCACCCTGCTGATCGTCGTCGTCGCCGCCTTCATCCTGCCGCCGCTGTGGCTCGGCCGGCGCGCCCCTGGGGCCCGCGCCGGCCGCCAGCAGGCCAACCTCGCCATCTTCCGCGACCAGCTCACCGAACTGGAGCGCGAACGGCGCGAAGGCGCCCTTGCCGACGGCGATTTCGAACAGGCGCGGCGCGAATTGCAGCGCCGCCTGCTCGAGGAAATCGAGCCGGCCGCCGATGCGCCGCCGCCCGACGCGCACGCACCGAGCCGCAAGACCGCCATCGCCATCCTGGTCCTGCTGCCCATCGTCGCCGTGGTCGCCTACGGCATGCTCGGCAAGCCGCAGGCGCTCGACCCGCGGCAGACCGCCGCCCAGCCGAAGATGACGCCGGAGCAGATCGACGCCATGGTCGCCAAACTGGCCGAACGCATGCAGGCCAATCCGGACGACCTGCAGGGCTGGCTGATGCTGGCGCGCTCGTACAAGACCCTGAACCGCTACGAGGAAGCGGCCGCCGCCTACGGCAAGGCCGAGAAGGTCATCAACGACGACCCCGAGCTGCTCGCCAGCTACGCCGAGACGATCGCCATGGCCAGCGGCCAGGGGCTCACCGGCAAGGCGGCGCAACTGATCGAGCGCGCCCTGAAGCTCGATCCGCAACAGCCGCACGCGCTGTTCCTGGCCGGCGCCGCCGCCATGGAAGCCGGCGACACCGAGAAGGCCATCGCCTACTGGGAAGCGCTGCTGCCGCAGGTCGAGCCGGGTTCGGAAATCGACCGGATGTTGCGCGGCGGCATCGACAAGATGAAACAGGGCGGGTAAGGCGCGATGGATGCCAGCCGCCGGGGCTTCTTCCGCGGTCGACCGCGCGCCAGGGCCGAAATCCGCCCGCCCTGGGCCCTGCCGGTGGGCCAATTCGGCGACCGCTGCACGCGCTGCGACGACTGCCTCGGCGCCTGCCCGGAACACATCCTCGTCGCCGGCGACGGCGGGTTTCCGGCGGTCCATTTCACGCGCGGCGGGTGCACCTTCTGCGGCGCCTGCGTAGACGCCTGCAAGCCGCAGGCGCTCCGGCGCGCGCAAGACCAGGCGCCGTGGTCGCTGACCGCCGTCATCGGCCCCGCCTGCCTGCCCCGACACGGCGTCGAGTGCCGCAGCTGCGGCGATTTCTGCGACGCCCGCGCCATCCGCTTCGCGCCGCGCATCGGCGGCAGCCCGCTGCCGGAAATCGATCGCGAACGCTGCACCGGCTGCGGCGCCTGCGTCGCCCCCTGTCCGGTGACCGCCATCACGATGGGCGGCTGAGCGCCCCTATGCGGCCGGCGGGGCGACGAGCGGATGCGGGGAATAACCGACTTCAACCATTTCCGACTCCAGCTTGATGCGCAGGATCAGCAGGCCGTGCAGGCTGTCGATCGCCTTGTTGGCGACCCAGGTGTCGTGACGGATGCGCAGGCAGGCCTCGATCTCGCCGCGGTTGGCGAGGTCGACGCCACAAACTGCCGCATAATGGCGAATCTCGTGATCGAGATTCGCCAGTTCGCGCTCATAATGCTCGAATCCGCTCATGGCCAGAGGATACCCTGAAAGAACCGTCCATGCATCGTTTGCGTCTGCCCGAGCCGCGCCGTGACATCACACCCGCTTTCCAGGATGCCGAATCCGCCCAGGCCTGGCTTGGCGCATTGGCGGCGACACCTCCGCTCGAGGTTTTCTCGGCATTGCTCGAACAGGTCCAGGCGATCGACGCCGCGGCGATGCCGGCCGCCAACGCGGTCGGCTTCCTCAACCAGCTGCGTGCGCTTGCCGTTCCGCTGCACTCCGTCGTCGAAGCGCAGTTCACCCGCAGGGCGTTGCCCATGCTGGCCGGCGAGGAGCACGCTTTCGAGATCAGCCACCGCCTCTGGATGCACTTCGGCATTGCCTACCTGCGGTACGCGCCGCAGTGCACGCCGGCAAATCGCGCCCTGCCCCTGCATCGCGCCGCCACCGCTTTCCGCCTGGCGCAGTATTGCCATTTTCTCGCCGCCCGCACCTGTCCGCCGGTAGCCGACCATCTGCTCATCATGGCGCTCGTCGCCGCGGAAGCCAACGGCGTGCTGCGCCGGCCGCTGGCCGACCCGGATCTTCCGCAGCACGGCAAGGGAAGCATCTCCGGGCAACTGGCCTGGGCCATCCTGATGCGCATGGCCGACCCCTATCACCTCACCGCCATCCAGCTGCCAATCGTCGATCGCCTCTACAGCCGCTGGCGGGAACTCGTCGGCTTTCAGTCCGAGCCGGACAGGAACGGCGAAACCTACGTGGCCGATCTGGCCGCCGTATTCGAGGACGCTCTGCCGCCGGGGATTCCGCGTTACCTGAACCTGCGCGCGGCAGCCGTCAAGCTTGGCCAGCGCATCCGGCTGCTCGGGGCGGGCGAATCGCCGGAGGCGCTCAAGCTCGGGCGCTCGCTCTCCGCCCCGGCGGCCATTCGCCTTCTCCGCGATCTCGAGCAGTACCTTCAGCCGCCGAGCCGGACAGCGCCGCAGACGAAGGACGAGATCGAACTCGTCTTCGGCAGCGAGGATGCCTATGCCTTGCTCAAGGACAGGATCCTCAATCCGGCCGGCGACCAGAAGACGGACCAGCCGCTCTTCTACCAGCGGAAGGGTGTCTTCGGTGTCGAGCATGCATCCCCGCGGCGCACGGCCAGGAACCGCCAGACCGTGCCCGGGGAACACTGGAAACTCACCGGCAGCCTGGCGACGCGCGCCCCGCAGGCCGAGGCAATCCGTCGGCGGGCGCCCTCGCTCGTCGCCGCGCTCGTCGGCGAAAGGCCCAGCCTCGGCATCCTTACCAGCCTGCAGTGCGACGACGACGGGACCCTCTCGGGGCGACTGCGATGGTATGACGAGGAAGCCGAGGCCTGCAATCTGAAGCGCCTCGCCCCCAGGGGAAACCGCCTGGTCCGTGTGCCGGCCTTCCTCCTGCGGCACAAGTGGGGCATCTCGCTGGTCCTGCCGGCGGACGCCGGCGCCCGTCTGAGCGCCACCCTAGACCTCGCCGATTGCTCGGTCGAGCAGGTGATTCCCACCGAGGTTGTCGACCGCGGCAGCGACTTCATGCATTACGCATGCAAGCTTCCGTGAAGGCATCATTCCATTTCCGGATCAATGGTGACGCGAAGACGAGCCGCCGACAGTGCAAGTAGCACGGCAAGGCGAAGCCGACAGAGTCACGGTTGGTCTGGAAATGGAACAAGGCCCGTCCTGAGACGGGCCTTGGTGATGCGGTCGACCGTCGGAAACGGCCGCAATCGGCGTCATTCGAACTCGATGATGACCTGATCGACCGCCAGGCTTTCGCCGGCGGTGCTGGCGATCTTCTTGACCTTGCAATCCTGGTCCGCCCTGAGGATGTTCTCCATCTTCATCGCTTCGATGACCGCCAGCTTCTCGCCAGCCTTGACCTCCTGACCGGCCTTGACCGCCACTTCGCGCAGCAGGCCGGGCATCGGCGAGAGCAGGAACTTGGAGAGGTCGGGCGGCAACTTCTCGGGCATCAGCGCGAGCAGTTCCGCGGCGCGGGCGCTCATCACCATGAAACTGGCGTGGGCGCCCCAGTGGAACAGGACGTACTGCGTTCGGTGGCGCTCGACCTGCAGCGTGAATTCCTCGCCGTTGCAGGTCCCGTTGAACAGCGCTTCACCCAGTTTCCAGTCGGAGCGTATCTCGTAGTTCTCGCCCTTGTACTCGACGTGGTAACCCCCGGGAATCGGCCGCGCAACGACCATGTGCTTCTCGTTGGAGCCGCGGCGCAGGCGCACCACGCACCACTTGTCGCTGACGATGCGCTCATGACCCTGCAACTGGCCGGAAACCGAAGCGCCACGGTCGGTGTAGGCGCGATAGACGTAAGCGGCGACCGACACCAGCAGGGCCGGGTCGTCGTGCGGCACCATCGAGGCGTCGAAGCCCGTCGGGTATTCCTCGGCGATGAAGCCGGTGTTGAAGTTTCCTGACCGGAAACGCGGATGCTGCATCAGCGCGGCCTGGAACGGGATGTTCGAGGAGATGCCGCGGATGACAAAAGCGTTCAGCGCATCGCGCATGCGCGAAATCGCCTGCTCACGGGTGGCGCCATGGACGATCAGCTTGGAGATCATCGAGTCGTAGAACATCGAGATCTCGCCGCCCTCATAGACGCCGGTATCGACCCGCACCTGCCCCGGGATTTCCTGCGGCGGCTGGAACTTGATCAGACGGCCGGTGGACGGCAGGAAACCGCGGAACGGGTCTTCGGCGTTGATCCGGCACTCCATGGCCCAGCCGTTGATGCCGACATCGGCCTGCGAAATCGGCAGCTTTTCGCCGTAGGCGACGCGGATCATCTGCTCGACGAGGTCCAGCCCGGTAATCAGTTCGGTGACCGGGTGTTCGACCTGCAGGCGGGTGTTCATTTCCAGGAAATAGAACTCCTTGGTCGCACCGGAGACGACGAATTCGACGGTGCCGGCCGACTCGTAATTGACCGCACGGGCCAGGGCCACGGCCTGCTCGCCCATCGCCTTGCGCATCTCGGCATCGACGAAGGGGCTCGGCGCCTCTTCGATGACCTTCTGGTGGCGACGCTGGATCGAGCAATCACGCTCGTTCAGGTACACGTAGTTGCCGTGGCTGTCGCCGAGCACCTGGATCTCGATGTGGCGCGGTTCCAGCACGTACTTTTCGATGAAGACGCGATCGTCGCCGAAGGAGTTGCGCGCTTCGTTGACGCACGACGAGAAGCCTTCGTGCGCCTGGGCATCGTTGAAGGCGACACGCAGACCCTTCCCGCCACCGCCGGCGGAGGCCTTGATCATGACCGGGTAGCCGATGCCCTGGGCGATCCTGACGGCTTCGTCCGGACCGGAAATGGCGTCGTTGTAGCCAGGGATGGTATTGACCCTGGCTTCGATGGCGAGTTTCTTGGACTCGATCTTGTCGCCCATCTTGGCCACCGAGTAATGCTTCGGGCCGATGAACTTGATCCCGTCCTCTTCCAGACGGCGCGAAAACTCGGCATTCTCGGACAGGAAGCCGTAGCCCGGATGCACCGCCTCGGCACCGGTCTGCTTGCAGGCGGCGATGATCCTGTCCATGACCAGGTAGGATTCCTTGGAGGCGGCCGGGCCGATGCAGACTGCTTCGTCGGCGAGGTCGACGTGCAGCGCGTCCTTGTCGGCTTCGGAGTAGACGGCGACGGTCTTGATGCCCATCTTGCGGGCGGTCTTGATGACACGGCAGGCAATTTCGCCGCGGTTGGCAATCAGGATTTTCTTGAACATCTGATGTTCCCTTCGGGTGGGGAAGGGAGAAGGGGGAAGGGGGAAGGGTAAAACCCTTTGCTCCGCCAACGCCTCGGCTTCTCGCTTCACCGTGTTGATTCGTACTTACGCTAGTTCATGCCTGGGGAGATCGAAGTACCGAGAGCTCGCACCCTTCCCCCTTCTCTCACAACGGGATGTTGCCGTGCTTGCGCCAGGGGTTTTCCAGTTTCTTGTCACGCAGCATGGCCAGCGAGCGGGCGATGCGCTTGCGCGTGGCGTGCGGCATGATGACATCGTCGATGAAGCCGCGGGCGCCGGCCACGAACGGGTTGGCGAACTTCTCCTTGTATTCGG
>JAFLDQ010000198.1 GCA_017302355.1 Dechloromonas sp.
CGGGGGGCGCCGTATCATTACCGCAATAGGCGGCGTCGGCGCCGCCTGGAGCGCGGTCGCCGTCGGCAACACGTTCGCCCTTGGTTCCGCAATCGAGCCGGCGGCTTCCGCGGCGCGGCGCTGGAGCGTAGCGGCGGCCGGGATCGTGCTCAGTGTCGTGTTGCTGCACCTGCTCTATCTCAAGGTGCTTCCGCTGACTCCCGAGGAAGCCTATTACTGGAACTACTCGATCCGGCTCGACTTCGGCTACCTCGACCACCCGCCGCTGGTGGCCTGGCTGATCGCGCTGGTCGAAAGCATCTTCGGGCATGGCGAGGCCAGCATCCGCCTCGCCGCGCTCGCCTGCATGGCGGTGATGACGGCCTTCGTCTACCACCTGGCCCTGCGCATGGTCGAGCGGCCAGCCGCCCTGGTCGCGGCGGCGTTCGCGGCGCTGACTCCCTACGGCTTCTTCATCGCGGGATTCATGATCTCGCCGGATGCGCCGCTGGCCGCGGCGTGGGGCGCCTGCCTCTATTTCCTGCACCGCGCGCTGGTCGGGAACGAACACCGCGCCTGGTACGGCGTCGGCATCGCGCTCGGGCTGGGCCTGCTTGCCAAGTACACCATCGCCATACTGGGGCCGGCGACCCTGGCTTTCTGCCTCGTCGACCGGCGCTCGCGCGCCTGGTTCCTGCGCCCGCATCCCTACATTGCGGTACTGATCGCCGCTGTCCTGTTCGCGCCCGTGATCTACTGGAACTTCGCCAACGACTGGGCGTCTTTCCGTTTCCAGGGGGGCGGGCGCTTCGGCGACGAACGGCAGTTCAGCCTGCACCACCTGCTGCTGAACATCGTCCTAGTCGCCACCCCGCTGCCGCTCATGGTTCTGCCGTTGCTCTTCGCCCGGCGGTGGACGGGCGATGCCTCGCCGTTTCCCGAACCCGCGCACGCCGAGGCGCGCAACCGGCTGTTCGTGGTCTGTTTCGTTTTTGTCCCGCTCGCCGTGTTCGCCTGGAGCGCCCTCAAGCACATTCCGCGCCTCAACTGGACCGGCCCGATCTGGCTCGCCACCCTGCCGCTGCTGGGCTGGACGATCGTCCGCGCCGGCGCGCTGCGCTGGCGCGGACTCGGAACCGCGGTGCGCCTGACCGCGGGCAAGGTCATCGGCGCCTTGCTGGTCATCCATGCGCTGGTCACTTACCACCTGGTCCTGGGGATCCCCGGGGTTCCCTATTCGCCGTCGTTTGCCAAGGCGATCGGCTGGCAGGCGGCCACAAAGGAACTGCGGACGGTGCACGACCGGATTGCGCGCGAAACCGGCGTCTCGCCGGTCATCGTCGGCATGGACAAGTACAACACCGCGAGCCAGATCGCCTTCTACGGCGCCCGGCCCTTCGTCTTGCCGGGGCAGGCGCCGCTGCAGGCGACATCGATCGAGACGTTCACCAGCAATTCGCTGATGTTCAACTACTGGGATCCGCCCGGCCAGTTCCGCGGCCGCACTCTGGTCATGGTCGCGCGCAACCGCGAATACCTGGCGACCGATCGGCTCGCGCCGCACTTCGGCGAACTGGATACGACGATTCATCCGCTGAGGCTGGCGAACACCGGGCCTGGCGGCGACGGCCGGCGGATTGCCGACTACTTCTACCGGATCGGTTACGACTTCCGGCCCGCGCCCGGCGAACGCTGAACGGTCCCGTCGAGTACCGCCCGTCCGAACGGCTGACCATGCGAGACCGGGCCGGCCGGATTGGCGAAGGTCGCCAGGAATTGGGGAACGTCGCCGGATCCCCGAGGTCGCCGCGGCTTTCGCGCCGGACATTTCTGCCCATTTCCGGGGGTTGACCGCAACCATCGGAACTTTTCTCCTCGCCCTGCTCGCCGGCCTCGCGCTGCCCGCGGCGGCCGCCGAGCGCCCCGTCGCCGCGCTAAAGTCATGTGCCGCCCGCCTGTTTCTGCGAAAATGTCACCCCCGTTTGCGCAGTTTCCGGATTTCCATGCCTCCTCATCCCGCCATCGCCCCCACCGTTGAAATCGTCGCCGAACTGAAGGCGGGCCGCATGGTCGTCCTCGTCGATGAAGAAGAGCGCGAGAACGAAGGCGATCTCGTCATGGCCGCCGAGCACATCACGCCGGAGGCCATCAACTTCATGGCCAGATACGGGCGCGGGCTGATCTGTCTGACCCTGACCGAGGAGCGCTGCCGCAAGCTGGGGCTGGTGCAGATGGCGCGCAACAACCGGACGCAATACGGCACGGCGTTCACCGTCTCGATCGAGGCCGCCGAAGGGGTCACCACCGGCATCTCCGCCGCCGACCGGGCGCGCACGATCCAGGTTGCCGTCGCCAGGAGCTCGACGGCCGACGACATCGTCCAGCCCGGCCATGTCTTCCCGATCACCGCGCGCCCCGGCGGTGTGCTGGTGCGCGCCGGGCACACCGAAGCCGGCTGCGACCTGGCCGGGATGGCCGGCCTGGAACCGGCATCGGTCATCTGCGAGATCATGAACGATGACGGCACGATGGCGCGCCTGCCCGAACTCATCGAATTCGCCCGCGAACACGGCCTCAAGATCGGCACCATCACCGACCTGATCCACTATCGCGCCGCCTCCGAAACCCTGGTCGAGCGCGTCACCAGCAAGACGATCCAGACCGCCCACGGCGAATTCATGCTGCACGCCTATGTCGACCGCGCCGGCGGCGCGACGCACCTGGCGCTGGTCAAGGGCGAGATCGCGGCTGGCACGGAAACGCTGGTGCGTGTCCACGAACCGCTCTCGGTACTCGACTTCATCGACCCCGGCAGCAAGCCGCAGTCATTCTCGATCGACGAGGCGCAGGCGGCGCTGGCCAGGAACGGCCATGGCGTCATCGTCCTGATGCACCGGCCGGAGGACGGCGAGGCGCTGCTTGCCCGCCTGACCAGCGACGCGCCGCGTGCCCGCGGCAAGTGGGATCCGCGCACCTACGGCATCGGCGCCCAGATCCTGCGCGATCTCGGCGTCGGCAAGATGCGCCTGCTCTCCAGTCCGCGGCGGATGCCCTCCATGACCGGCTTCAGCCTCGAAGTCACCGGTTTCATCACTTCCCCCGCGGAGCTCTGAGCCATGTCCCGTTTCGACAACATTTTCGAATACGATAGCTCCCTCGCCGGCGCCGGCCTGCGTATCGGCATCGTCATGAGCCGCTTCAACCTGCCGCTCTGCGAAGGCCTGCTCTCGGCCTGCATCGCCGAGCTGAAGCGCCTCGGCGTCGCCGACGGCGACATGGCCATCGCCGACGTGCCGGGCGCGCTGGAAATCCCGCTCGTTCTGCAGACCATGGCGCAGAGCGGCCGCTACGACGCGCTGGTCGCCCTCGGAGCGGTGATTCGCGGCGAGACCTATCACTTCGAGGTGGTCTCGAACGACTCCTGCCGCGCCGTGATGGACGTGCAACTTGACACCGGCATCCCGATCGCCAACGGCATCCTGACCTGTGAGAGCGACGAACAGGCCGAGGCCCGCATGCAGCAGAAGGGCAGCGATTGCGCCCAGGCCGCCGTCGAGATGGCCAACCTGCAGAGGGCGCTCGGTCAATGACCATCTTCGCCAGCGACACCGGGCAGCCGCAGGAACCCAAGGCGCCGCCCCGGTCGGCCCGCCGCCGTGCCCGCGAGTTCGTACTGCAGGGCCTTTACCAGTGGCGGGTCGGCGGCGCCGATGAAGCCGCCATCGAAGCGCAGATCCCCGAGATGGAGGATTTCGCCAGGGCAGACCGCGATTTCTTCGTCGCCACGCTGCGCGGGGTGATCGGCCAGCACGAAAGGCTGACGGCGCTGGTCGCGGCGCACATCGACCGCCCGTTCAACGAGTTGTCGCCGATCGAAGCCTGCGTCCTGCTGATGGGCGCGCACGAACTGGCCGACAACCCGGAAACCCCCTACCGGGTGATCATCAACGAGGCGATCGAACTGACCAAGTCCTTCGGCGGCACCGATGGCCACAAGTACGTCAATGGCGTCCTCGACAAGGTGGCGGCCGCGCTGCGCCCGGCGGAAGTGAAGGCCAGGAAGACGGGGCGTTGATGCCGGGGGAGTTCGCCCTGATCGGCCAGTATTTCGCGCGGGCCACGCCGTCGGCGATCCTCGGCCCCGGCGATGACTGCGCCCTGGTGCAGCCAACCCCCGGCAAGGAGCTGGCGATCACCACCGACATGCTGGTCGCCGGCACACATTTCCTGCCAGATACCGACCCGCACAACCTTGGCTGGAAGGCGCTGGCCGTCAATCTCTCCGATCTCGCCGCGATGGGCGCCACGCCGCGCTGGGCGCTGCTCGCCGGCAGCCTGCCGGCGGTCGACGAGGCCTGGATCGCCAGGTTCGCCGCCGGCTTCTTCGCCTGCGCCGCCGAATACGGGGTCGATGTCGTCGGCGGCGACACGACGTGCGGGCCGCTGAATGTCTGCGTCACCGCGCTCGGCGAATGCGAACCGGGCCAGGCGCTGCGCCGCGACGGCGCACGGGCCGGCGACCTGGTCTGGGTCTCCGGCCGTCCCGGGCTGGCCAGCCTCGGCCTCGCCCAATTGCAAGGCCGGATCGATTTGCCCGAACCGTGGAACCGCCTGTGCGTGACCGCGCTCGAAAAGCCGCAGCCGCGTGTCACCCTTGGCCGGGCCCTGGTCGGGTTCGCTTCCGCCGCCATCGATGTCTCCGACGGCCTGCTCGCCGACCTCGGGCACATCGGCGAACGCTCCGGGCTGGCCAGCGCCGTCCACCTCGTCCAGCTGCCACACCTGCCCAGGGGCGAGACCTGCGATGCCGGTCTGCGCCGCCTGGCGCTCGAATGCCAGCTGGCCGGCGGCGACGACTATGAGATCTGTTTCACCACGCCCGCGGGACAGGCGAACGCCGTCGGCGCGATTGCCGCGCGTCTCGAATTGCCGCTGTGGTGCATCGGCAGCATGGTCGCCGGCCGCGCCGGAGAAGTGACGGTCCTCGACCCCGACGACAATCCGATTGAATTTCCGCGGCGAGGCTACGACCACTTTGCCTGAATCCTCGCGAGGCGCGCCCGGCCTCAAGTTCCTTTTTGCCCACCCGGCGCATTTCCTCGCCTGCGGCTGCGGCAGCGGGCTCGCGCCGTGGGCGCCCGGCACCTTCGGCACGCTGTTCGCCTGGCTGAGCTTCAACGTCTTCCAGCCATACTTCAGCGATTTCGAGCTTCTCGGGCTGTTCGCCGCCGCCTATCTCCTCGGCATCTGGATCATCGACAAGGCCGGCAAGGCGCTGGGCGACCCCGACCACGGCAGCATCGTCTGGGACGAGATCGTCCCTTTCTGGCTGGTCCTGCTCATGACGCCGGACGCTTTCCTCTGGCAGGCCGCCGCCTTCGGACTGTTCCGGCTGTTCGACATCACCAAGCCGCAGCCGGCCCGCTACTTCGACGACCATGTCAAGAACGGCTTCGGCGTGATGGCCGACGACCTCGTCGCCGCCGGCTACACGCTGCTCTGTCTGGCGCTGCTGAAAATCGCCCTTTCCTGACGGTCGACCGCAACCGGCATAGAATGCCGGTGTTCCCCATCGCCCGGAGCACCGCCATGAGCCACAAGCACGCACACCTGATGCGGACGATCTTCCA
>JAFLDQ010000199.1 GCA_017302355.1 Dechloromonas sp.
ACCTTGAGCAGCTTCTTCAGGCCGCCATCGGCCGCGCCGCGCGGAAAGTGTTCGGCAAGCAACGCTGCCCGCCGCTCGGCATCGCGGCAACCGGCGATGAAATCCAGCGCATCGTCGTAAGCCCGCAGTTCATGGCCGGATTTGTGGACCAGCCCGAGAAAACGCTCGAGCGCATCGAAACGCGCGGGCGGCAGACGCCAGTGATCGGCGGCCTCGAACAAGGCGCGCGCCGCCTGCTCGATGGCGGGCGGGCAAGTCGTTCCGGCACGGAAATGCACGCTGCGCCGGCCGTCGTTGCGCAAATGGATTTCCGAAAACGCCGGCGCATAGCCGCGGGCAAAAGCCGCCTTCACCCCGCGCTTTTTCTCCAGCGCCGCCAGCGTGAATTCGATGTGCTTGCAGGTGCCCAGTTCGTTGGTCGCGTAATCCGGGCAACTGCAAAAATTGTCTCCCGGCTGCGTGCCGCGAATCGCCACCCGGTAGGCGCTTTTTGATTTCGGATTGCTCACCCGATACTCTGAGAAAAACGGCTCGCCGCCGATATTCTCCAGCCCGAACGCCTGTTCCCGGCCAAACTGCCGGCGCAAGCCGCGCTGCCACTCAACCGCCGGCCAGTCATCCGGCGCCTGCGTGCGGGAAAGCTTGATTTCCCTGGGCGCCTTCGCGGAGCGTGAAGGCTTTTTGCCGCTGGCGGGTTTTTGGCTGGCTTGGGGGCTCATGGACCTTCTCCATATCAGGCAATCAATTCGACGAGTTCGGAATACACCGGTAATTGGCTGTCGGCCGTAAGCAGCCGGGCAGGCATTTGCTGGGCTTGGGCGATCAGCAGGCGGTCGAAGGGATCGCGACGGTGCCAGGGCAAATGCCGGACCCGCAACGCCGCCTCGCTGCTCACCGGCAATTCGGCAAAACCGGTCTGCCGTGCCAGTTGCAGGGTTCGCTGGGCATCATGGATAAAGTCCGGGCGCTCGAGCGAGGCTTTGATGGCTATTTCCCAGATACTGGCAGCGCTGAAAAACACCTGATTGCCACGGTCGACCAGCCTGGTGACCCAGTTTTCAGGAATACGCGCCGGCTGATAGATCGCCCACAACAGGACATGCGTATCCAGCAACAGGTTCATGCACCCTGTCCCTCGAACAAGCCGGCAATTTCTTCGGCCGCCATGCGATCGAAATCCGCCGGAATGGTCGCTTCCCCCTGCCCCAGGCCCAACACGCGTGGCGGCAAAGCGGTGTCATAAGGCACCAGTCGCGCCAAGGGATGCCCGGCACGGGCAATGATCAGTTCATCGCCCTGCGCGACCCGCTCCAGATAGCGCGACAGATGCGTTTTGGCTTCATGAACATTGACGGTTTGCATGTGTACGCCTCAGTAAACCAAGCTGGACTAAGTCTAATTAGGCGCTGGCAGCAAGGCAAGTTGCATTGAGCGCATGTAACGATGCCGGCGGGAAAGGGCGAAGAACCGGCGCCCGATTGCCATTCCGTTGAATGACGAGGCTTACGCCGTGCTCATCCGGCAGAAGGGCAAGCATTCGGAACGGGTCTTTACGTTTCGGGGCAAGCCGTCGAACTCGGCCAATACCCGCGCTTGGCACAAGGCGCGGAAACGGGCGGGGATCGACGACTTCCGCTGGCATGATCTGCGGCATGCCGCGACTCGCAATCATTGCTGCGGCAGTGACCGTTTTTCCGAAGGCGGTCGGTGCGCACAGAACGCCAGTGTCGTGATGCAACATGGCTGCCACCGCCGCTTCCTGGTCCAAGCGCAAAGTGCCGGCGAACGCAACGACAATCGATTCACCTGCGTACCGCTCATCGATCAGATCGCAACGGATCTTGTTGTCCCGCAACAATTCCAGCACCGAATCCAGGCAGCCTCGCGGCAGTGCGATGTGATTGGGGTAGTTTTCGGTACAGCCAATTACACGTGGTTCATCCCACACCGAGAAGCGCATGGCCTGCTTCTTGTAGAACTCCGGATTCTGGAATGCAGCCAAGCGGATCAGTCGATTAGCCAGAGGCTGCGGTAGTTGGGCTTTCTCGAAATAGATGAGGTTGGCAATCGTCAGCGTGAGTGACTGCGGCATCGGTCCGGCCAATTTCCTGGGGGCAGCAGATCGCTTCCAGGGTTTTTTTTGATCTTCCTCGTCGATGAAAGTCACATCAAGCGGGTGCGTGTTGCCTGTTGCTCTCAGGATGGTCGGCTCAATGTCGTGCGCCGGCATCGGCTGGATCGTTGCCAGAAATGCCCACTGGTCGCGGTAGGGGCGCAAGTCACCATCCACAAAGACGCTGCATCCCCGCTCACGCGGAGCCTTTTGAAGTGGCAAAGCGATCAAATTCCCGAAGCCTCCCTTCGGCATCGAGTCCTGATTGGGGAACAAACGGTCATAGGGTTCGAGCTTGAGTTGCCTGGTACGAGCGCAGGTGTGGCTGATGATTGCTGTGCCAAGACGGCGTGCATCCCGAGCAGAAACACTGCCGGTGAAAAATATCCAGGCGTGGGCACCGTTGCCGGATCGCGAAATCTCAAGCGCCGCCGGCACACCCAGTTCGAGACACGACTGGAAGAATGCCTTGGCATCTTCCCGCCATTCCGCTTCGTCGAAATCGGCGGCGAGAAAATGGCAGGTGTCGTCGGTTAGCAGCGGATAAACGCCAACCGTGCGTTTGCCGGCAAGGTGCTCGTAGATCACCTGGTCCGACAGCGGCTTCATTTGGCGATGGTTGCAGTCCGCACACTTGATGCGCGGTTTCTCGCAAATGCCGGGACGCCTGTCATTGGCGCAGACGGGGGAATAGCCCGACTTGCCGGTTGTCGAATTTTCCCAGCGGACCGGGCAGAGATCGGTGCGGCCACGAAACAGCCGCCGGAATAGCGTCACCTTCTCGTCGGTGGAAAGCGTTGACGGTTCTGGTTCGCCAACGGGTTCCACCGCCTTGGGCGGCAAGCGCCATTCGATGCCGTGAGCTTCCAGCAACGAGATCAGTCGGGCACGTTCAGTGCGCAGCCCTTCCAGTTCAGCCGCTGGATTGCTTGCCGCCAGACTCATTCCTGCCGTTCCGCCGCGAAACCTGATTCATCGCCAAGGTGAATGAAAATTCGTCCTTTGGCCGTATTGCCATCAACGGTCAGCCAGCCTCGCCCGTTCACTGGATCATTCTCGTCAAAGCCAGACCACGAAAATGCCAAACGCGACGACGCTCCGGCACCTTCGATCTTGGCGTCGAGTTGCGCCTGCACCAGACCGAACTGAAACTCTCCGGTCAGATCCTCCCGAATCGAGAGGGTTGCCGGCACTTCCATGTCGAAGTAGTCCGCATCCCACGCTTCCATGTGGGTGATACGCCAGGTGCCGACGAAGCTCAGGCCACCCTTCTTCACGCATCGATCTCCAGCCCGGCCTGCCGCCACAGCGCATTGAAATCATCGCCGACGCCCCAGCCAAACCCCTGCCCATCGGCGCGAATATCTTCAAGTTGATCGAGGAACGACTCGCGTTGCGCCTCGGGCATAGCCATGGCCACCTTCAATGCCTGCTCAAACATCCGCACCAAAGCATCGTAAAAGCCTGCGTCATCCAACCCGACATCGTTGCTGAAGCCGAGCGCCTGTTCGCAATAGAAGCCCATCAACTCGGCCAGACCCTCCGGCTGCCCGATGGCTTTCTTGTAGTCCGAAATCGCCTTCTTCGCCTTGGAAACCGAATAGTCCTGATTCTTGTACACATCCGGCCACAGCCAGCGTTCGATGGTGGCCTTGTACGGTTTGAGCGGGTCATCGCCCAGGCCCAGGCGAGCATTCAGGAAAGCCTGATTTTCCTTGCTGGCAGCGTACAAGTCTTGCACCAGACCCAGCAAGCCGGCGCGGTCGAAGTCGCCAAGCTTGGTTTTGACGTCGCTCCACGACGGGGTGGTTTTCTTCGTCGTCATATTGCTATTCCTCGTCAGCGCCGGACTGGTCACTGGAGTCGGTCAGCTTGAGCAGCCGGTCAAAATCGCTTTCGAACAGTCGATCCTGCACGATGCGGTATTTCTCGAACTCGCTTTCGGCGTGTGCCCTAGCGATTTCCGCCGTGACTTTGCCTGCGTCCTGCAACACCTCGCGATCGGTGGCCTCGATGAAACGGCTCAGGCGGGTTTCCCAATCCTGCATCGTCATCGGGATCTTGCGCTGCGCCATGTCCTCGGCCACGTCCAGATAGGCGTTGACCAGGCGGGAGAGTTGCGCCATCTCGTGCTCGGTCAGGTAATTCTTGGCGACCACGACATCGAATTTCTGGATCTTGCCTTGCGGCGCATCCTTCCATGTGCTCAAGCCCATGTTGGGCTGGTCGGCATCGGCGCGGCGGTAGACCACCTCGGCCGCCGTCTGCCCGTGGATCGCCCAATGCAGTTTGTTCTGCACCGTGGCAAAAAACCGCTTGGTGGCCTGCGCCGTTACGTCATAGTCAATCGACGTGGCGTAGATGTCGGTGATCTTCTGGTAAAACTTGCGCTCCGAGAGCCTGATCTCACGGACGCGCTGCAGCTGCTCTTCAAAATACTGTTCTGTGAGGACGGAGCCACCCGCCTTGATGCGCTCATCGTCCATCACGTAGGCCTTGATGGTGAACTGCTCGATGATGCCCGTGGCCCACTTACGGAACTGCACCGCCCGCTCAGAATTCACCTTGTAACCCACGGCGATGATGGCGGGCAAGCTGTAGTGCTGGGTGTCGTAGTTCTTGCCATCGGCGGCAGTTATTCGAAATTTTCGAATAACTGAAGCTTCCTCCAGCTCGCTGTCGCCGAACACCTTTTTCAGGTGGTAGTTGATGGTCTGGGTTTCCACGTCGTAGAGGGTGCCCATCATTTTCTGCGTAACCCAGATGCTCTCGTCGGCATACACCGCCTCCACGCCGCCCTGGCCGCTGGCGGCGACGAAGGTCAGGTATTCGGCTGCCGAGGAACGGACGATGGAAACCTCGGTTTTCTTGGGCGGTTGTGGTGGTTTGCGTTGGGCCATGGTCTAGGCCACCGTCACTTGGCCGTTCATCAGCAGCGGCAGGAGCCAGTCGCGCAGTTGGACGAGTTGCTGGTTTTCTTTAGTGTTGTTGGCGATTTTGTCGAATGCAGGCTCAACGATGGCGGCAAACTTTTCAATGACTTCGTCTTTGGGAATGGCGAGATTGGTCAACTCAATGTCATTCGAGACGATGGAATCAAAGACGGAACCTGATGACTTGACCTGCAGATGGTGGATTAACTCTTTGGCCAGAAAGAACAAGAACACATGTGTACCGGCCCGGATTGATTGGACACTGTTTTGCAACTCAGGCTGCCTTTCGCATGGCATAGGCCTGACGGGCTTCAAGGGGTGACATGAAGCCCAATTTTTCGAGACGCCAATGGTGATTGTAACGCTCCTTGAACGCGGTGACGGCGGCGCGCAGCTCCTCGACGTTTTTGAAGACGCGGCCGTGAATGGTCTGTTCCTTGAGTGTCCGGTTGAAGCGCTCGGCGACGCCGTTGGTCTGCGGCTCGGCAACGA
>JAFLDQ010000002.1 GCA_017302355.1 Dechloromonas sp.
GGCGGCGCCGCGGATCGCCGGCGGCGCGATGTCGGCGATCAGCGCGTCACGCGGGGCGCCGCGCACGCCCTTGCCGATGCGGTCGAGCAGGCGCGCGGCGAGGACGATGCCGGCGCCCGAGGCCAGCGCGAACACCGGCTTGGTCAGCGCTCCCAGCGCATAGCCGAAGACCGCCAGTCCCTTGCGCTTGCCGAGATAATCGCTGAGCGCGCCGGAGAACACCTTGACGATCAGCGCGGTCGCCTCGGCCAGCCCTTCGATCAGCCCGACCACCAGCGCGCTGGCGCCCAGCGTGGCGACCATGAACAGCGGCAGCAGGCTGTGGATCATCTCCGACGAGACATCCATCAACAGGCTGACGAAGCCGAGCACCCAGACGCCGGCCGGCATCCGATGATCGACGGCGATCGGCGCCCGGCTCATGCCATCGCCGCGCTGCGGCTAACGCAGCAATTTGAGCAACAAAACGAGGTTGACCGCGAGCGACGCGGCAGCGACGATCTTCCACAGCATGAGCGGATTGCGCTGGACCAGCGGCTGCCGCCTGGGCGCCGCAAGCGGCCGGCTGGCGCCGCGCTCGAGGGCGAGGAGGAATTCCTCGGCCGTTTCGAAGCGATCCTTCGCCTCGCGGGCGACGGCCTTGAGCAGGACGTTCTCGAGCCAGCCAGGAATTTCCGGCCGCCAGCGCGTCGGGCGGGCCGGCTCGCCGAATTTGGGCTTCTGGAAGGGCTCGATCTCGCCATAGGGATACTTGCGGGTCAGCAGGTGGTACAGCGTAACACCGGCGGCGTAAAGATCGAAACCCGGTTCCGGCGGCGCCCCTTCATGCAGTTCCGGCGCCATGTACGACGGTGTGCCGGCCTGGCCGACCGGGTCATCCGGCTTGCGCTCGCCGAGACTGAGGGCGACGCCGAGGTCGAGGATGCGCAGCACGCCGTCCTGCCCGAGATGGAGATTGTCGGTCTTGATGTCGCGATGCACGATGTCGAGCCGGTGCAGCGTGGCGATGCCCTTGAGCAGCGCGATGCCGAGGCGCACCACCTCGCCGGCCGGAAAATGCTGGTCGGCGTCGAGCCGCGCCTGCAGCGTGGCGCCGGCGTGCCAGGTCATCAGGTAGTAGAGGCCGCTCTTGTCCTCGGCCGGCACGACCTGCGGGAAGAAGGGCGAAACGACGCGCCGGGCTCGCCATTCCTCCATCAGCAGCGCTGCCGTCGCCCCGGCGTCGCCTTCCATGACCGGCTGCAGCGTCTTGAGCACCAGTTGCTGGCCGCTGCGCGGGTTGCGCACGCGGTAGAGCAGCGTTTCCCGCGCGTCGTGGAGAATCTCCTCGACGATCAGCCCGTCGAGCTCGTGGCCGACTCTCAGGCGGTGCGGCAGCGGCAGGCGGGCGGCGCTCTCCAGACTGTCGCGCAGGCTGCCCGGCGGCAGGGCGAGGACGTCGACGACGACGGCGGTCGCGTTGTCGTGGCCGCCTTGGGCCAGTGCCAGGCTGGTCAGCGCGGCGGCGGCGGCCTGCGGCTCGGGGTGGTCGAGCAGCACCTTGGCGATCAGCGCGTCGGGCAGCACGCCCCAGACGCCGTCGGAAACGAGCAGGAAACGGTCGTGGACCGCCAGGTCGCCGTCGCTGAAATCCAGCAGCACGCGCGGGTCGAGGCCGATGGCGCGCGACAGCACGTTGTTGAGCTCCGGATGTTCCCAGGTGTGGTCGACGGTCAGCGGCAGCAGCTTGCCGTCGTGCAGGCGATAAACGCGGCTGTCGCCGATATGGGCGATGTAGTAGCGTCGACCGCGCAGGACGATGACCGACAGCGTCGTCGCCATGCCCGCCAGCTCGGCGTTGCGGCTGCCTTCGGCGATCACCCAGCGGTTGAGCGCCGTCGTCACCGTCTCGATGGCGTGCGGAATGCTCCAGGTATCGGGCGTCGCGAAATAGTCGGAGAGCAGGCCGCGCACCGTGTACTCGGCCGCCTCGCGCCCCCCCTTGTGGCCGCCGATGCCGTCGGCGACAGCGGCGATGACACCCTTGTTCTCGAGATCCAGCCCCCCGGGTGTGGCAACGCCGCAGTAGTCCTCGTTGCGCTCGCGCGGGCCGGTCAGCGAGGAATGTCCGACGGCGACGTGCAATGGCATGGTTTCCCCCGAATGGAAAGGGCGGGCGACCCGGAAGTCCCCGCCCACGTCCCGATGTGGACTCTACGTCAGATCTTGGCCGTCGTCAGGTGGCTGGCGCCCCAGGTCGTCCGCCAGCGGGTCTTGACGCCGGTCAGGCCGACCAGCGCCAGCACGGCGAGCGCGGCGAAGATCAGGAAACCCGCCTGGTAGCTGCCGGTCATCTGCTTCGAGTAGCCGAGGCTGGAGGCCAGGTAGAAGCCGCCGACGCCGCCCGCCATGCCGACGAGGCCGGTCATGACGCCGATTTCCTTCTTGAAGCGCTGCGGCACCAGCTGGAACACGGCGCCGTTGCCCATGCCGAGCGCGAGCATGGCGCAGACGAAGACGACCAGCGCCATCCACGCTTCCGGCAGGCCGAAGCTGACGATGCCGAGGAAGATCGCGGCGAAGATGTACATCACGGTCAGCGACTTGACGCCGCCGACGCGGTCGGCGACGTTGCCGCCGATCGGGCGCACCAGCGAACCGGCGAAGACGCAGCCGGCGGTGAAGAAGCCGGCCATCTTCGGGTCCAGCCCGTACTGGGTGTTGAAGTAGATGACCAGCGACGAGGCGAGGCCGACGAAGCCGCCGAAGGTGACCGAGTAGAAGAACATGAACCACCACGCGTCCTTGTCCTTGAGCACCTTCAGGTACTCGGCCAGCGTCTTGGGCGGCGGGGCGTCCGGGGCATCCTTGGCCATGAACAGGAAGGCGACCAACACGATGACCAGCGGGATCAGCACGATGCCGAAGACGTTGGTCCAGCCAAAGGCGGCGGCGAGGCCGGGCGCGAACAGCGCGGCGAGCGCGGTGCCCGAGTTGCCGGCGCCGGCGATGCCCATCGCTGTGCCCTGGTGCTCGGCCGGATACCAGTGCGAGGCGAGCGGCAGCGCGGCGGCGAAGGAAGCGCCGGCGACACCGAGGAAGAGGCCGAGGACCAGCACTTCCGCATAGCTGTGGACGCCGACCAGCCAAGCGTAAGCCATCGCGGCGATGACGATGATCTGGCCGATGATCGCCGCCTTCTTGGGCGACAGGCGATCGACCAGGATGCCCATGACGATGCGCAGCAGCGCGCCGGCCAGCACCGGGGTGGCGACCATCAGGCCCTTTTCGGCATGGCTCAAACCGAGATCCTTGGCGATGCCGACGCCGAGCGGGCCGAGGATGACCCAGACCATGAAGGCGAGATCGAAGTAAAGGAAGGCCGCCAGCAACGTGGGCGTGTGACCGGCTTGCAGGAAGGATTTCTTGTCCATTTGGGTGACTTTCCGGGTTGACCGTGGGAGCGGTCGTTGAGGGGAAATGCTTGGTTCAGCGCATGGCATCGTCGCCATCAGCCCACCCTCGTTGGCGGAAAGTCGCTGTGATGCCCTTACATAGCAATCTGCGTGCCAGACCGCCAACTCATTGATTTACAAACGTTATACCAAATCCACTGGCGCAGCCTTGCACCACGACGAGGCGGCGCACGCTATTGCGGTGCAACAAGACAGATCAATGCAGGCGGACGACGCTGATGACGATGAGCGCCAGCATGAGCACGAAGGAGGCGGCTTTCCAGAAAATGACCGGATTGCGCTCGACGAGTGGCGGCCTGGTCTTGTTGAGGAAAATCTTGTTGGGGTGGTGCAGGTCGTAGATGAACTCGGACAGTTCCTCGTAGCGCAAGAAGGGGTCCGGCTCGACGGCCTTGCGGATGGCATCGTCGATCCAGGCCGGGATTTCGCGTTCTTCGCTGAGCACGCTTTTGTAGACCAGTTTTTTCTGCGCCGCCTTGGTGCGCGTCTTGGGAACCTGCGTGCCGTAGGGGAAGCTGCCGGACAGCATCTGGTAGGCAATGACGCCGAGCGAGTAGAGGTCGGAACGCACACTGCCCTGTTCCCCCAGGAAATACTCCGGGGCCGCGTAGAGCGCCGCGCCGAGCAGATTGATCTGCTCGATCGACGTGTCCGCCTCCTCCAGACCGGCCACCCGCGTCGCCCCGAAGTCGATGATCTTCACCGTGCCCGTGGTATCGATCAGGATATTGTCCGGTTTCAGATCCTGATGGACCATCTCCAGCCGGTGGAAAGCCTGCAACCCCTTGGCGATCTGCTCGAGGAGGCCGCGCACCACGGCCAGTTCCGGCTTCGGGTTGTCGATCATCCATTGCGCCAGCGTCTGCCCCTCGATGTATTCGGTGACGACGTAGATGGACTGGCGCTGGCGGGTGTGCGCACACGGCCTGAGAACGTGCGCATTATTGATGCGGCGGGCAATCCATTCTTCGAGCAGGAAGCGTTCGAGCGCCGCCGGATTGGCCTGCATGTCGGTGGATGGCGTCTTGAGCACTACCCGCTCGCCACTTTCGCGGTCGCTCGCGAGATAGATGTGACTGCGGGCGCTGCGCTTGATGACGCGGACGATCTGGTAGCCTTCGAACTCGGAGCGCGCCTCGAGCAGCGGCGGGCACGGCAGGTCGGACAGCTGGCGGTAGATCTCGTTGGCCCCGGGGTCGGGCAGAACGTCGACGCGCACGAGCTGGATGGTCAGATTGTCGACGCTGCCGCATTGCAGGGCGATCTCGGCGATGGTCCGGGCCGCCGCATCGAGATCGGCGCTGCCATCGACGGTACTGCGGATGCAGGCAGCGTCGATATATTCATAAACACCGTCGGTGGCGAGCAGCAGCAGGTCACCAACGGCGAGTTGCAGCGCTTGGTAGTCGATGTCCAAATTGCGGTCCATGCCCAGAGCGCGGGCCAGGTAGCTCTGGGCCGACGACACCCGGACCCGGTGATCCTCGGTCAGTTGCGTCAGCTCGCTGCCGCGCAGACGGTAGATGCGGGCATCGCCGACGTGGAAGAGGTGCGCCGTCGTCGACTTGATGACGACGGCGCTGAAGGTGCACACATAGCCGCGCTCGCGGTCGTAGCGGTGCTGGCTGTGCTGGGTTTGCGAATGCAACCAGGAATTGGTCGCCGTCAGCACATGCTCGCCGGATTTTCTGACCGACCAGGCGTCGGAAGTACAGTAGTAGTCTTCGAGAAAACCCGTCACCGCCGACTGCGCGGCCTCCTGACTAACCGCGCTGCTCGAGATGCCGTCGGCCAGCGCGATGGCGATGCCTTTGGCAGAAAGCTGCGGTTCCCGGGGCATGGCGACACCGTGGAAATCCTGGTTGAGTTCCTTGCGCCCCTTGTCGGAATACTGCCCGACAGCGACTTTCAAATGACGGCCCATGGCTCCCCTTGCCTCTGCTGCGGTCGACCGGAAATTCCGGCCAAAATCGAAGAAAGCCCCCGGCCGGCGGGGGCTGCATCGTTCTTCAAGATGAATCAGTAGGCGTTGCGCTTGGGCGCCGTGCGCACGTGCGTCGAGTACAGCGTCAGGCCGACGAAGGCCAGACCGCCGACCAGGTTGCCGACCACGGTCGGAATCTCGTTCCAGATCAGGTAATCCATGATCGTGAAGTTGCCGCCGAGCATCAGGCCGGACGGGAACAGGAACATGTTGACGATGGAGTGCTCGAAGCCCATGTAGAAGAAGACCATGATCGGCATCCACATGGCCATGATCTTGCCCGAGACGTTGGTGCAGATCATGGCGCAGACGACGCCGGTGGACACCATCCAGTTGCACAGGACGCCGCGAATGAACAGGGTCAGCATGCCGGCGGCGCCATGCGCCGAATAGCCGACCGTCCGGCCTTCGCCGATGGTGCCGATCTTCTGCGCCACGGCATTCGGCGCCTCGGTAAAACCGTAGGTCCAGATGATGGCCATCATCACCGCCACCGTCAGCGCGCCGGCGAAGTTACCGCAGAACACCAGGCCCCAGTTGCGCAGGATGCCGTTCATGGTGACGCCGGGACGCTTGTCGATCAGGGCCAGCGGGCACAGGGTAAAAACGCCGGTGAGCAGGTCGAAGCCGAGCAGGTAGAGCAGGATGAAGCCGACCGGGAAGAGCATGGCGCCGACCAGCGGCTGGCCGGTCTGGACCGTGACGGTGACCGCGAAAGCCGCCGCCAGCGACAGGATGGCGCCGGCCATGTAGGCGCGGATCAGGGTGTCGCGGGTGGACATGAAAATTTTGGATTCACCGGCATCGATCATTTTGGTGACGAATTCGGTAGGCGCCAGATAGGCCATGGTGGTTCCCTTTTTTGGATTGGATTTGTTTTGAAAGCGCCCGGGTCTGCTCTCAAGGCCGGGGTGCCGGAATCCCGTCCCTCGGTTTGACGGGCCGGCGACATTGCCGGCCCCATTCGAGCATCGACGCCTCAGACGGCCAGAAAGACCTCGCCGTTTTCGACCTTGACCGCGAACTTGCCGCACGAACCGACATCCGGCGCCACCGCCTGACCATCTTCCAGGCCGATGTTCCAGCCGTGCAGCGGGCAGGTCACCCGCTTGCCGTGCACGATGCCCTGCGACAGCGGGCCACCCTTGTGCGGGCACTTGTCGTGCAGCGCGAAGACCTCGTCGCCGGCGTTGCGGAAGACGGCAATGTCGCCGCCGCCTTGGCGCTGGACGACGCGCGAACCCAGTTGCGGGATGTCGTCCAGCTTGCAGATCAATCTCCAGTTGCTCATGTCTCGTTCCTCGTTTCGTGATCAGGCTTCGAGCCGGATCGGGATGAACTGCTTGATCGGCTGGGCTTCACGCGAGGTTTCCCAGGGGTCGCGGGCATTTTTGAGCGCATCGAGCAGTCGACCGTGGCAGGCCTTGCGCCCCTCTTCGTCTTCAACGATCCTGCTCTTGATGTAGTCGAGGCCGACGCGCTCCAGGTAGTGGCAGGTGCGCTCGAGGTACCAGCCTTCCTCGCGGTAGAGCTGCAGGAAGGCGCCGGCGTATTCCATGACCTCCTCGTCGGTCCTGACCTTGCACAGGAACTGGGCGACCTCGGTCTTGATGCCGCCGTTGCCGCCGACATACAGCTCGTAGCCGGAATCGACGCCGATCACGCCGACGTCCTTGATGCCGGCCTCGGCGCAGTTGCGCGGGCAGCCGGAAACGGCCAGCTTGACCTTGTGCGGCGAATACATGTCGAACAGCATCTTCTCCAGCTTGACGCCCATGTCCATCGCCAGCTGCGTGCCGAAGCGGCAGTGCTCGGCGCCGACGCAGGTCTTCACGGTGCGGATCGACTTGCCGTAGGCGTGGCCGGAGACCATGCCGGCGGCGTTGAGGTCGGCCCACATCGCCGGCAGGTCTTCCTTCCTGACGCCGAGCAGGTCGATGCGCTGGCCGCCGGTGACCTTGACGGTCGGCACCTTGTACTTCTCGGCGGCATCGGCGATGGCCCGCAGTTCGGCCGGCGTCGTCAGCCCGCCCCACATCCGCGGCACCACCGAGTAGGTGCCGTCCTTCTGGATGTTGGCGTGGGCGCGCTCGTTGATGAAACGCGACTGCGGATCGTCCTTCGCCTCGTGCGGGAAAGTCGAGATCAGGTAGTAGTTGATCGCCGGCCGGCACTTGTCGCAGCCGTTCGGCGTCTTCCATTCCATGAACTGGAAGACCGCTTCCTTGCTGGTCAGATGCTGCTCGCCGATGGCCTTGCGAACCTCCTTGTGCGAATGGTCGGTACAGGCGCAGACCGGCTTCGTGTCGGAGGCGGCCGGGGTGTAGGCGCCGCCAATGGTCGACGCCAGGATCTGCTCGACCAAGCCGGCGCAGGAGCCGCAGGACGAGGCCGCCTTGGTGTGCTTCTTCACTTCGTCCAGCGTGAACAGGCCCTTGGCCTTGATCGCCTGGACGATGGCGCCCTTGGTGACGCCGTTGCAGCCGCAGACCTCGGCGCTGTCGGCCATCGTCGCCGCCTTGCTGTTGCCGGCATGGCCTACATCGCCAACCAGGTTCTGGCCGAAGATCAGCGAGTCGCGGATGTCGTGGATGTCGCGGCCGTCCTTGAGCAACTGGAAGTACCACGGGCCGTCGGCCGTATCGCCGTACATGACGCCGCCGACCAGCTTGTTGTCCCGGATCACCAGCTTCTTGTAGACGCCGCCGTGCGGGTCGTTGAGGACGATCTCCTCGGTGTCCTTGCCGCCCATGTAGTCGCCGGCCGAGAACAGGTCGATGCCGGTGACCTTGAGCTTGGTCGAAGTGACCGAGCCGGTGTAGCGGCCGATGCCGTAGTTGGCCAGGTGGTTGGCGGCGACCTTGGCCTGCTCGAAGAGCGGCGCCACCAGGCCGTAGGCGATGCCGCGGTGGCTGACGCACTCGCCGACGGCGTAGACCTTCGGGTCGTAGGTCTGCATCGTGTCGTTCACGACGATGCCGCGGTTGCAGTAGATGCCGGATTGTTCGGCCAGCGCATAGTTCGGGCGGATGCCGGCGGCCATGACGACGAGGTCGGCCGGGATCTGCATGCCGTCCTGGAAGCGGATCGCCGCGACCCGCCCGGATTCGCCCTGGATCAGCGCCTCGGTCCGGGTATCGAGCAGGAATTTGAGGCCCTTGTCCTCCAGCGACTTCTGCAGCATCCTGCCGGCCACTTCGTCGAGCTGGCGTTCGAGCAGCCAGGGGGCGAGGTGCACGACGGTCACGTCCATGCCGCGCAGCTTGAGGCCGTTGGCCGCTTCGAGGCCGAGCAGGCCGCCGCCGATGACCACCGCATGGCTGTGCAGCCTGGCGGCCTCGATCATCTCGTCGGTGTCCTTGATGTCGCGGTAGCCGATGACGCCGGGCAGGTCGTTGCCGGGAACCGGCAGCATGAACGGCGTCGACCCGGTGGCGATCAGCAGGCGGTCGTAATGTTCCTCGGCGCCATCGTCGGTGACGACCTTGCGCCTCACGCGGTCGATGCGGGCGACCTGCTTGCCGGCATGCAGCGTGATGTTGTTTTCCTTGTACCAGTCCAGCTCGTTGAGGACGATCTGCGAGATGGTCATTTCACCGGCCAGCACCGGCGAGAGGAGGATGCGGTTGTAGTTCGGGTGCGGTTCGGCGCCGAAGATCGTGATGTCGTAGTGATCCGGCTTGATCTTCAGCAGTTCTTCGACGGTGCGGACACCGGCCATGCCGTTGCCGATCAGGACGAGACGGGGTTTGCTCATGTTTCGCTCCAGTGTTGCGCGCACCCGCGGGTGCAGAGTTCGTGTCAGCGCATGACATCGTTGCCACTGAGCCTGCTAACGCAATCGCCGTGCCAAGAACATAAGTCACTGATTTCTGGCATTTTCAGGCGGTCGACCGCAACCATGCCGCACCAGCGCGGTGCGCAGCGCTCCATTGCGGCGCAACATTTCCCCAATATGAAGTCGGGCGGCCTAGGCGGCCGCGGCCGATCGCCCGCTGGCCGCGACCGCCACGACGGCCTTGGCCTGACAGAAGTCGTCGGCATACCCCGAAGCCAGCAGGCAGCAGGCCAGCTGATTGGCGATCGGCTTCGGCACGGGCAGCTCGTGCGCGAGCACCCGCCGGATCCACGCCGCGGTGCTCGCGGCATCGGCGGCGTCCGGGAGCTGGGGCAGCGCGCGCAGGCTGTCATGCTCGGCTTCGAAAAGTACGTCGGCGCAGCCGTCATGCACATGTTCCAGGCGTGGCCGGCGCCGCGGACTGGCAAATGGCTCGCCCTCGGTGCCGCGCAGCAGAATGCCGTGGCGGCCGCTCTCGAGCAGCATGTCGCGCATCAGGTCGAGGAACTCGGGATGGGTCGCCGCGGCGGCGACGACGCCTTCGCCGCAGAAGGGGTCGAGCATCTTGACCAGGCTGTGCGCGCTGTTCCTGACGCCGAGCCGCGAGCGCAACACGAGCAGGTTGTGCGCGCCCGGCGCCAATGCGCTGAGCGGGACGAAGGCCAGCCCCTGCTCTTCGAGCCTGGCCTGCGCGGACAGGATCGATACCGACGGCATGATGCCCAGTTCGCGGAAGACCTGGCCGGTGGTGACGCGCCCGTAGCCTTCGATCAGGCCATGCACGAGCACCGGCACGCCGAAGCGCTGCAGCAGGATGGCCAGCAGCGGCGTCAGGTTGGCCTCCTTGCGCGCCCCGTTGTAGGTCGGCAGGACGATCGGGCGAACCCGCCCATGCGGTCGCCGCATGGCATGCATGCGCGCCTCGACGGCCGCCAGGAAACCGCGCATCTCGGCGAGCGATTCGCCCTTGACGCGCAGGCCGAGGATGATCGCCCCCAGTTCCAGATCGGGCACGCCGCCATCGAGCATGGCCAGGTAGAGCTGGCGGGCATCGTCCACCGCGAGGTCGCCCGCCCCCTCCGCGCCGCGACCGATTTCCCGGATGTATTGGGCGTAGCTCATGGTCTCCTTCCGCCGCGCTCAGGCCGGCGCGGTCTCTTCGCTGTTGAACTCAGCCACCAGGCGCCGGATGTCGGGCGCGCAGGAGCCGCAAAAGGCGCCGCACTTCAGCTTGTCCTGGAGCGCCGCCAGTCCGCTGCCACTGGCCAGTTCCTTGTGAATCTGGAGGTCGCTGACGTCCGCGCACTTGCAGACGATGTTGCGCGGCGGCACGGTGACCGGCGGCCGGGCGCTGGGGGCGAGCGCCAGGCGGATCAGCGCGGCATCGAGTTCGTCCTCCGCCATCGCCTGCTTGAGCCAGGCCTGCGCCAATGTCTCGCCGGCCAGCCGCACGCCCTGGAGCCTGCCGTCGCCGACGACGGCCTTCTTGGCGATGCCGCGCCGTGCATCCTCGTAGACGATGGCGCCGTCGTCGCCTTCCATCCCGAACAGACGGTCGAGACCGGCGATCGGGGCGGCGTCGATCGGCCCGGGCGACGCCGCCCGGAAAACCACCAGCGAGCTGCCGCGTCCGTACAACCCGACCGTCGCATAGGGAAAGGCGGCGATCTCCGCTCTGGCTTCGTGCATCAGGACCAGCGCAGCGCGGCGACTGGCGCAGCGCCGGACGATGGCCAGCGGGTAAGGCAGGTCGACGCGGGCGATCTGCACCGCCGCGTGCTTCAGTTCCGGCTGCATGGAATAGGGGTCGATGGCATCGCAGGCCAGCGCGTTGACGCCAGGCGAGTTCATGAACCGGCTCCCCCAGTGCATCGGCATCCAGGCGCGGCCGCGCTGCAGGCCGGCGCGCTCGGCGACGCGGACGATAATTTCGCCACGGGCGTTGCTGACGCGCGCCAGATCGCCGCTTTCCAGATTCCGGTGGCGCATGTCGCAGGGATGCATGGCGAGCAGCGGTTCGTCTTCCAGGTTGAACAGGCGCGGCACGGCGCCGGTGCGGCTCATCCCGTGCCAGTGGTCGCGCAGGCGGCCGGAGAGCAGGCTGATCGGCAACTCCGCATTCGGCACGTCGGCGGTCGGCTGGTGTTCGACGGCGACAAAGCGGGCGCGGCCGTCGGCGGTCGGGAAACGGCCGTCCTCGTAGAGGCGGACCTTGCCGGCGCCGGCGCCTTCCGGGTAGGGCCATTGCTGCGGCCCGTCGCGTTCGAGCAGCGCGTAGCTCAGGCCGGTGATGTCGAGATCGCGCCCGCGCGTGGTTTCGCGATGTTCGTTGAAAATGGCTTCGGCATGGTCATAGGGAAACAGCCGGTCGACGCCGGCGTGATCGAGTTTCCGCCCAAGGCGGCGGGCGAAATCGACGACGATCTGCCAGTCGTGGCGCGCCTCGCCGGGCGGCGGAACCGCCGGCCGGACGCGGGTGATGCAACGCTCCGAGTTGGTCACCGTGCCGTGTTTCTCGCCCCAGCCGCTGGCCGGCAGCAGGAGGTCGGCGTAGTCGGCGGTGTCGGTGTTGCCGTGGGTTTCCTGCAGCACCACGTACTCCGCCGCCTGCAGCGCCTCGCGCACCGCCGCCTGGTTGGGCAGCGACTGCGCCGGGTTGGTGCAGGCGATCCAGACCGCCTTGATTTCGCCGGTTTTCAGGCTCTTGAACAGGTCGACCGCAGACTTGCCAGGTTTGGCGGGTACGAAAGGGACGCCCCAGAAGCGGGCCATTTCGGCACGGTGCGCCGGGTTGCCGAGGTCGCGGTGCGCCGACAGCAGGTTGGCCAGGCCGCCGACCTCGCGCCCGCCCATGGCGTTGGGCTGGCCGGTCAGCGAGAAGGGGCCGGCGCCCGGCCTGCCGATCTGCCCGGTCGCCAGGTGCAGGTGGATGATCCCGGCGTTGTTGTGGGTGCCGTGCGCCGACTGGTTCAGTCCCTGGCAGTACAGCGAGAGCGAAGCGGCGCTGCCGGCGAACCAGCGCGCCGCCTGCAGCAGGCCGGCGGTCGGAATGCCGCAGATCTCGGCGGCGATCGCCGGCGGATAGTTCCTGACCACCCCGGCCAGCGCCTCGAAGCCGGCGGTGTGCGCGGCGATGTAGCCGGCATCGACCAGGCCTTCGTTGATCATGACGTTGAGCATGCCGTTGAACAGGGCGATGTCGCTGCCCGGCTTGATCGGCAGGTGGAGGTCGGCGATCTCGGCGCTTTCCGAACGGCGGGGATCGGCGACGATGATCTTCAGTTCCGGATTGGCCGCCCGCGCATCCTCGATGCTGCGGAAGAGGATCGGGTGCGCCACCGCCGGGTTGGCGCCGGCGATGAAGATGAGCCTGGCTTGCCGGATGTCCGCGTAGCAGCACGGCGGCGCATCGGCGCCGAGGGTCTGCTTGTAGCCGGCGACCGCCGACGACATGCAGAGCCGCGAATTGGTATCGACGTTGTTGGTGCCGATCAGCCCTTTGGCCAGCTTGTTGAAGACGTAGTAGTCCTCAGTCATCAACTGGCCGGAGACATAGAAGGCGACCGAGTCCGGACCGTGGGCGCGGATCGTCTCGGCAAAACGTCCGGCCGCCTCGTCGAGCGCCTCGCTCCAGGTGAGCCGCTCGCGACCGCCGCCCCTGGCGCGACGCCGCTCCGGGTGCTGCAAACGATACGTGAGGCCCGCGGTCTGGGCGAGGGTCGCGCCCTTGGTGCACAGCCGCCCGCGGTTGGCGGGGTGGTCAGGGTCACCGCGGACGCCGGTGATGGCTCCGTTCGCGGTCTCGATGACGACGCCGCAGCCGACGCCGCAGTAGCAACAGGTGGATCTGACTTCGGTCTTCATGATCTTCCTTCCGGACAGCCTCTGAGCAACAGGCGTGCCATGCTGGAGAATCACGGGTCTGGACGCGGAATGGGGAGATCCCCTTCGGAAATCTCCCCATTCTGGTGCGTCGACCGCAAGCGGCGGCCCTATTTGATGCGTTGCAGCTTCGGACGCCCACCTTCCGGGCGCGGCGGGTCCGGAGAGTCGTCGCCCGTCTCCCGTTGTTCTCCCGCGGACGCCGCGGCGGCCGGCGCACCGGCTTCCGCTTCGATCTCGAAGGCCATTCCGGCGCCGTTCTCCCGCGCGTAGATTGCCGTCACCCGCGCCACTGGCACCGACAGTTCACGCGCCACGCCGCCGAAGCGGGCCTGAAATTCGATGAAGTCATTGCCGATCACCAGCTTGTTGCTGGCATCCCGGCCGATATTGAGGACGATCTGCCCGTCGCGGACGAATTCGCGGGGAACACGCGTGCGGGTATCGACGTCCACGGCGATGTACGGCGTGAAGCCGTTATCGCCGCACCATTCCCAGATGGCGCGCAGCAGATAGGGCTTGGTGGACGGCAGCTCCATGACCTACCTGCGCATCGCCTTTTCAGACGGCGTCAGCGCATCAATGAAGCCTTGGCGGGTGAAAATCCGTTCACCATACTTCATCAGCGGTGCGGCATTCTTGCCGAGATCGATGCCATAGTGGTCGAGGCGCCAGAGCAGCGGGGCGATTGCCACGTCGAGCATCGAGAACTCGTCGCCCAGCATGAACTTCTGCTTGTTGAAGATCGGAATGATCTCGGTCAGGCGGGCGCGGATTTCCTGGCGCGCCTTGTCGGCGGCCTTGGCATGTTTCTCGATCGCTTCCATGAACGAAAAGATCTCGCGCTCCATGCCGACCAGCAACTGGCGGGCGCGGGCGCGCATGATCGGGTCCGCGGGCATCAGCTGCGGATGCGGAAAGCGCTCGTCGATATATTCGTTGATGATGTTCGGCTCGAACAGCACCAGGTCGCGTTCGACCAGTACCGGAACCCGGTTGTGCGGGTTGATGATCGCCAGATCTTCCGGCTTGTTGAACATGTCGACATCGATGACCTGGAAATCCATGCCCTTTTCGTAAAGGACGATGCGGCAGCGATGGCTGAATGGGCAGGTCGTACCCGAGTAGAGGTTCATCATTGGTGGCAACCCTCAAAATGAGATTCGGCACCGGGGGCCGGCCTGAGCCAAACCCGCGATGCCGTCCGCTAACCCGGAAAGGATCAGTGAATGTCTTTCCAGTAATTCTTCTTCAGTGCGTAGGCAAGAACGAAGAGCACTGCCAGGAAGGCCAGGACGAACCAGCCCAGGGTGCGCCGGAATTCCTGCTGCGGCTCACCCATCCAGACCATGAAGCCGACGAGATCGGAAACCGCCTTGTCGAAATCGGCCGGGGAAAGCTCGCCCGGTACCGCCATTGCCAGCTTGTGCGACTCGGGGCTCAGCACCTGCTGGCCCTGCATTTGCCACAACGGGTTGGGCATGCCGACATTTTCGAAGACGACGTTGTTCCAGCCGGTCGGCCGGTTCGGGTCGCGATAGAACGAGCGCAGGTACGTGTACAGCCAGTCAGCGCCGGCGCCGGCGTTGCCGGCTTCGCCGCGGGCGCGGGCAACGATGGTGAGATCCGGCGGCGTCGCGCCAAACCACAGCTTCTGCTCGTCGGAACGCGCGGCAACAGCCATCAGCCCGCCGATCTTGTCGGAGGTGAACATCAGGTTGTCCTTCACCTGCTGCTCGGTCAGGCCCAGCTCCGTCAGCGTCTTGTAGCGCATGTAGGAAGCGCCGTGGCAGTTCAGGCAGTAATTGACAAACAGCTTGGCCCCGTTCTGCAGGGCTGCCTTGTCACCCACCGAACCCGGCCACTTGTCGAGGTGCACATTGCCGGCGCTGGCGAACGCCATGATCGGTGCGAAGAGCAAAGTGATCAGGAATTTTTTCATTTTACGCATCCTCTCACTTCATCGTCAGACGTTCGGGGACCGGCTTGAACTTGTCCATGCGCGACCACCACGGCATGCCGAGGAAGAATCCGAAGTAGAACACCGTGCACACCTGGGAAACCAGTTCGCCCATCGGCGACGGCGACAGCGTACCCAGATAGCCGAGGATGAAGAAACAGATCACGAAGATGGTCAGCATCGTCTTGTAAATCGGGCCACGATAGCGGATCGACTTGACGGGACTGCGATCGAGCCAGGGCAGGAAGGCGAAGATCACGACCGCGGCGCCCATCGCCACCACGCCCCAGAACTTGGCGTCGAGGCCGAAGAAGTTCCAGACCATGGCGCGCAGGATCGAATAGTAGGGCGTGAAGTACCAGACCGGCGCGATGTGCGGCGGGGTCTTCAGCGGATCGGCCGGGTAGAAGTTCGGCGTTTCCAGGAAGTAGCCGCCACCCTCCGGAGCGAAGAACATGATGGCGGAGAAGACCATCAGGAAGACCACGACGCCGACGATATCCTTCACCGTGTAGTACGGGTGGAACGGGATGCCGTCGCGCGGGATGCCGTTCTCGTCCTTGTTGCCCTTGATCTCGATCCCATCCGGGTTGTTCGAACCGGTCTCGTGCAGCGCCAGGATGTGCGCCGCAACCAGGCCGAGCAGGATCAGCGGGAAGGCGATGACGTGGAACGAGAAGAAGCGGTTGAGCGTCGCGTCGCCGACGACGAAATCGCCGCGGATCAGGATCGACAGGTCATTGCCGATCACGGGAATGGCCGAGAACAGATTGACGATGACCTGGGCGCCCCAGAAGGACATCTGTCCCCAGGGCAGCAGGTAGCCGAAGAAGGCTTCGCCCATCAGCACGAGGAAGATGCCGACCCCGAACAGCCAGGTCAGTTCGCGTGGCTTGCGATACGAGCCGTAGAGCAGACCGCGGAACATGTGCAGGTAGACGACGATGAAGAAGGCCGAGGCGCCGGTCGAGTGCATGTAGCGGATCAGCCAGCCGCCGGGCACGTCGCGCATGATGTACTCGACGGATGCGAACGCAACCGGCACGCCGTTGGCGTTCAGCGCGGCATCCGGCTTGTAGTGCATGACCAGGAAGATGCCGGTGACGATCTGGATGACCAGAACCAGCAAGGCCAGGGAACCGAAGAAATACCAGAAATTGAAATTCTTCGGAGCATAGTATTCGGAGAGGTGCTCCTTCCACAGCGAGGTGGCCGGAAACCGGGCGTCCACCCACTCCAGAGCGTTGCCGCCAAGGGAGCCATCAGATTTGTATTTCTCGACTTTGCCAGCAGCCATTTCTATGCTCCCTTCTTGTCTTCGCCGATCAGGATGCGGCTCTCGGACAGATACACGTGCGGCGGGACCTCGAGATTGGTCGGCGCCGGCTTCGCCTTGAAGACGCGACCGGCGAAGTCAAAGGTCGAACCGTGACACGGGCACAGGAATCCGCCCAGCCAGTCACCCGGCATGCCCTCATCCGCACCCGCCTTGAATTTCGAAGAGGGCGAACAGCCCAGGTGGGTGCAGATGCCGATTACCACCATGAACTCCTTCTTGATCGAGCGCGTCTCGTTCCTGGCGTAAGCCGGCTGCATTTCCTTGTCCGACTTCGGATCGGCCACCTGACCATCCAGCTTGGGCAGGGTGGCGAGCATCTCCGCGGTCCGGTTGATGATCCACACCGGCTTGCCGCGCCACTCGACCGTCATCATCTGGCCGGCTTCCAGCTTGCTGATATCGGCTTCTACCGGAGCGCCTGCCGCCTTCGCCCGCTCGGATGGAAGCAAGCTGGAGACGAACGGCACCAGCGCGACAACCGCACCAGCCCCGCCCACGGCCGCAGTAGCGACGATCAGACGCCGTCTGCCGCAGTCCATTTTTCCTTGATTGCTCATAACGCTGACCCCTAAAGGAATTGGATGGTATTTGGAGGAAACGCCAAATTATACGCCACGGGAACTCTCCTTAAAAGCCATTGTCGCCGTTAAAGGGTTCTTCGCTCCCGTAAGGCCTGGGCCAGCGTTCCGCTGTCGACATATTCCAGTTCACCGCCGACGGGCACGCCACGTGCAATCCTCGTCACGCTGACCCCTTTCGGTTTCACCATGGCGGCAATGTAATGTGCGGTAGCCTCGCCCTCGTTGGTGTAGTTCGTCGCCAGAATCACCTCCCGCACCACGCCATCGAGCACGCGCGCGATCAGCTGCTCGAGACCGAGTTCGCGGGCGCCGACCCCGTCCAGCGGAGAGATTCGACCCATCAGGACGTAATAAAGTCCGCGATACGCATGGGTCTGTTCCATCATGTTCATGTCGACCGGAGTTTCCACGATGCACAGCAGCGACGCATCCCGGCGGGGCGAGGCGCAACGCTCGCATATCTCGCTCTCGGCGAAGGTATTGCAGCGCCGGCAATGGCGGACCGACGCCAGGGCATTCGCCAGTGCATCCCCGAGTTGCCGGGCGCCATTCCTGTCGTGCTGCAGAAGATGGTAGGCCATGCGCTGAGCCGACTTCGGCCCGACGCCGGGCAAACAGCGCAGCGCTTCGATCAGCGCCTGCAGACCGGAGGGGTTCACGCGCTCAGAACGGCAGCTTCATCCCGGGGGGCAGGTTCAGACCCGCCGCGAATCCCGCCATCTTTTCCTTGCTCAATTCCTCGCCACGACGCACCGCATCGTTGACCGCGGCAGCAATCAGGTCTTCGAGCATCTCGCGGTCATCGAGAACCGACGGATCGATACTCACCCGACGGACATCATGAGCACAGGTCATCACGACCTTGACCATGCCGGCGCCCGACTGTCCTTCGACTTCGGTCACGGCAAGCTGCTCCTGGGCCTTCTTCATGTTGTCCTGCATTGCCTGGGCCTGTTTCATCAGGCCCGCCAAGCCACCTTTCATCATGTCCTGATCTCCGCTATACGATGGGTTTGATCGATGATTCAACCAGTGCGCCATCGAAGTTCTCGATGACGTCACGGACGAATGCATCCCGTTCAATCGAGGCAACCGCCGCCTCCTGCCGGTCGCGCCGTTCCCGGTCGAGCGCGACCGCCGGGGTATCGCCCTCGGTCGGCGCAAGTTCGAAGCGCACGGCCACCGGCCGCTCCAGGTATGAACTGAGCGCTTGCTGCAATCTCTCCGGCGCCGGTTTCATCTGGAGATGGGCGTGCGCCGGCGCCAGGCGAAGCACGCAGTCGGATTCGCCGATCTCCTTGAGTTCACAGTGCTGGGCGAGTTCCCGTGCCAGACCGTTCAAATGCAGCGCGGCAACCATGTCACGCCACCCGTTCCCCGGCGCACCGCCGCTGCCGTCCTGCGCGCTGGACTGCGCCCGTGGGCTATGCGCCGCGAGAGGCGCTGGAATTGCCACGGCACCGGTAGCCTTCGCTGCCGCCGCCCGCTGAACCGAAGAGTGCACTGCCTGGACGACGTCAGCCACCGACTCCGGCCTGAAGCCATGCAAGCGGAGCAGGGTCATGACGAAGCCGGCATATTCGTCCGGCGCCATGGACAGCTCGGCCCGCCCGTGAATCACGATCTGATAGGCCAGCTGGACGAACTCCGGCGCAAGCATGGCGGCCAGGGCAAGGAGACGGTCGCGGTCCGGATCCTCGTCGTCCAGGGAGTCGGGGGCAATCTGGACAACCTGCAGGCGGGTCAGCAGACCCGCAAGTTCCTGAAGCGCGATGCCAAACGAAAGACTGTGCAGCGCCATATCGGCCGCGAGGCGCAGAAGTTCCGCCGCGTCGCCGGAGTGAACCGCTTCGAGGATGGAAAAGAGATAGTCGAGGTCGACCGTGCCGAGCATTGCGCGAACCGGCGCCTCCTCGACCTTGCCGGCGCCGTGCGCTATCGCCTGATCGAGAAGGGAAAGCGCATCGCGCATGCTGCCGGCCGCGGAGCGCGCGATCAACGCGAGCGCCGGCACATCGTACGCCACGCCTTCGGCCTGGAGGACATGAGCCAGGTGGGCTGCAATCGACCCCGGGGGCATCTGCTTCAGATTGAACTGCAGACAGCGCGAGAGCACGGTGACCGGAATCTTCTGGGGATCGGTCGTCGCCAGGATGAACTTGACGTGTTCGGGCGGCTCCTCGAGCGTCTTCAACATCGCGTTGAACGCCGGCTTGGAGAGCATGTGTACTTCGTCGATCACGTAGACCTTGTAGCGGCCGCGGGTCGGCGCGTAGACCGCGTTCTCCAGCAGCTGGCGCATTTCCTCGACCCCGGTGTTGGTCGCCGCGTCGACTTCCAGAAGATCGACGAAACGCCCCGCATCGATCTCCTGGCATGCCGAGCAGATGCCGCAGGGCGTGTCCGTCACACCCGTCTCGCAGTTCAGCGACTTGGCGAGAATCCGCGCGAGGGTCGTCTTGCCTACCCCGCGCGTACCGGTAAACAGATAGGCATGATGAAGGCGCTGACTGGCGAGTGCATGCGTCAACGCACGCACCACGTGTTCCTGCCCGACCAGACTGGTGAAGCCCCGCGGCCGCCACTTTCGCGCGAGAACCTGGTAAGTCATGCGCCCCACAAGAATGAAGAAAAGGAAATGGCGAGCCTAACCCCCGGCACTTGCGGCAAATGGCTGTGGCTGCTTCCTTCCGGACCTGACCAGGTTCACCGAACCGCAATGCGGGGAGACCCGCCGCCGCGAATACTAGCACGCTGGAGCCGCAAATCCTCGGTCTCCAAAGCAAAAAACCCCCGTTCCGTAAGGATTGTTGGGGGTTTTGTGTTTGGGGGAGCCTGGCGATGACCTACTTTCTCACACGGAAGTGCAATATCATCGGCGCGGTTTCGTTTCACGGTCCTGTTCGGGAAGGGAAGGGGTGGGTCCGAAACGCCATGGTCGCCAAGCGTAACTGGTTGCTGCGGCGTATTTTGGGGGTACGGCGCAGCCGGGACGGGGAGAAGGTTGTGGTTGTGACTGCCTGGAGTTGCTGCAGTGTTGCAAGGTTATAGGATCAAGCCGCACGGGCAATTAGTATCAGTTAGCTTAACGCATTACTGCGCTTCCACACCTGACCTATCAACGTCGTGGTCTTCGACGACCCTTCAGGGAGTTCAAGACTCCGGGAAATCTCATCTTAAGGCGAGTTTCACGCTTAGATGCTTTCAGCGTTTATCTCTTCCGTTCTTAGCTACCCGGCAATACGACTGGCGTCATAACCGGTACACCAGAGGAACGTCCACTCCGGTCCTCTCGTACTAGGAGCAGCCCCCTTCAAATTTCCAGCGCCCACGGCAGATAGGGACCAAACTGTCTCACGACGTTTTAAACCCAGCTCGCGTACCACTTTAAATGGCGAACAGCCATACCCTTGGGACCGACTACAGCCCCAGGATGTGATGAGCCGACATCGAGGTGCCAAACTCCCCCGTCGATATGAACTCTTGGGAGGAATTAGCCTGTTATCCCCAGAGTACCTTTTATCCGTTGAGCGATGGCCCTTCCATACAGAACCACCGGATCACTATGACCTACTTTCGTACCTGCTCGACTTGTGGGTCTCGCAGTCAAGCACGCTTTTGCCATTGCACTTTATGGGCGATGTCCGACCGCCCTAAGCGTACCTTCGTACTCCTCCGTTACCTTTTGGGAGGAGACCGCCCCAGTCAAACTGCCTACCATGCACGGTCCCCGATCCGGATTCACGGACCAAGGTTAGAACCTCAAACAAATCAGGGTGGTATTTCAAGGTTGACTCCACCGAAACTGGCGTCCCGGTTTCACAGTCTCCCACCTATCCTACACAAACCGGTTCAAAGTCCAATGCAAAGCTACAGTAAAGGTTCATGGGGTCTTTCCGTCTAGCCGCGGGGAGATTGCATCTTCACAAACATTTCAACTTCGCTGAGTCTCAGGAGGAGACAGTGTGGCCATCGTTACGCCATTCGTGCAGGTCGGAACTTACCCGACAAGGAATTTCGCTACCTTAGGACCGTTATAGTTACGGCCGCCGTTTACCGGGGCTTCGATCAAGAGCTTGCACCCCATCACTTAACCTTCCGGCACCGGGCAGGCGTCACACCCTATACGTCCACTTTCGTGTTTGCAGAGTGCTATGTTTTTATTAAACAGTCGCAGCCACCATTTCACTGCAACCCCATCGCGCTTCAAGAGCAAGTCTCTACACGCTACCGGGGCGCACCTTCTCCCGAAGTTACGGTGCAATTTTGCCGAGTTCCTTCTCCTGAGTTCTCTCAAGCGCCTTAGAATTTTCATCCTGCCCACCTGTGTCGGTTTGCGGTACGGTCAACTCTGGACTGAAGCTTAGTGGCTTTTCCTGGAAGCTTGGTATCAATCACTTCGGAACCGTGGTTCCTCGTCATCACGCCTCAGATAATTCCCGCGGATTTGCCTACGGGACACTCCTACACGCTTAAACCGGGACGTCCAACACCCGGCCGACCTAACCTTCTCCGTCCCCACATCGCATCCAGAATCGGTACAGGAATATTGACCTGTTTCCCATCGACTACGCTTTTCAGCCTCGCCTTAGGGGCCGACTCACCCTACGCCGATGAACGTTGCGTAGGAAACCTTGGGCTTTCGGCGAGGGCGCTTTTCACGCCCTTTATCGCTACTCATGTCAGCATTCGCACTTCTGATATCTCCAGCATCCCTTACGAGACACCTTCACAGACCTACAGAACGCTCCCCTACCATATCTTTCGATATCCGCAGCTTCGGTGCACAGTTTGAGCCCCGTTACATCTTCCGCGCAGGACGACTCGACTAGTGAGCTATTACGCTTTCTTTAAAGGATGGCTGCTTCTAAGCCAACCTCCTAGCTGTCTATGCCTTCCCACTTCGTTTCCCACTTAACTGTGTCTTGGGGACCTTAGCTGGCGGTCTGGGTTGTTTCCCTCTTGACAATGGACGTTAGCACCCACTGTCTGTCTGCCACACTCGCACTTTCCGGTATTCAGAGTTTGCCATGGTTTGGTAAGTCGCGATGACCCCCTAGCCATAACAGTGCTTTACCCCCGGAAGTGATATGTGACGCACTACCTAAATAGTTTTCGGGGAGAACCAGCTATTTCCGGATTTGTTTAGCCTTTCACCCCTATCCACAGCTCATCCCCTAACTTTTCAACGTTAGTGGGTTCGGACCTCCAGTACCTGTTACGGCACCTTCATCCTGGCCATGGATAGATCATCCGGTTTCGGGTCTACGCCGCGCTACTGAACGCCCTGTTCGGACTCGCTTTCGCTACGCCTCCCCTATTCGGTTAAGCTCGCAACACAACGTAAGTCGCTGACCCATTATACAAAAGGTACGCAGTCACCGAACAAGTCGGCTCCCACTGTTTGTATGCATGCGGTTTCAGGATCTATTTCACTCCCCTCCCGGGGTTCTTTTCGCCTTTCCCTCACGGTACTGGTTCACTATCGGTCGATCACGAGTATTTAGCCTTGGAGGATGGTCCCCCCATCTTCAGACAGGATTTCTCGTGTCCCGCCCTACTTGTCGCACGCTCAGACCCGCCACCGGCTTTTCGCATACGGGACTATCACCCTGTATCGTCGGACTTTCCAGACCGTTTTGCTAAGCTGATGGTTTAGTCGTGCAGGCTCTTCCGTGTTCGCTCGCCACTACTTACGGAATCTCGGTTGATTTCTTTTCCTGCGGCTACTTAGATGTTTCAGTTCGCCGCGTTCGCCTCCACGCACCTATGTATTCAGTGCGGGATACTCCCGAAGGAGTGGGTTTCCCCATTCGGACATCGTGGGATCAAAGCTCTATTGCCAGCTCCCCCACGCTTTTCGCAGGCTTACACGTCCTTCATCGCCTGTGATCGCCAAGGCATCCACCACATGCACTTAGTCGCTTGATCCTATAACCTTAGACCCTCAGCGAGCTTGCGCTCCCAAAGGCCCGGCCATAAGACGAACTCGCTTGTGCGACCCCACCACTGCTGACAACAGCAATGAGGTCAATGCAATCACACAACTGTGCAGCACACCGGCTCGATGTACTGCACACTTCTTCCACTTTGTTAAAGAGCAAACCTCAAACAACCGACAGCAACGCTGCCGATCAAGAAGTCAGACAGTAAGACGAACACCCCGACTCAAACGGGTTCATCCACCTGTCTGACCTCTCGAACCCCTCGAAGCACTGGTGGAGCTGGTCGGGATCGAACCGACGACCTACGGCTTGCAAAGCCGCCGCTCTCCCAGCTGAGCTACAGCCCCGTCCTTCTCGAGCAACCTAAAAAAGCGTGGTGGGTCTGGTTGGATTCGAACCAACGACCCCCGCCTTATCAAGACGGTGCTCTAACCGACTGAGCTACAGACCCTCATGCCTTCGAGGCTCTTGGTCTGAACAACCGATAAGTTGTGGATACTTGGCCGCCGCAGCCTTTCTCTTGAAAGGAGGTGATCCAGCCGCACCTTCCGATACGGCTACCTTGTTACGACTTCACCCCAGTCATGAATCTCACCGTGGTAAGCGCCCCCCCGAAGGTTAAGCTACCTACTTCTGGTGAAACCCACTCCCATGGTGTGACGGGCGGTGTGTACAAGACCCGGGAACGTATTCACCGCAGCATGCTGATCTGCGATTACTAGCGATTCCGACTTCACGTAGTCGAGTTGCAGACTACGATCCGGACTACGATCGGCTTTAAGGGATTAGCTCCACCTCGCGGCTTGGCAACCCTCTGTACCGACCATTGTATGACGTGTGAAGCCCTACCCATAAGGGCCATGAGGACTTGACGTCATCCCCACCTTCCTCCGGTTTGTCACCGGCAGTCTCACTAGAGTGCCCAACTAAATGATGGCAACTAGTGACAAGGGTTGCGCTCGTTGCGGGACTTAACCCAACATCTCACGACACGAGCTGACGACAGCCATGCAGCACCTGTGTTCTGGCTCCCGAAGGCACCCTCGCCTCTCAGCAAGGTTCCAGACATGTCAAGGGTAGGTAAGGTTTTTCGCGTTGCATCGAATTAATCCACATCATCCACCGCTTGTGCGGGTCCCCGTCAATTCCTTTGAGTTTTAACCTTGCGGCCGTACTCCCCAGGCGGTCGACTTCACGCGTTAGCTACGTTACTCAGTGCATTGCTGCTCCGAACAACTAGTCGACATCGTTTAGGGCGTGGACTACCAGGGTATCTAATCCTGTTTGCTCCCCACGCTTTCGTGCATGAGCGTCAGTACAGGCCCAGGGGGCTGCCTTCGCCATCGGTGTTCCTCCACATCTCTACGCATTTCACTGCTACACGTGGAATTCCACCCCCCTCTGCCGTACTCTAGCCTTGCAGTCACAAACGCAGTTCCCAGGTTAAGCCCGGGGATTTCACATCTGTCTTACAAAACCGCCTGCGCACGCTTTACGCCCAGTAATTCCGATTAACGCTCGCACCCTACGTATTACCGCGGCTGCTGGCACGTAGTTAGCCGGTGCTTCTTCTTACGGTACCGTCATCGACACCCTATGTTAGAGAGCGCCATTTCTTCCCGTCCGAAAGAGCTTTACAACCCGAAGGCCTTCTTCACTCACGCGGCATGGCTGGATCAGGCTTGCGCCCATTGTCCAAAATTCCCCACTGCTGCCTCCCGTAGGAGTCTGGGCCGTGTCTCAGTCCCAGTGTGGCGGATCATCCTCTCAGACCCGCTACGGATCGTCGCCTTGGTGAGCCTTTACCTCACCAACTAGCTAATCCGACATCGGCCGCTCCAATCGCGCGAGGCCTTACGGTCCCCCGCTTTCTCCCTCAGGACGTATGCGGTATTAGCGTACCTTTCGATACGTTATCCCCCACGACATGGGCACGTTCCGATGCATTACTCACCCGTTCGCCACTCGCCGGCAGGCCGAAGCCCCCGCTGCCGTTCGACTTGCATGTGTAAAGCATGCCGCCAGCGTTCAATCTGAGCCAGGATCAAACTCTTAAGTTCAATCCTACAAAGTACTCAAAATACTGACTTAATCAGCATGAGCACCAATCATTGCGAAACATAAAAGCCGCCGAAACGACTTCGCCGCAACAACCAAGCACCCACACTTATCGGTTGTTCAACTTTTTAAAGAACCGCCGCAATCGCTGCAGCAGAGAAACGAAATTATGATCAACTCAGAACAAACCGTCAACCCCCTGCGCCGCTTTTTTCCAATCCGACTCAAACACCGCCAGACCCGCAACACAGACTTCCCGCCTCGCTCTCCCAACCGCCGCAGCCGATAAAACCACCGCAGCGCTGAAAGAGGGGCGCATTATAAACACCAAAACAGAACGGTCAACTGACGAAACGAAAAGACAGAGCGAAGTCAGGCTCGATGGAGAACCACCCCGCCCATTAAGCCCCTGCGAGCACGCCTATGCTCGGACCCCGCCCCTCAGCGCGCGCTATTCGCGGTGGATCGCAAATCCGCCCCATGTCTGACTGACCGGCATGATCTCCAGAGTATTGATGTTGAGATGGGGCGGCTGGGTCATGAGCCAGAAGCAGGTCTCGGCGATATCCTGCGGCTGCACGGGACTTGCCCCTGCATAGGTCGCGTCGTAGCGTGCCTGGTCGCCACCGAAGCGCACAAGCGTGAACTCGCTTTCACACAGACCAGGCTCCAGATCGGTGACGCGGACCCCGGTACCAGCCAAGTCGCAACGCAGGCCCAGCGAGAACTGCCGGACGAAGGCCTTCGTCCCTCCATAAACGTTACCGCCCTGATAAGGCCAGTTACCGGCTACCGAGCCGATATTCACGATACTGGCGCCCCGACCATGAGCAATCAGCCGCGGCAGAAGCATACGAGTGGTGAACATCAGGCCCTTGACGTTCGTATCCACCATCGTCTCCCAGTCGTCGAGACTGCACTGGTGCGCCGGATCGATACCGAGCGCGAGACCGGCGTTGTTGATCAGACCAGTCAACCGCGCAAACCTGTCGGGAAGATTGTCGATGGCCTCCTGCATTGCTTGCCGATCGCGCACGTCGACGGCCAGCGTCAGGACTTCCGTCTTAGTTGCGAGCTCTTCGCCGATCAATTTGAGGCGTTGCTCGCGGCGTCCGGTGATGATCAGGTTCCACCCGGCGTCGGCAAACCGCCGGGCGCACGCTTCGCCGAAGCCGGAGGTGGCGCCGGTGATGAAAATGGAGTTGGTCATGTTCATATCTCCGCACTAAAAGGTTGGCTGGAAGGTCCGCGAGTCTTCCGAATCGTCATCAGGTCCGATGAACGTCCGCGGGCATTGGAGCCCTGCGCATGGTGAAGACGATGCCCCCGAGCACCAGCGCCATCCCGACGAAGTGATACCAGTAGGGTCGTTCGCCGAGCAGCGCTGTCGAGAGAATCGCCGCAAAGACGGGTTGCAGATGAATGAAGAGCGAACCTACCGCCGGACCGACAGCCACCAAGCCGGCGTTGAAACAGATGAACCCCAGAAAGGCTGCGACGATTCCCGCGTAGAGAATACCTGCGAGTGAGCCGAGGTGAAGGTTGATCGAATGCCCTGACGCAGCCTCCCAGGCATAGGCGGGCGCCATCACCGCAAGACCGACGACGATCAAGGCCGCCAGCAGCAACATCGGGTGCACCCCCTGGGGCCTCCACTGCAGACCCACCGTGTAGATGCTCCAGGCCAGCACCGCAAGCAGCATCCAGAGATCGCCGGTGTTCAAGCTCAGTCCGAGCAAGGCATCGACGCTTCCGCGGCTGATCAGAATCACCACGCCGACCAGAGAAACAAAAACCCCGATCGCCTCCGACCTCGTCAGTCGCTTTCCCAGAAAAAGGAAGGCCAGTGCGATCGTGGCGACCGGAATGAAGGAGTTTAGGAGCGTCGCACTGGTCGCAGTCGTGTACTGCACCGCCACATACGAAAATGTGTTGTAGCACCCCACCCCGAACACGCCGAGAAAGACCACCCGCTTCCACGCCGCGCGCAGAACTGGCCATTGGGCCCTCAGATGTGGCAAGGCAAGCGGAAGGACGCAAACGAAGGCCGTGACCCAACGCCAAAAGGCAAGTGCGACCGGAGGCAGGTCGGCGCGCAACCCACGACTCATCACCATGTTGCCCGCCCAGAAGAGCGAGGCCAGCGCGAGCAACAGATAGGGATTGAATCGGAGGGGTTTCATGAACGAAGTCCTGTACTGTGTTCGGTATTGAATGATGGTTGTTTGCATCGACAAGATAAACAGCCGCGCTCAAGCAACTCCATTCCACTGCTCTGAACAATCGCCCAGTCCCCTTCGCCCGACGAGGACCCCTGTCGCGTAGAATCAGCCGACTCCATGACACGGCTCGGTGGCAACAGAGTCACCGCCCCGGAGGCCGGCTTACGGGCAGGATGCAGCAACTCCTGCACCGTCCCGACCTGCAAACCCGAACCCGCCCTCAGAACCATGTCTCCCAACCGATTTTCTCACCACGATTACCCATCCCAGCTCGCCGCCAAGGTTGCCCGCTTCAAAAGCGACTTTGCCGCATTTGGGCTTCCTGAACCTCAGGTTTTTGAGTCCCAACCAAGTCACTATCGTCTGCGTGCGGAGTTTCGCATGTGGCACGCGGGAGACGGGATCGACTATGCGATGTATGACCCGGCTAGCCCCAAAACCCCGGTCATCATCAGCGAGTTCCCAGCCGCTGCCGAATCGATCTGTCGCGCAATGGTGCAACTCAGGAAGCACCTGCAGGGCAACGAGGCATTGAAGCGTCGTCTCTTTCAGACCGAGTTTCTCGCCACGCTCAGCGGTGAGCTGATGATCAGCCTCGTTTACCACCGTCCCCTGGACGACGCGTGGCAAGCGGCTGCGCGGACACTCGCGGCGGAACTCGGGGTCCGGCTGATTGGCCGCAGTCGGAAGCAGAAGATCGTGCTCGACCGTGATTGGGTTCTGGAAGGATTCGAGGTTGACGGGCGCGAGTTGCGCTACCAGCAGATCGAGGGCAGCTTCACACAGCCCAATGGTGGCGTGAATCGTCAGATGCTCGGCTGGGCACGCGCCCAAGCTGCCGGCCTCGGTGGCGACATGCTCGAACTTTACTGTGGCAACGGAAACTTCACGATCGCACTGGCGCCGCTGTTTCAACGCGTGCTTGCCACCGAACTCAGCAAGTCTTCCGTTCGCGCCGCACACTACAATCTCGACACCAACCAGGTGAACAATGTCACCCTCGTGCGCATGTCGAGCGACGAGATCAGTGACGCTTTCGCGAAGGGACGAGCTTATCGGCGCCTGAAGGACATCGATATCGAAAGCTACCGATTTTCAACCCTGTTCGTGGATCCACCGCGCAGTGGCCTCGACGAGGAGACACTCGGGCTTGCCCGGCAGTTCAACCACATTCTCTACATTTCCTGCAATCCGCAGACGCTCCGCGACAATGTCGCGGCGCTGCACGACTCACATCGCATCACTGCGGCAGCCGCGTTCGATCAGTTTCCCTACACGCATCACCTCGAATGCGGCCTGCTGCTGGAGAAACGCGAACGCCTCACGCCCTAGACGCACGCCTCACTCGTCGAGCTTCTGCGCTCGCACCTTTCGCCTTACCTCATCACCATTCGAATCCGCGCACTTCAAAGCGAGAGAGGCCACTCCTGCCAAATCTGGCAGGAGTGGCCTCTCTCGCGTGAACGAAACAGCTTGGCTCTTCTGACTTACATCTTGCAGCCGCGGGCAGGGTCGGCCAGCGCCTTGATCGGCGTGCTCACCAACTTGTTCTGAGTGCCTTCGGCCTGACGCAGATAGATGTCCTGCACGGGGTTATGCGCCTTCGACAAGGTGAAGGCGCCGCGCGGGCTGTCGATCTTCGCGCTTTCCATCGCCTTGATGATCACGTCCTGCTTCGTTGCATCACCACCCGCAGCAGCCAAACCAGCCTGGTACAACTGCGCCGCGTCGTAACCCTGAACTGCATACACATCGGGCTGCAGCTTGTAAGTTTTAGCGTAGTTCAGTCGGAAAGCCCCGTCCTTCTTGTTGTCCAGGCCATCGGCGTAATGCAGCGTGGTCAGCAGCCCCTTGCCCGCGTCGCCCATCGCTTCGAGCGTGCCATCAGTCAGGAAGCCTGTCGCATAGAGGGGAATGGAAGACTTCAGGCCGGCAGCTGCATAGTCCTTGACGAACTTGGCTGCACCTGCACCCGCGAAGAAGACGAAAACGGCATCTGGCTTGAGCGCTGCGATCTCGGTCAGGAAGGGCTGGAACTCGACGTTGGGGAACGGCAGGGTCATGTCCTTCACCACCTTGCCGCCCGCCTGCTCGAACGCTTCCTTGAAGCCCTCGATGGACTGCTGGCCTGCTGCATACTTCCAGGTCAGCGTCACGACCTTCTTGTGCCCCTTCTCCGCAGCCACCTTGCCCATCGCATAGGCTGGCTGCCAGTTCGTAAACGAAGTACGGAACAGGGTGGGCGCGCAAAGCGGACCGGTCAGTTCGTCCGCGCCGGCATTGGGCACGATCATCAGCGTCTTGTTGTCGCGCGCCACCTTGGCCATGGCAAGCGCCACTCCGGAGTGCACCGTGCCCACCAGCACGTCGACCTTGTCGCGCTTGATCAGCTTGTTCGCATTCTCGGTGGCCTTTGCCGGATCGGACTCGTCATCGACCGTGTAGTACTCGACCTCACGACCACCAAGTTTTCCGCCGTTTTCGGCGACGTACTGTTTGAAACCGTTGGAAATTGCGGAGCCCAGGGCGGCGAAGGTTCCGGTGGCCGGAAGCATCAGACCAACCTTGATCTTTTCGTCGGCGGCGTGCCCCGACGACATGCCGATGATGCCCAGGGACAGGATTCCGGCAGCAACGAGCGCGCGCGACACGCCCGAACGGGAAGAATGCAGCATGTTTTCGTCTCCAGTTATTTGACCTCTGCCGCCACTGCAGGCCGGCAGAGGATTATTTTCAGTTTGTACAGCGGGACGGAAGATAGCTGTCAAAGGTGATAGAAGTCCAGCACCGCGTTGATCGTGTCGTTTAGAAGCACCACGTGTTTGCGCTTGATGCGGAAGCTCTCGCCTTCCGGCCGCAACTGATAGGTCGCATGGCCGAAGAAATGGCCCGCAGTCGCAAAGCGATAGTGGTGCGTCGACCAATTCACACGGACCTCGAGGTCGCCCCTGGCGCCCCCGGGTAACTCGGCGATGCGCACGTTGGTGATCTGATGCAGCGTACGCGGCATGGGCGTCGAAGCGGCGGATTTTCCGGTGCGAATGCGGTACACGCGGTCCTCGAGCCCCGATCGATTCGCGTAGTAGATCAGCGACATACTGCGCCTTGGGTCCGTCGTGTAGGCATGCTCCGACTCCCACTGCGGAACGTGGAACTCGCTTTCCGGATCGAACATCTCGAGGTACTCGTCCCAGGCCTGCTTGTCGCACAGTTCGGCGTTGCGATAGAGGAACTGTTCGACGGCGTGTTGAAGGGTCGGGTTCATCTGATTACTCCTTGTTTGCCGTCTGCAGCTTCTTGTCGATGCCCTTGAGCAGGAACTGCTGCCAGGCGCCATGCTGATTCACATACAAGCCTTCCTGGGTGAACTCGGAGCCGGTCAGCACCGGCCGGATCCCGATCGCCCTGCTGTTGGCCGATTCGCCCTCGATCCACTTGTCGTGGCCGCGCGAGATGTCACTCCAGCGCTCGAGGCGAGCCTCGAAACCGCGCTGCGCTTCACGGAATTCCACCAGATCGTCCGGCGTGCCCATGCCCGACACGTTGAAGAAGTCCTCGAACTGGCGGATGCGGCTTTCGCGATCCTTATCCGACTCACCCTTTACGCCGATGCAGTAGCTGTGGATTTCCGTCTTGTTCCAGGCGATCGGCCGGATCACACGCAGCTGCGAGCTGATCTGGTCCATGAAGAACAGGCTCGGGTAGATGTTGAGGTTGCGCAGGCGATGCATCATCCACTCCGCCTTGGCCTGGCCGTATTCCTCGACCAGCCGAGGCATGATGTTCGCATAGCCCGGACGCACGCTCGGATTCGGCATATCGCTGAACAACAGGCTGTGGCCGTTGCGGAACGAGAAGAAACCGTCGTCGGTCTCCGCATCGCCGGCGCCGAGCTTGCTGTAGTCGAGCGTTGTCTCTACCTTGCCGCCCTTCTCCGCATTCACTTCGTGGCGATGCTTGACGGTCGCCACGTAGTTGAAGTGCACGGTGCTGACGTGGTACCCGTCCAGTCCATTCTCGCACTGCAGCTTCCAGTTGCCGTCGAACGTGTATTGCGAACGGCCCGGCAGCACCTCGAGCTCGCCGGTGGGCGATTGCGCAACCATCATGTCAAAGAACACCCTGGCATCACCGAGAAACTCCTCCAGCGTGTCAGTGCCGTCCACATCGAGACTGATGAAGACGAAGCCCTTGTAGCTTTCGATGCGGGCCTTCTTCAGGCTGTGCTTGTCCAGATCGAAATCCGCGGCGTACTCGGAGGGGGCCTTGACCTTCACCAGCCGGCCATCGGTCTTGTAGGTCCATGCGTGGAACGGACAGGCGAAGGCCGCTGCCTTGCCCTTGCAGACACGAGTGAGCGTCGCGCCGCGGTGCTGGCAGGCGTTGACCAACGCATTGAGCTTGCCACCTGCGTCGCGCGTAATGATCATCGGCTGGCGGCCGGCCCGCATCGTCACGAAATCGTTCGGGTTGGGAATCTCGCTCTCATGGCAGGCGTAAATCCAGTTCTTCTCGAAGATCATCTCCATCTCGAGATCGAACAGTTCGGGCTCGGTAAACATGTCGCGAGCAATGCGATAGACCCCGTCCGCAGGCCGGAAGTCCAGGCAACCTTTGACGAAATCTTGCCATTCGGCGTAGGTGCGTTCGGTATTCATGGTGTCCCTCATGTCAGGTTTGCGACGGAACCCATTGGACACCGGGGCCGGTCGACGCACTATCCGAAGAGTTCAGGATTGCTGTCCACTTCGTCGGAAACCGGACAGGCATCACCGCGATGCGGTCAGAGGATTGCGCTGCTCGCGCAAAAGGCTATCCTTGATGCTGAAGTGAGCGTCAGACTCATTCTTGGTCCGCATTAGCCGCGGCCCGGAGCAACACTGGACAAGCGCCCCGATGCCGAGACACATCGCTCCCCCTGCACACGAGTCGGCAGACACGCCGGACATCCACGTCGTTCGCCGCGACGCCGACGGTGCCCGATCGTGGATGTCGGCCATCTGCGGCCCGCACTGGCTAAAGGTTGGCGCACCTGCCCGGCTGCAGTTCCAGCACTCGGGCAACGTGCTGAAATCAATGTCGACCACAATGGGTTACGTCGAATACGGCACCGACGTCACGGTTGGCATCGATACCGAGACGCCACTGAACTGCTACAGCGTCAGCCTGCCGGTGACGGGCCAGCAAGAGCTTGCAGCGCGAGGCACGTTGCTCACATCGGACCGCGACACCGGCGTCATCGTCTCGCCCGACGCCAGACAGGAACTCACAATCGCCGGCAATTGCCGCAAGATGCTGGTGGCCATCCCCAGGCTGGCGATGCGCCAGGTTCTCGAGGAACTTCTGCAGCGCCCGGCCGAGAAACCGATCGAGTTCGAGCCTGGCATGGACGCTGCCAACGGTCGCCAGGCCTCGTGGTGGCGCATGGTGCGCCACATGATCGCCGAGATGGAGAGCTCTTCAGCCGACCTCTATGGCAACACCTATTTCTCGGCCGATCTCGAGAAAGCGCTGATAAAGGGCCTGGTTCTCACCCAACCAAGCAACTACTCAGTGGAGCTCGCACAGGCACTGGAAACAAAGCAGCCGCATTATCTTCTTCGCGCGCGTGACTTCATCCATGCCAACGCCAGAACGGATATCGCCCTTGAGGATATCGAGGCGGTAGCCGGCGTCCCTCGCTACAAGCTGTTCGAGGGTTTCAGGCAGCATTTCGGTCTATCCCCTATGGCGTATCTGAAAAAGTTCCGACTTGAACAGGTGCGCCGCTCCCTGCTGTCCGACGGTGGCCACGGGAACGTGTCTTCAATCGCGATGGATTGGGGCTTCAATCACCTCGGCCGCTTCTCAGCCGAGTACCGCCGACTGTTCGACGAATCTCCTTCCCAGACGCTGAGCAGACATCTGGCGAAGAACAGACCCTGATACGCATCCTCATTGCGCGTTCTGGCACACATCTGCACCCTGGCGTCGACCAACCCGAACACCCCGATGAGGTTCAAGCGGCGCTCCCGCGCGCGGATTATCCCTGGGAAATTCAGGCGGCACCGGCCGTGATTCATGGCAACGGTGGCGCTGATCGCCGCCTTGCCCGATCAGCGCCACCGCGGAAGCAGAAGAACGCCGTTAGTGGCGATCTCAAGCCGCGTCGGGAGGGAGCTCCTGCTTGCGGGGACGTCGACTGCGGCTCGATGGCTTGCGCGACTTCTTCGCCGGAGCCTCGTCGGCTGCCGGGACCGCCTCTGCCTCACGAGTGCCGACGTCGAGCGGTTGCGCCTCGGTGACTTCCGACACCATCGGCGCCGCTGCGGTTTTGTCCTGATCCGGCGCAGCTGTGGAAACCTCCTTCGAGGACTTGCGCGTACGCTTGCGGGACGGACTCCGTGCAGCCCCAGCCCTTGCCTGCACGTCCGCATCCTCGACCGGCCCCGCCTCGCCCGCGAGCACGGCTTCAGGTTCGGACGCGGCTGGTTGAACAGCTTGGGCTCCAGCAGCTTGGGCACTGGATTCCGTGTGGCGGCGTCTTCGCGACTTTCTCACTTCGGGCGCCGCCTCCTCGACCACTGCTTGAGTCGCAACGGGCTCGATCGGGGCCTCAGCGGCGGACACGTCCACCGGCACCTCTACGCTATCGGACGCCGGGCGAGCCCCGAGCGCATCACCTCGCGCAAGTTCGGCTGCTCCCCGATAAACAAAGGTGCGTGCCTTCTCGTCGCGGGCAAAATCCAGCAGACCGCGCGTGCGGGCCTCCTCCAGCAGATTGCCAAAGGCGCGGAAGCCGTAATAAGACTCGCTGAAGTCCGGCTTGCGCCGCTTCATCGCTTCCTTCAGCACCGACGCCCAGATCTTCCCGGTGTCGCCACGCTCGGCATAAAGCGCATCGAACGTCTGCACGGCAAACTCGATCGCCTTCATCTTGCGCGTCTCGAGTTCCTCGCGCCGCCGCTTCTCCTCCTCGGGCGAACGCCTCGCCGCAGCCTGAGCCTCTCGCGTCTCCTTTTTCGCAGCGCGCTGACTCTCGCGCACGAGGTCATCGTAGAAGATGAACTCGTCGCAATTGGCGATCAACAGATCGGACGTCGACTGCTTGACGCCAACCCCGATGACCTGCTTCGCGTTCTCGCGCAGCTTCGAGACGAGCGGCGAGAAGTCCGAATCGCCGCTGATGATGACGAAGGTGTCGACGTGCGACTTGGTGTAGCACAGGTCGAGCGCATCCACCACGAGACGGATGTCAGCCGAATTCTTGCCGGACTGCCGCACGTGCGGAATCTCGATCAGCTCGAAATTGGCTTCATGCATCGAAGCCTTGAAGCTCTTGTAGCGATCCCAGTCGCAATACGCCTTCTTGACCACGATGCTGCCCTTGAGCAGCAGGCGCTCAAGCACGCGCTTGATGTCGAACTTTTCGTAATTCGCATCACGCACGCCGAGCGCGACGTTCTCGAAGTCGCAAAACAACGCCATGCTGACACTGTCTGACGATGCAGCCATGTTGCTCTCCGGTCATTCCGCGTCTGCCCGATGCAGCGCGGAGATGGGTTCAGTCGGGGTTCAATCCTGCTCGGGTTTCATTCCAGATCGCGCAGGCGTTCCAGCGCCTCTTCGACCCGCTCGACCGCGATCACCCTCATCCCGTCCGGCCCCTGCTTGGGTGCATTGGCCTTCGGAACGATGGCGACGTCGAAGCCGAGCTTCGCTGCTTCCTTCAAACGGTCCTGTCCGCGGGGCGCCGGCCGGATCTCGCCGGCCAGTCCCACCTCGCCGAACACTGCCAGCCCACGACGCAGGGGACGGCTACGCAGCGACGAGACGATGGCAAACAGGATCGCCAGATCCGCCGCGGGCTCGGCGATCTTCACGCCGCCGACCGCGTTGACAAAGACGTCCTGGTCGAAGCAGGCAATTCCTGCATGGCGGTGCAGCACGGCAAGCAGCATCGCGAGCCGGGTCTGCTCCAGGCCCACCGACAGGCGCCGCGGATTGGGGCTGTGCGCGGCGTCGACCAGCGCCTGGATCTCGACCAGCAGCGGCCGGGTGCCCTCCTGCGTGACGAGCACGCAACTGCCTGGCACCTGCTGGCCGTGCTGCGACAGGAAGATGGCCGACGGATTGGAGACACCACGCAAACCGCGCTCGGTCATGGCGAACACGCCAAGTTCGTTCACCGCACCAAAGCGGTTCTTGAACGCGCGGATCAAGCGGAAGCTCGAATGCGTGTCGCCCTCGAAATAGAGCACGGTGTCGACGATGTGCTCAAGCACCCTGGGGCCGGCGAGCGTGCCGTCCTTCGTCACATGACCAACGAGGATCAGGCTCGTGCCGCTCTGCTTGGCAAAGCGGGTAAGCTGCGCCGCGCACTCACGCACCTGCGCGACCGAACCCGGAGCCGACTGCAAGGTCTCGGAGTAAACCGTCTGGATTGAATCGATCACCGCGACCCGAGGCCGGCTGTCGCGCAGCGCGGCGAGGATGCGCTCGAGGTTGATCTCTGCCAGCATCTGCAGCGGTGACGCCGGAAGCTGAAGACGCTGAGCACGCAAGGCCACCTGCTCCCCCGACTCCTCTCCGCTGACATAAACAGCGCTTTGAGTGCACGCAAGATGCGACAGCGCCTGCAGCAACAGGGTGGACTTGCCGATCCCGGGATCTCCGCCGATCAGGACCACGCCCCCGCTCACCAGTCCGCCACCGAGCACGCGGTCGAATTCGTCCATCCCGGTCGGCTGCCGGGGCTCCTCGCGCGGCTGAAGTGACGACAGCGGCTGCAGCCGCGCGGTCTGGCCGGCCAGTGCGGCAAAGCGCCCGCCCCCTGCGGCGGCCTGTTCGACGACGCCCTCCACAAGCGTGTTCCAGGCATTGCACTGGGGGCACTGCCCCTGCCAGCGAAGCTGCTGCGCGCCACACTCGGTGCAAATGTAGGCCGTCCGGCTCTTCGCCATCAGGTGGCCTTTTCACCCTCGGCCGCCATCCTTGCCAGCTGTTCGCAGGCGTAGTCGGCGAAGGTGTTGATCAGCCGTGAGCGGAACTTGTCGCGCGGCACGATCACCTCCAGCGGCGTGTAGAGCGCAGGCTCCAGCGAGATGCCGACCAACCGTCCCTCGCGGATGTCGCGCAGCACCGCGGTGCGCGAGGCAATCGCAAAACCCATGCCTTGCGCGGCGAGATGTTTCACCGTCGCCAGGCTGCCTAGCTCCGCGCAGATCGGCAACTCGCTCAGCTGAATGCCGGCGGCAGCGAAGAATTCCTCTGCGATCTCGCGAATGGCATTGCCGCTGTCGCGGTTGATGAACGGGTGTCCGAGCAGATCGGCCGCCTTGAGTCGGGTCCGTCCTGCGAGTGGGTACGTCGGATCGCAGATCACCAGCAGTTCGTCGCGCGCCGCGCTGCGCCGCTCGATGGAACTCTGGTCGCTGACGATCTCGATCAGGCCGATGTCGAGATCGCGCGCGGCGACACGATCCACGGTCAACTGCGAATTTCCCACCACGACGCGCGGCACGACCCGCGGATAGCGGCGCTTGAAGCCCTCCAGCAATTGCGGCAGCCAGTAGGCGGCAATCGTCGTGCTCGTGCCGATGTTGAGCGTGCCGGCAAGTTCGTCCGTCAGTTCGGACACGCGCGACTCGAGCTCCTCTGACAAACCGAGGATCCGCTCAGCATAGGCAAGCACGAGCTCGCCGGCCGGCGTGAGGCTGATCTTGCCATGCCCACGATCAAGCAGCCGGGTATCGAAGTGCTCTTCCAGCTGCTTGATCTGAAATGTGACCGCCGGCTGGGTCATGAACAGGTGCTCGGCCGCGCGCGTGAACGAACCGTGCTTGGCTACCGCGTGAAAAACCTGAAGTCTGCGATCCGCCATGATCCGAATAAGTGTGTTTTATAAGCGGGATTAGATCACAAAACCTGCTCGATCTCATGTCCATCCAACTTGGCCCGCGCTGGCGTGCCAGCACACGTGACGCAGGTTCATGTTATAAACCGCGATCACGACATTGCGACACTTGCCTACACGATGCCGCTCGGCTTCTACATCATCATGGCAGCGCAGTTCTTCTCCGCGCTCGCCGACAACGCCCTGCTCATCGTCGCCATCGCCCTGTTGCGGGACATGGCTGCACCGTCCGAGTACGAGCCCCTGCTGAAGCTTTTCTTCACCCTCTCGTACGTCGGCCTCGCGGCCTTTGTCGGCGCCTACGCCGATTCGATGCCCAAGTGGCGGGTGATGCTCATCAGCAACACGATCAAGATCGGGGGCTGTCTGATGCTGTTCTTCGGCACCCATCCGCTCCTCGCCTACGCGGTCATCGGACTCGGAGCTGCCGCGTACTCCCCGGCGAAGTACGGCATTCTCACCGAATACCTTCCGCATCGCCTGCTCGTCATCGCCAACGGCTGGATCGAAGGCCTAACGGTCGGTGCGATCATCATCGGCACCGTGATGGGCGGCATCCTGATCCGCGCCGACGTATCGGGCTGGCTCCTTGCACTCGACCTGCCGCTCGTAGGTTCGGCGTTCGAGGCCAGTGTGATGGTCATCGGGACGCTCTACCTGGTCGCAGCCGTGTTCAATGTCTACATCCCGGATACCGGTGTCGATCACAAGCCGCTCAAGAACAATCCGCTGTACCTGATCCACGATTTCAATCATTGCCTGAAATTGCTCTGGCGCGACAAGCTCGGGCAGATATCTCTGGCGGTGACGACCCTTTTCTGGGGCGCAGGGGCCACCCTGCAGTTCATCGTCATCAAGTGGGCGGAGCACAACCTGGGGCTCTCCCTGTCTCAGGCCTCCATGCTTCAGGGCGTGGTCGCGATCGGCATCGCAGCGGGGGCGATCCTCGCCGCCCGACTCGTCACCCTGCGCCGCTCGCTCAAGGTGATTCCGCTCGGCATCGCAATGGGCTTGGTCGTGCTGGTAATGACCGTGGTGACCGACAGCCGCATCGCCATGGTTCTGATGGTGGTCATCGGCGCGCTTGCCGGCTTCTTCGTGGTGCCGATGAACGCACTCCTCCAGCACCGCGGGCACATCCTCATGGGCGCCGGGCACTCGATCGCGGTACAGAACTTCAACGAGAACCTGTCCATCCTCGTGATGACCGGCAGCTACGCGGTGCTGATCATGCTGGGCCTGTCGATCAATGCGGTGATCGTGATGTTCGGGCTGTTCGTCGCCGTGTCGATGTACCTCGTGAAACTGCGCCACGAGCTTAATCAGCGTCAGCATGACGCGGTGTCGCTGCTGGAAGACCGCTCACACTGAGCCAGGACGCGGGCAACCCGCGGCACCCCACTCCGCTCACACAGGGTTCAATCCCGACGGACCCTTTCCCTCATGAAACGGCGCGCGAAGCACAGGTCTTCCCACGCCTTGGCCTTGTCCTGCGGATTGCGCAGAAGATAGGCGGGATGATAGGTCACCACCACCGGCGTGCCGCCATGCTCGAACAGTTTCCCGCGCGCCGCCGCGATGCTGACCTCCGCATCGAGCAGAGCCTGCGCGGCAGGGCGACCCAGCGCAACCAGCAGGTCGGGGCGCACCAGCTCAATCTGTCGCTCCAGGTAAGGGCGGCATGCGGCGATTTCAGCCTTCTCCGGAGTGCGATTGTGCGGCGGCCGGCACTTGACCGCATTGCCGATATACACGTCATCGCCCCGCTTCAGTCCGATTGCGGAGAGCATGTTGTCGAGGAGCTTTCCCGCCTGGCCGACGAAAGGCTCGCCGCGCAGATCCTCCTCAGCGCCGGGCCCCTCCCCGACCAGCATCCACCGTGCCTGCCGGTCGCCGACACCCGGAACCGCCTGCGTTCTCCGCTCACACAGCGGGCAGGCGCGACAAGCGCGGATGTCCGCCTCGAGTTCGTCCCACGACAGTGTCGCAATGCGCCGAGCGCGGTCACGATCACCCACTGACGCAGGTTGCTCGATCTTCCGTGGAGCGGGGGCAACGGGCTCGGGCTTCAAGGCCTCGACGACTACTCGGCCGCTCCGTGCGGGTCGCGTCGGCGCGATGTCGCCAAGCACGGATGCCGCCGGCCGGGTCAGGGCATGCGCCGCGCCCACAACCACCGCATGCGTGTCGTCAGCGACGCCAATTGACGGTGCGGGCCCATCGAATGCTTCATCGAGTGCTCCACTAACCCCCACCTGCACGGCGCGCAGGCGCCAGATCGGCCCCAGGCCCATCTCGCGCAGCACCGAGGAACGGCGCCCAAGCCCGACCGATGATCTCGCGGGTATTCCCGTCACAGAGCACACCTCATCACGATGGCATCTTCGCGCCCGCCTGTGGCGGGATAATAGCCACGTCGCCGCCCGACCTGCTCGAAGCCAGCCTTGCGGTATAGCGCGAGCGCGGTCTCGTTCGACGGCCGCACCTCGAGGAAAAACTGGGTGGCGCCACGTATCCGCGCCTCCGAACGCAGGAAGGCGAGCAGGGCTGCGCCCCTTCCGCTTCCCTGCGCCTCCCTGACGATGCAGATATCCAGCAGATGGGCTTCGTCGAGGATCAACATCATGACCGCATACCCGACCGCCCGTCCAAGTTGCGTCATGACCCAGCAACTGTAGCCAGCCGCGAGCGAATCGGCGAAATTCCCCCGACTCCACGGAAAGGCATGCAGTTCCTGCTCGCGCGCCGTCACCCAGTCGAGATCATCCTCACTCATCGGAATGAACCGCAAGTCTGTCGGCTCGGCGAGCACGCTCACGCCCTGCCCCCTGCTGCCAGCCTTTCGGCCGTGGTCAGCGCAACCTTGTCGCGCACATACAAGGGCGCAACCTGCGTTGGATGCGCCCAGGCAACACTCGGCACCCGAGCCGCGGCCAAGCGTGCGACATCGGCAGCACGCGGTACAGCCGTCGCACAGACCTCCGCAAGTCGTCCCGACAGGCTAGCCTGCAGCGCCTCGGCATGGACTGCAAACGCCGAGCCGATGCCGCACCACTCCCCTGCCGGCAAGTCCATCTCGCCGGGCTTGCTGCACGACACCTCACCGATCGCCTGCAGGCTGGCGCCATCGCGGCGCTCATAGAGCCGCCAATAGACCTCCCCCAGGCGAGCGTCAGTGGCGGCAAGAACCCTTGGCGCCGAAGCCTGCGACGCGAGCGCGTCAAGGCTGCTGACGGCGCACACGCCGATTCCGGCCCCAAGGGCGAGACCCTGGGCGATTCCGCAAGCCAGTCGCAGACCAGTGAAGGCGCCAGGTCCGCTACCGAATGCCACCCCGTCGAGCTCACTCAGTGACAAGCCGGCGTCCACAAGCAAGCACTCAATAGCCGACAGCACGCCCTCCGAGTGCGAGGCCACGCCATCGAGTTCGCTCTCCACCACGCGGCCATTCCGAAAAAGAGCGAGGCTGCCCTTCTCGCAGGAAGTTTCGATCGCAAGGATAATCATGGGGCCGCATTCTACCGGCTGCGTTGCGAACCGGCGCACCGCAGCGGAAGATGGCTCCGAGCGGCTCAGTCCCGCCGCCTGGCCCCGGGCTCGTCACGGTAGGCGCCACGGGTCGCGGCCCGCAGATCGCGGCGGAGAGCATCACGCTCCTCGCTACTCAGCTTGCGTCGTTCACCGGAGTGCTCGGCGCGATCTCCCTGGGGAGAGAGCGACTGGCGCAGGTCGTCTCTGCGCTCTCCACCTGACCGCTGCTCGGACCGAGCCGGGAAGCCATCGAACACCGGGGGACGCGCAAACGCCTCAGCGTGCCATAACGCCGGCAAAATCGAGGCAATTGCCACGCACGAACCGGCGACACACCGCTTAGCGCTGCAAATAACCGATGGATGAAGACTGATCATCGTGATCCTGACAAACCGCCCAATTCGCCGGGACAGTGATTCGACAAGCCGAAAAATACGGCATTCGCGCGACGATGAGTAGCTCCCGCCCCCTCGTTCACTGCCCTTTTGTAAGCCGATGTTGCGTCTTGGTCAGACACTTACGAAGCGTTACCGGCGGGCGGAAACAGGCTGCTCCATGCCCTCTGGCACGCCGGCTGCTGCGAGGATACGATTCGCTCCATGAATACCAAGACCCGCTACCGCGTATTGTTGGTCGATGACGACGCTCGCCTGCGCGACCTCCTGTCACGCTATCTTCAGGAACAGGGGTTCGCGATCAAGGCAGTCGGCGACGCGCCGATGATGGATCGCGCCCTGCATCGCGAACATTTCGACCTTATCGTCCTGGACCTCATGCTCCCGGGCGAGGACGGTCTGGCGATCTGCCGGCGTCTTCGCGCCGCCGAGAACCAGATCCCCATCATCATGCTGACGGCCAAGGGCGACGATGTCGATCGCATCCTCGGTCTGGAAATGGGCGCCGACGACTATCTCGCCAAGCCCTTCAACCCGCGCGAACTCGTTGCGCGCATCCAGGCGGTGATGCGCCGTCGGCCGCAGACACTACCTGGGGCCCCGACGCCCGAGGACGAGCTCGTATCCTTCGGACGCATCCAGGTCAATCTCGGCACCCGCTCGCTTACACGCGATGGAGAGGAGATACAGCTCACGACCGGCGAATTCTCGCTTCTCAAGGTCCTCCTGCAGCACCCGCGCCAGCCCCTCTCGCGTGACAAGTTGATGGAACTGGCGCGCGGTCGAGAGTACGGCGTCTTCGATCGCGCCATCGACGTCCAGGTATCCAGGTTGCGCAAGCTCGTCGAGGACGATCCCGCCAAGCCACGCTATATCCAGACCGTGTGGGGCTTCGGCTACGTCTTCGTACCCGACGACGCGAAGCCCGCGGAAGGTCAGTGAGCGAAGACCGGGCCGCAGGATGCCTCGCCTGCTGACTGCCCTCGCCGGGCCGGTGTCCCGTTGGCTGCCGCGATCCCTGCTGTGGCAGACCTTCCTTCTCGTTGCCCTGCTGCTGATCCTGGCGCTCGCAGTCTGGTCGCAGATTTTCCGCTATTTCCAGGAGCCAGCGCGCGCGCGCGATGTCGCTCAGATGGTGGTGAGCGTCGTCAATCTCACCCGCACCGCCCTGATCAATGCCGACGTTGAGCGGCGCACGGATCTGCTGATCGAGCTGGCTGCGCTCGAGGGCATCCGGATCTATCCGGCCGAACCATCCGACGAGCTTGAGCCGCTGGCAAGGACGCGCCCACTCGAGTTATTGATGGCCGACGTACGTCAGCAGCTCGGCGAACACACGCGCTTTGCAGCGCGCTGGAAGAGCCTCGACGGATTCTGGGTCAGCTTCCGCCTCGACCCGGACGACGGCACTGACGAGTATTGGGTCATGCTTCCCGCCGACCGCATCGAGCAACAGCACGCACTCGAATGGCTCGCGTGGGGCGCCGCCGCCCTGATCGTCGCCCTCGCGGGCGCCTACCTGATCGTGTCACGCATTAGCAAGCCCTTGCGCAACCTGACGCGCGCGGCGCTGATGGTAGGCAGCGGGCGGACGCCACCGCCGCAGGAGGAATCGGGCCCACAGGAGGTCGCCGTGGTGGCGCGCGCCTTCAATCGCATGGCGGGCGAACTCGCACGCACGGACGCCGACCGCGCGCTGATCCTTGCCGGCGTCTCTCACGACCTGAGAACTCCCTTGGCCCGCCTTCGACTCGGCGTGGAACTGTCAGGTGCACCAGGCGACGAAGTGCAGGCCATGGTGGCAGACATCGAGGAGATGGATCGGATCATCGGCCAGTTCCTCGATTTCGGCCGCGGCGAGCCGCAAGAGCCCATGCGCGAGCTCGACCTCGCCGCGCTCGCGCATGAGATCACCGCCCCCTACAAGCTGCGGGGCATTGACTTGACACTGTCGAGCCCCGCAACGCTGATAGTCAACGCTCAGGCCCTGCCCTTGCGTCGCGCCATCACCAACCTGCTGGATAACGCGCTTCGTTACGCCGGGGAGGACAAGCCGCTAGACATGCGCGTCTTCGTGGCGGGCAAGGAAGCGGCAATCGAAGTCGCCGACCGCGGCCCCGGCATCCCCGTCGATCAGGTCGAGCGCATTCGCCAGCCATTCACCCGACTCGAGGAAGCGCGCTCCGACACAAAGGGTGCTGGCCTCGGGCTCGCGATCGTGGATCGCGTCATGCGGGCACACAACGGCAGGCTGGAATTGCTCGCACGCGAGGGCGGTGGACTGAGGGCCATCCTGTTCCTGCCATGCACTGCCAAGGAGGCGAGCCGAGCTAGAATAGTGCCCAACACCGAAACCGGGGGTCGGGCATGAGCATTGTGTTTCGCCAGTTCTTTCACGACGAGAGCGCCTCGTTGTCCTATCTGCTTGCCGACGCGCTCACCGGACACGCCGTCCTGATCGACCCGGTATGCGAGCAGGCGGGCCTCTATCTGAGCGCACTTCAAGAACTGGAGCTCGACCTCGTCTGGCTGCTTGCGACCCACTTCCACGCGGGTGACTCCAGTGGCACCCAGGCCCTTCAGGAACATACCGCGGCGAGAACGGCGGGCGCAGAGGCGACCGGCACCAACGCGGTCGACCACGCTGTCGGCCACGGGGATACGCTCGTCTTCGGCAACGAGGTGATCCGGGTCATCGCCACGCCGGGCCACACGACGAACAGCGTGACCTACAAGTGGCGCGACCGGATCTTCACCGGCGACGCCTTGCTGATCGGCGGTTGCGGACGCACGGATTTCCCGGGTGGCAATCCGGCGGACTTGTACGACAGCCTGACCCAGCGGCTGCTGGCGCTTCCCGACGAGACCATGGTCTTTCCCGGGCACGACTATCGAGGCCTGCGCGTGAGCTCGATCGCTCAGGAGAAGCTCACCAACACCAAAGTCTGCGGGCGATCGCGTAACGAGTTCGTCGGTTTAATGACCAGCCTGCCCCATCCAACGCCGGCGTCGCCGGATTCCGCCACCACCCCGACCGGGCGCTGCGCACGCACCGGAACCCTCATCGACATCCATGCAGCCTGAACCGCACACTGGGCGCCCGCCCTCCGCCTATGAGCTCATCGGCGGCGAACCTGCCGTCCGCGCACTCGTCAAGCGCTTTTACGAGTTGATGGACACGCTTCCCGAGGCCTGGGACGTGCGCAAGATGCACGCTGACGACCTGTCCGGCTCGGAGGAGAAGCTGTTTCTTTTTCTGTCGGGCTGGCTCGGTGGTCCCAACCTCTATGTGGAACGGTTCGGCTCGCCGTTTCTGCGCGCCCGGCATCTTGCCTTCTCAATCGGCGGCGCCGAGCGCGACCAGTGGATGCGCTGCATGCGGCAAGCCTTGGACGAAATGGTCACTGACCGCGCTCTGCGCATGAGCCTGCATCAATCGCTGGCGGCGCTCGCAAACCACATGCGCAATCGCGCCGAACCCAGCTCGGGGACGCCTGGCTCCGCCACCGATTAGAAAAGCGTTCAGCGTCGCCTATAATCGCCACCCATGAAATTCCTCTTCGACCTTCTGCCGGTCATCCTCTTCTTCGTCGCATACAAAGTTGCCGGAACCCATCCCGAGTCGGCCCACGAACTCGCCACACAGTGGCTTGGCAGCAGCGTGACCGCTTCGCAGGCGCCCATCCTGATCGCGACCGCGGCAACCATCCTCGCCACTTTCCTGCAGATCGCCATCGTCTGGTTCCGCCATCACAGGGTCGACAAGATGCTGTGGGTGAGCCTGGCCATCATCGTCGTGTTCGGCGGTGCCACCCTGTTCTTCCACGATCCAACCTTCATCAAGTGGAAGCCGACGGCCCTCTACTGGCTCTTCGCCTGCGCGCTGCTAATCTCCGATCTGGCTTTCCGCCGCAATCTGATTCGCGCCATGCTCGAAGTCCAGATCCGGCTCCCAGAGCCGGTCTGGGGACGTCTCAATCTGGCCTGGGCCGCTTTCTTCATTGCGATGGGCCTCATCAACCTTTACGTTGCCTATACGTTCAGTGAAGACGTGTGGGTGGATTTCAAGCTCTTTGGTGCAACCGGCCTGATGCTGGCGTTCGTGCTCGCGCAGGGCTACTACCTTTCGCGCCACATCGAAGAGGAAACAAACTGATGTTGTACGCGATCATCGGCGAAGACATCCCCGACAGCCTGGCGGCACGGCTGCGGGCGCGCCCGGCACACTTGCAGCGGCTCGAAGCGCTGCGTGACGAGGGGCGACTGCTGCTCGCCGGGCCGATGCCGGCCATCGACGCGACCGACCCAGGGCCTGCCGGTTTCACAGGCACGCTGATGGTGGCCGAGTTCGAATCCCTCGCCGCGGCCGAGCAGTGGCTGGCCGACGACGCCTATGTCAAGGAAGGGGTCTTCGCGCGCACGACCGTGAAACCCTTCAGGAAGGTTCTGCCGTGACCACAATTGATTGCATGAAGGATCGCCTCGCGGTCTTGCAGCCCGAGCACATCGAGATCGGCGACGACAGCGCGCTCCACGCGGGCCACGCCGGCGCCCGCAGCGGCGGCGGACACTACAACCTGCACATCGTTTCGCACCACTTCGATTCGAAGAGCACGGTGGCGCGCCACCGCATGATTTACGACGCCCTTGGCGACATGATGGGTTCAGCCATTCATGCGCTCGCCATCCGCGCCCTTTCGGCCACCGAGGCCACCAAGCAACTCCCTAACGAGGAACCCCGATGAAAAGTCTTCCGAGCCGTTTTGCCGTTTCGCTGCTGGCAGGCCTGCTGAGCCTCCCCGCATTCGCCGCGGAGCCCGTCGCCACGGTAAACGGAACTGCAATCTCGGCCGCGCGCGCCGATGCGATGATTGCCGAGCAACGCGCCCAGGGCGCCCCCGAGAGCGCCCAACTCAAGGATGCCGTCCGTGAGGAACTGATCCGTCGCGAAGTCCTGAGCCAGGAGGCTGCCAAGAAGGGCTTCGACAAGAAGGCCGATGTACAGGCGCAGATGGAGATGGCCAAACAGGCCATCCTGATCCGTGCCTACCTTCAGGACTTCGTAAAGACGAACCCGGTCGGCGAAGCCGATCTCAAGAAGGAATACGACTCGATCAAGGGCCGGATGGGCGACAAGGAATACAAGCCGCGCCACGTCCTGGTGGAAACCGAAGACCAGGCCAAGGCCATCATCGCCAAGCTGCAGGGCGGCTCGAAGTTCGAGGACCTGGCGAAAGAATCGCGTGACCCGGGCTCGAAGGAGCGCGGCGGCGACCTGGGTTGGAGCAATCCCGGCATGTTCGTGAAGCCGTTCTCCGAAGCGATGGTGAAGCTGGAGAAGGGCAAGTACACCACTACCCCGGTGAAGAGCGATTTCGGCTACCACGTCATCATGCTCGAGGACGTTCGTGCGCTCCAGGCTCCGGGCTATGATGAAGTGAAGCCTCAGCTGCAGCAGCGCCTGCAGCAGCAGAAGGTCGAGAAGCACGTGCTCGACCTTCGCAGCAAGGCGAAGGTACAGTAACTGCGCTTCGGGCGAAAAGCGCCCGCAGCAGCTGGATCAAAAAAGGGCCGACGGATTCCGTCGGCCCTTTTTGCTGGCTGAGCCAGGACGGCGCTGCGTATCAGAACTGCTCTTCGCTCAACTCCAGCGCACCGGCCGCACCATTGACCACCGCGTAGGAAAGCCCGCGCGCCTCGGACATCACATGATCGGCAAAGAAGCGCGCCGTCACGATCTTGGCTTCGAAGAAACGGGCGTCGCCTTCGCCGGCAGCCAGTTTCGCCCGCGCGACCAAGGCCGCACGCGCCATCTGCCAGCCCCCTGCGACGATGCCAAGCAGCTTCAGGAAAGGAACGGAGCCAACCGACACGGCCTTGATATCCTTTGCATAGTTAGCGACGATGTACGCAACCGCCTCTTCCACTGCATCCACGCCTTCGGCCAGCGCCCCGCGCATCGCGGCAAACGCGGCACCGTCTGCAGCGGCGAGTTCGGCTTCCACCCCACGCATGTCCGCGATCACGCTCGCGATCGTCGCGCCGTTTTCGCGTGCGATCTTGCGTCCGATCAGGTCGTTCGCCTGGATGGCCGTCGTGCCCTCGTAGATCGGCGTGATACGCGCGTCGCGAAGATGCTGCGCCGCTCCGGTCTCCTCGATGAAGCCCATCCCGCCGTGGACCTGGATGCCCGTCGATGCCACATCGACCGAGTTTTCGGTGCACCACCCCTTGACGACCGGAATCATCAGATCGACGAAGGCCTGGTTGCGCGCGCGCACGGTCTCGTCGGCGTGGTGGTGGGCCTTGTCGGTCGCGGCACCGACGACGTAGGCCAGCGCGCGCATGGCCTCGCTCTTGCTCTTCATCGACATCAGCATGCGGCGCACGTCCGCGTGATGAAGGATGCTGACCTTTGGACCGCCACGCACGCCTGCCTCGGTGCCCTGGACACGATCCTTCGCGTACTGGAGCGCATGCTGATAGGCGCGCTCGGACAAGGCGAGGCCTTCCATGCCGACGGCAAAGCGCGCCTCGTTCATCATGATGAACATGTACTCGAGGCCGCGATTGGCTTCGCCCACCAGGGTGCCGATCGCGCCGCCGTTGTCACCGAAGGCCAGCACGCAGGTCGGACTGGCGTGGATGCCGAGCTTGTGCTCGATCGACACGCAGTGCGCGTCGTTGCGGGCCCCCAGGCTGCCATCGGCATTGACCAGGTACTTGGGCACGACGAACAGCGAAATGCCCTTCACCCCTTCGGGCGCATCCGGCAGGCGCGCCAGCACGAGGTGGATGATGTTCTCGGTGAGGTCGTGCTCGCCATAGGTGATGAAGATCTTCTGCCCTAAGATCCGGTAGGTACCGTCGCCCTGCGGCTCCGCGCGAGTGCGCACCGCCGCGAGGTCTGAGCCGGCCTGCGGTTCGGTCAGGTTCATGGTGCCGGTCCATTCACCCGACACCATCTTCGGCAGGTACATCGCCTTCTGCTCGTCACTGCCGCGCAGCATCAGCGCCTCGATGGCGCCGGTGGTCAGCATCGGGCACAGCGAGAAGGCCATGTTGGCCGACTTCCACATTTCCATCACGGCCGTAGCGATGAGCTTGGGGAGTCCCTGGCCACCGAATTCGGGATCACCTGCCAGCGCCGGCCACCCAGCCTCGCGGAACTGGTCATACGCCGCCTTCCAGCCCGTGGCGGTCCTGACCTCACCGTCGTGCCAGCTTGCCCCTTCCTGATCGCCAACCCGGTTCAGCGGAGCGAGAACGCCGCTGGCAAACTTGTCGGCCTCTTCGAGAATCGCATCGGCGAGTTCGACCGAGACTTCCTCGTTGCCCGGAAGTTGGGCGATCTCGTCCAGTCCAGCCAGTTCTCGCATCACGAACTGCATGTCACGGATAGGTGCGGCGTAGTTGCTCATGGATGACTCCCTCTCGTTTATATATTCGACGCTGGTTGCCCAGGTCTCGACTATTTGTTGCTCAGATAGCGCGCATCGTCGAAGCCCGCCACCCACTCGGGTTTGTAGATCACCAGCAGGGTCACGACGGCACCACTGATCCAGGCTTCGGAAAACCCCAACAGCAGGAAATACGGCAGGTAATCGCTCAGCAGGAAATCCGCCGGATAGGCACCGGCGAACACCAGGAGTGCGGACGCGATCACGCCCTGCGCCATGACCGTGATGGCTGAACAGGCGAAGCCGACCACAAAGATGAAAATGAAAAAATGCGCTGGCAGCGTGCGCTCGACGAGCTTGTGCAGGCTCGTCGCCACCAGCACCGGCAACGCCACGGTGACGATGAAATTGACCGGCCAGGCCTGCCATTCGATCGCACCGTTTAGCGTGATGCCGCACAACGCCAGTGCCATCGCCAGAACGGCCAGCCGCGCCCCCAATACCAGCGTGGCGGCCATCGCTCCGAGCAGATGCAGATCGAGGCCCGGCTTGACGCCGGCCTTCATGCTCCAGACGAAGGTCAGGACCACCGCGCAGCCCAGCATCACGTTCAGCGCGGGGCCCTGCTGAAGTCGCCGCCAAGGCGCTCTTCGCAGCAAGTCCCAGAACACGAAGGCCGACAGCAGGACCATGATCACGTGCCACGCCGTCGGAAACAGCGCTGCCTCGAGGTTCACGACCTCTCCCGCCGGTGTGCGTGCCGATTCAGCCGACGGCGGCCGTCAGTTCCGGGATCAGGGCGAACAGGTCGCCCACCAGGCCGTAGTCTGCCACCTGGAAGATGGGCGCTTCCGGATCCTTGTTGATCGCCACGATCACCTTGGAGTCCTTCATGCCCGCGAGGTGCTGGATCGCGCCCGAAATGCCCACCGCGATGTAGAGCTGCGGCGCCACGATCTTGCCCGTCTGCCCGACCTGGTAGTCGTTGGGCACATAGCCCGCGTCGACCGCCGCACGGCTCGCACCGAGCGCCGCACCGAGCTTGTCGGCCAGCGGCTCGAGCAAGGTGTGATAGTTCTCGCCGCTGCCCACGCCGCGACCACCGGAGACGATGATCTTCGCCGCGCCCAGTTCGGGACGGGCACTCTTGGTGAGCTCGCGACCGACGAGCACACTCATCCCCAGATCGGCTGCCGCAGCAATCGCTTCGACCGCCGCCGCGCCACCCTCGCCCGCTGCCTCGAAGGCGGTGGTGCGCACGGTGATGACCTTGATGGCGTCAGCGCTCTTGACCGTGGCTAACGCGTTGCCGGCATAGATCGGGCGCACGAAGGTGTCGGTAGCTTCCACCCCGACGATGTCGGAGATCTGCGCCACATCCAGCATCGCCGCCACGCGCGGCAACAGGTTCTTGCCCGCGCTCGTGGCCGGCGCCAGTACGTGGCTGTAGGCCGGTGCCAGGCCCTTTACCAGTTCGGCGACGTTTTCGGCGCCCTGCGTTTCATAGTGCAGCGCATCGCACACCAGCACCTTGGTGACACCGACAAGCTTGGTGGCCGCTGCTGCCGCAGCACCGCAGCTAGAACCTGCCACCAGCACATGAATGTCTCCGCCGATCTTTACCGCTGCGCCAACGGTGTTGAGCGTGGCCGCCTTGATCGACTGATTGTCGTGTTCCGCAATAACCAGGATCGCCATGTCAGATCACCTTCGCTTCGTTCTTGAGTTTGTCGACCAGCTGGGCCACATCGGCCACGCGCACGCCGGCACTGCGCTTGGGCGGCTCGGCTACCTTGAGCGTGGCAAGCCGAGGCGAGACGTCCACGCCGAGCTCTGACGGCTTCAAGGTCTCAAGCGGCTTCTTCTTGGCCTTCATGATGTTGGGCAGCGTCGCGTAACGCGGCTCGTTCAGGCGCAGATCGGTGGTCACCACCGCCGGCAAGCGGATCTCGAGCGTCTCGAGACCGCCGTCGATCTCGCGCATCACCGTCGCCTTGCCCTCGGCCAGGGTCAACTTGGAAGCGAAGGTGGCCTGCGGCCAGCCCATCAACGCAGCGAGCATCTGGCCGGTCTGGTTAGCGTCGTCGTCGATGGCCTGCTTGCCGCAGATCACCAGCGCCGGTCCTTCCTTGTCGCACACCGCCTTCAGCAGCTTGGCCACCGCCAGCGGTTGAAGCTCGGCGTCGCTCTCGACCAGGATGCCGCGGTCGGCGCCGATCGCCATCGCCGCGCGCAGCGTCTCCTGACAGGCCGTCACGCCGCAAGACACCGCCACGACCTCGGTCGCCACGCCCGCTTCCTTCAGACGCACCGCCTCTTCCACCGCAATCTCGTCGAACGGGTTCATGCTCATCTTCACATTCGCGATGTCCACGCCAGAGCCATCGGCTTTCACGCGAACCTTCACGTTGTAATCCACCACGCGTTTGACCGGAACAAGAATCTTCACTGTACCGCGCTCCTCATGTTGTTCAAATGTGCCAGCCAAGTCATGCCGGGCCGGTTGGGTCGATTATGTCACCTCTTCCCCGCATTGGCTCAACGCCGGCGAGCCGCGCGATTCACCATACTGTGCGGTATGGGAACGTACGGTAGCGTACGGTGAATAAATCGTCAATACTTGTCCGTATGGAATCAGAAATCAAGCAAAAGAGACCGCAGCTCGACCGACAGGCATGGATTGCAGGCGCTATCGAAGTGTTGGCCGACGAAGGCGTGGCCGGGCTGCGCGTCGAAGTGCTCGCCAAGCGTCTCAAGGTCACGAAGGGAAGCTTCTACTGGCATTTCCAGGACAGGCGCGACCTGCTGATGGCCGTGCTGGGCGAGTGGAAGGAAGGGCGCATCCGCGACATCCTGAAGCAGACACGCGCGCAGCCGGGACGGGAGCTCGAGCAGATCTACCACGTCATCGACGTCTACAGCACGAGCCGCAATCGCCGCGGCGTCGTGATCGAACTGGCCGTGCGCGACTGGGCGAGGCGCGACCCGGAAGCCGCCGCGATCGTCGCCGAGGTGGACGACGTCCGCCTGCGCTCTTCGCGCGACCTGTTCCTGGCCTGTGGCCTGTCGGCAGAAGAAGCATCGAGCCGCTCGATGCTGCTATACGCCTACGTCTTTGGCGTGTCGCTCATGCTGTACGACAGGTTTCACCCTGACATTCCGGCCCTCAAGCGGGAAATTGCCCACATCATCGCGCGCCACGCCGGCGAGACCGCACCCGCTTCCTGATCCCTCAGCGCCGAGGGGACGCACCCAGGCGCGGGAAGACGGCAAATGCGTTCTCGCTTGTCGCCGCTGCGACCTGCTCCAAAGAAATTCCGCGCAGATCGGCAAGAATTGCGGCAAATCGCGCCAGGTTCGCGGGCTCGTTGCGCCCGCGTTGCGCCCACGCCGGCGGAATGTCTGGCGCGTCGGTCTCGAGGACGATCGCCTCGAGCGGCAGCTCTGCGGCAAGGCTGCGGATCCGGGACGAACCTTCGAACGACATCGCCCCGCCGAAGCCGAGCTTGAAGCCAAGCGCCATGAAGGCTTCGGCCTGCTGGCGGCTACCGTTGAAGGCATGCGCAACCCCGCCGCAAACCTCGATACGCCGCAGGTGCTTGAGTATCGAGTCGATCGCGCGCCTCACGTGAAGGATCACCGGCAGCCCGTGCCTGCGCGCGAGCCTCAGCTGCGCGACAAAGAAGCGCTCCTGGATCACCGGATCCAGCTCGGGTACGAAGTAGTCCAGCCCGATCTCGCCCACCGCCAGCGCCCCGCCGTGCGCGAGCTTTTCGTCGAGCAGATCGAGGTCTTCCCCGCAGGCAGTCATGACGTACATCGGGTGGATGCCGAGCGCGTGATGAACGTCGGTGTTCATTGCCGCCAGCGCGGCGACACGCGCAAAGCTGGCGGCATCGACCGCGGGCACAACGAAGGCACCCACACCGCCCGCGCGCGCGGCGTCCATCACCTGCGGCCTGTCCGCGTCGAACTCCGCCGCGTCGAGGTGGATATGGGTGTCGACCAGCATTGGCGCCCGACTCCCCTCAGCAGCCCTTCCACTCAGGCTTGCGCTTGGAGACGAAGGCATCGATGCCCTCGGCCGCATCCTCGGTCATCATGTTGCAGGCCATGGTCTCAGCGGCCATCTGATAGGCCGCGTCGAGGCCCATCTCGAGTTGGCGGTAGAACATCTGTTTTCCCGTCCTGATCGCCACGGGAGACTTGGCGACGATGCTCGCCGCCAGGCGGCCGAGTTCGTCGTCAAGCCGATCGGCGGGGACGACGCGGTTGACGAGCCCCCGCCGCTGCGCCTCCGCCGCATCGATGAAATCACCGGTCACCAGCATTTCGAAGGCCTGCTTGCGTCCCATGTTGCGCGACAGACCAACGCTGGGTGTGGAGCAGAACAAACCGACATTGATGCCCGAAACGGCAAAGCGCGCCGTATCCGCGGCAACGGCGAGATCGCACATCGACACCAACTGGCACCCGGCCGCCGTTGCGATACCGTGCACTCGAGCGATCACCGGTTGCGGCAGCGCGGTCAGCTTCATCATCAACTTGCCACACAAGCGGAACAGCGCCTGCTGGAACGAGAGCACAGGGTTCGCGCGCATCTCCTTCAGATCATGGCCCGCGCAGAACGCCTTGCCGGCGCCCGCGAGAACGACGACCCGCACCGACTCATCCCTGGCGATCCGATCCACCTCGGCGACAAGCGCCTCGAGCATCGCGACCGAGAGCGAATTGAACTGGGCGGGACGATTCAGCGTCAGCGTCGTCACACCTCCTTCGTCATGGCGCAATAACATCGCGTTCTCGTCCTGGTTCGCACTTCCGCTCATCTCTCCTCCTCGCTCCCTTTACGTTAACGTCAATGGCCGCTCATGGTAGCGCCTCGCACCATGAACGGCCATCGATCTCGGACCCTGCCCGCCCTCCTCACTCGAAGGACGCAGTCGATTTCGCCTTCTCACGCAGGACAAACTTCTGGATCTTGCCGGTCGAGGTTTTGGGGACTTCACCGAAGACGATCTTTTTGGGCACCTTGAAACCCGCCAGATGCTCGCGACAATGCGCGACGATCTGCTCCACCGTGGCCTCGACACCTTCGCGCAGTTCGACAAAGGCGCACGGCACCTCGCCCCATTTATCGTCGGGCAAGGCGACCACCGCGGCGGCCATCACGGCCGGGTGCTTGTAGAGCGCATCCTCCACCTCGATGGACGAGATGTTCTCGCCGCCCGAGATGATGATGTCCTTGGAGCGGTCCTTGATCTTGACGTAGCCGTCGGGCTGCATCACCGCGAGGTCGCCGGTGTGATACCAGCCGCCGCGGAACGACTCCTCCGTCGCAGCGGGGTTCTTGAGGTATCCCTTCATCACCAGATTGCCGCGGAACATGATCTCGCCCATCGTCTCGCCATCCCACGGAACGGGCTCCATGGTAGCCGGGTCGAGCACCGAGATGCCTTCCTGGGCGTGATAGCGCACGCCCTGCCGACCGTTCAGCGTGACCTGCTCGGCGAGCGGTAGGGCCCGCCATTCGTCATGCTTTGCGCACACTGCGGCAGGACCGTAGGTTTCGGTCAGGCCGTACACATGGGTGATGTCGAAGCCGATCTTCGCCATGCCCTCGATCACCGCGGCGGGCGGCGGCGCCGCTGCCACCAGGCCCGACACCTTGTGGTTGATCCCCTTGCGCCATTCCTCGGGGGCGTTGGCGAGCATCGAATGCACGATGGGCGCGCCGCAGTAGTGCGTCACGCCATGGTCGCGAATGGCGTCGAAGATCAGTCGCGGATCGACGCGCCGCAGGCATACGTTGATGCCGGCATTGGCAGCCATGGTCCATGCGAAGCACCAGCCATTGCAGTGGAACATCGGCAAGGTCCACAAATACACCGAATGCGGCGGCATGCCCCAGGACACGATGTTGGACATCGCGTTCAGGTACGCACCGCGATGGTGATAGACGACCCCCTTTGGATTGCCAGTCGTACCCGACGTGTAGTTGAGCGAGATCGCGTCCCATTCGTCGGCCGGCTGTTCAAACTCGAACTCGGCACTGCCCGTTGCCAGCAAGGCTTCGTAGTCGAGCGAGCCGATGCGATCCCCCGGTCCGGAATATTCGGGATCGTCGACGTCGATGACGATCATGTCCGGACGCTGAGCCAGCTCGATCGCTTTCTTCATGATGCGGGCGTACTCGCGATCGGTGATCAGCACCTTCGCTTCGCCGTGGTTGAGGATGAAGGCGACGGCTTCCGCATCGAGCCGGGTGTTCACGGTATTGAGCACCGCACCGCAGGCCGGCACGCCGAAATGGCATTCGAACATTTCGGGCGTGTTGTTGAGCACCACGGCGACCGTGTCGCCCTTGCCGACGCCGAGCTGACGCAGCGCCGAGCCGAGCCGCCGCGCCCGCGTGTAGCTCTCCCGCCAGGTGTAGCTGCGCTTACCGTGCACCACCGCGACACGGTCCGGGTAAATGTAGGCGCTGCGCTCGATGAAGGTCAGCGGCGTCAAAGGTACGTAGTTCGCCGCATTCTTTTCCAGGCCCTGCATATAGGGCGATTGCTTGCTCTCGCTCATTCGGACTCTCTCCCTGTAAGTGATCCGCATTTGCTTCGCTGCACCCCCGCGCGTCACGTCAAAGCGCAGGGTGCCATGCCATTCGTATCGTGCCCCGAGGATCGACGCAGACTGTCCAGCCAGCCCGAGAGATCGAGTGCAAGCCCGCTTACCGCGGCGCGAGCGGCATTCACCCCCCCTTCGGCATCGGGCGTGGGTGCTGATTCGTTTCGACCGAACTCGCGCACGGCCAGCGGCACGCTGCCATGCGCCGGGAGCAGCTGCGCACGCACCACGAGTTGCAGACGACTCCGCTCCGCCGTGTCGAAGACCTGCACGAATTCGTCGAGCTCCACTCGTAACCTGCAGGGCGAACGCCCCGCCGCGTCGCCTGCCTTGCCATGCGTGCCGCTAAACGCCCTGCGCAGGGTCTGGGCCAGCAGGTCTGGCGGCGGTGCGACCCAGCGACTCTCGCCGTAGGAACGCCGGCGCTCGGGTTGCTTCCAGGCCAGGCGGTACTGCATCGCGCTACCGCTCAGCCAGCTGGGCGCGACCACATCGACCTGCAATGGTGAGGGGGCCGCCGCAACACCCGCCGATTCCATCAGGCCGAAGTCGAAGAATGCGACTTGCGGCGCACGCGACACCAGCGGGCTGCACCCCGTCACGCCAGCCAACAACAGCAATGTGCTGGTACGAGCCAGGTTACGCTTGATCTGGCGCATGCGCTGTTCAAATTCCAAGTTCATCCTTAACCTGCCCCTCAGCGCTCGAATCCCGTCTCGCCCGGCCCGGGCTCCGTCGCCTCTCGTCCGGTCAACAGCACCTGCGGCGTGCTCTCGACCTCCTCGAGCAGGCGGCCGAGCCGCCTCGAAGTAGAGGTGATCTCGCGCAAGAGATCATTGACCTGCGGCAAGGTGCCCTCCACCAGCCCCTCGCCGGCCACGGCTGCCGCCTTGTCGGCATGTGCCGCCAGCTGATCGAGGCGAGCCACCAGCGCGCGGATCTCCGCAGCCGCGGGCGCCGCCTCACCGCTCGCCCGTTCCAGGTTGGCGAGCGTCGTCGTCAGGCGCGCAACGTTTTGCGGATTCAGCACATCGCGCAGCGCGGCCACCGTGCGCGGCAGTTCGTTGAAGGTCCTGTCCATCCCGCTCGCCGCCGACTCCAGCCGCTGCAACGTGCGCCCTAGGCGGGCGGCCGCCTCGTCATCGAACATCGCGGCGACACGATCGGCTACCACACGGATGCGCTCGGCCGCCTGCAGGGCTCGATCGCCGATCTGTTCGATCAGGCCGGGCTCAAGTGCGATCCTCGGCGGATCGCCATCCTCGCTCACCAGCGGCGCCGGATCGGTGCCCCTGTCGTCGAGCTGGATGAAGGCCAATCCCGTCACGCCCTGGGTACCGAGGGTCGCGCGGGTGCCGCGCGTCACCGGCATGTCCGCGCGCAGGCGAATGCGTACCAGAAGGTTGCGCGCATCGGCCGGATCGATGTCGATCGCGCTGACCGTCCCTGCGGCCATACCGCGATAACGCACCCGCGCCTGCACGTTGAGTCCATTGACCGTGCCACGCGAGACGAGCACGTATTCTCTCGTCGGCTGCCGGTTCTGCGAGAACCACCACAGCGCGACGACCATTGCTCCGCCAAGAATGAGTGCGAAGAGTCCTGCTGCCAGTGCGTGTGCGCGACTTTCCATGTCAAGCCAATCCGTTGCGGCGCAGCGCGCGCCGCCCGTGTTCGCCGCGGAAGAAACGCTGGATGAACGGGTGGTCAACCTGCAGCGTGTCCTCCATCGGCGCAAAACTGACAATGCGCCGGTCGGCCAGTACCGCAATCTTGCTCGCAAGCGCAGCCAGCGTGTCCACATCGTGCGTCACCAGCACCACGGTGAGCCCGAGCTGTCGGTGGAGCGACCGGATCAGCTCGACGAAGCTCGCGCTGCGGTCCGGATCCAGCCCGGCGGTCGGCTCGTCCAGAAGCAGCAATTCGGGCTCGAGCGCGAGCGCACGCGCCAGCGCGGCGCGCTTGACCATGCCACCCGACAGTTCGGCCGGCATCAGGTGGGCATGCTCCGGCGCCATCTCGACCATCGCCAGCTTCAGCGCGATCAGATCGCGCACCTCGGCATCGGTTGCGATGTCGAGCTCCCGGAGCGGAAACGCGATGTTCTCCCCCACGCTGAGTGCCGAGAACAGGGCACCGTGCTGGAACAAGACGCCAAACCGGCGCTGGCGCGCCATCCGCGTACGCATTGGACCATCCTGCAAGCCCTCGCCGAAAAGCCGGACCGAGCCGCTGCTCGGCCGGGTGAGCCCGATGATATGGCGCAACAACGTCGTCTTGCCACTCCCCGAGCCTCCTACGAGGGCAACGATCTCGCCCGCCTCGACGTCGAGGTCGAGACGCTCGTGCACGATGTTGCTGCCAAAGCGCGTCGCGATGCCTTGCAGCGAAACGACCGGCGCCGCGCTCATACCGGCACGCCGATATTGCGGGTGGCAATGGCGAACACCGCATCGACCAGGATCACCATGGTGATCGCAGACACCACCGACGCGGTCGTGTTCGCAGACAGGCTCTCGGTATTGGGTCGCACGCGCAGGCCGAAGTGGCAGGCGATGAGCGCGATCAGGAACCCGAACGCGGCCCCTTTGCCGAGCCCGATGAAAAGGTTTGCGATCGGCACCACCGTCGGCAGGGTCTCGACGAAAAAGCCGAGTGAAAGGTCGAGTTCGACCCACGCCGAGACCCAGCCGCCGAACAAGGCCACCGACGAGGTCCACAGCACCAGCAAGGGCATCGCCAGCGTCAGTGCCAGCACCTTGGGCAGGACGAGGCGCAGCGTGCGCGAAATGCCCATTGCCGCCAGTGCGTCGATCTCCTCGGTGACGCGCATGACGCCAAGCTGCGCCGTCATCGCCGAACCCGAGCGCCCTGCGACCAGGACGGAGACGAGCACCGGTCCGAGTTCGCGGATGATGCCCAGGCCGAGGATATTGACGATGAAGATGTCGGCGCCGAATAGCTTGAGCTGCAGCGACGACAGGTACGACAGTACGACACCGATCAGGAAGCCCACCAGAGCGGTGACCGGCATCGCCTTCACGCCGACCTTGTGCAGATTGGCGGAGATCTCCAGCAGCGGCCATTCGCGCGGATGGCGAGCCAGATGCGCCAGGTCGAGAAAGATCCGCCCGAACAAGGCGATGAAGTCGATGGCATGCGCGCGAAACGTCAGCAGGGCTGCGCCAAGCATTGTGATCGCATCGAGCAGCCCGAACCGGTCCGGCGCCGTCGGCAGGCGGCCGGCACTGGCGGACACGCGATCGATGACACGGCGCTGGTTCTCGCCGATCTCGACGAGCCGGGGCCAGGTCGCGCCCCAAGCCTGCCAGAGGAGTGTCGCTCCGAAACTGTCGAGGCGCTGCGACGGGTCCATCGACCATGCGGCCTCTGCTGGCACCGCAGCGAGATCCTTACGGATCGTCTCGATCACCCCGGAGAGTGCGCGCAAGGTCCAGTCACCCGACAACCGGACGGTTGCCGCGTCGCTGTCGACGCGTATCTCCGGCGGCTGGTTCTGAACGCTGGCGTTCATCGGCCGTCAGGCCACGCTGCGCGCACTCATCGCGCGGACGTACAGCCCACGGCCGATCCCCATCCACTGGCGCTGCTCCTCGTCCAGCGCCGCAGCGGTGAGCGGCCTCTCGTGCAGCCACGCGGCCGTCGTGTTAACCGAGAATCCGCGCCCTTCCCGCGCCATCGTGATCGGGGGAATGCCGCGCGCGTCGCGCGCCCGATGCACCACCACCGCCAGCCGCAGGCAAGCGATCAACAACCAGTCCGCGCTGCCCGGATCGATCGCGGCCACCCTTTCGAGCTTGCCGCGGTGCGCCAGCACCAGGCGCGCGAGTCGTGCCTGATCCATGCGGGAGAATCCCGGCATGTCCGCATTGGCGAGAATGTAGGCACTGTGTTTGTGGTAACTCGAGTGCGCAACGGAGATGCCGATCTCGTGCAGCAACGCCGCCCAGCGCAGAAAGCGTCGGTCGTCGTTGTCAGGTACGGCGGATTCCGGGGCAAGCTGGGTCAGCAGGTGGCAGGCTGTGTCGGCGACCTGGCCGGCCTGGCGCAGGTCCACGCCATAACGCCGCATGAAGGCATTGACGGTGGCGTCACGCAGGTCATGGTGATGGTAGCGGCCGAGCAGGTCGTAAAGCACGCCCAAGCGCAGCGCGCCATCCGAGAACACCATGTGCTCGAGTTCGAACTCCTTGAAGATCGCGCTCATGATCGCGAAGCCGCCGAGGAACACCGGCAGCCTGTCGCCCTTGAGGCCGGCAAGCTGAACGTTGTCGATGCTGCCCGCGCGCAACAGCAAGACCTTCAGCCGCTCGAGGCCCTCTCGGGTGATGCCGCGGCGCGACAGGCCATTCTGCTCGAGCACCTCCGCCAGCGCCTTCGCGCTGCCGCTGGAACCGACCGCCAACTCCCAACCGGTTTCGCGGTAGACCTGGCCGATGGTCTGCAACTCGCGTCGCGCCGCCAGTTCGGCTTCCTTCATGCCCCGCTTGTCGATACGACCATCCGGGAAATAACGCAGGCTGTAACCGACGCAGCCCATGTAAAGAGACTCGAGACGCATCGGCTCGAAAAGCTTGCCGATGATGAACTCCGTCGAGCCGCCCCCGATATCGACAACGAGCTGCTGCAGGTGAGGATTCGGGAGGGTATGCGCCACGCCCACGTAGATCAGCCGCGCTTCCTCGCGCCCGGCAATCACCTCGATCGGGAAACCCAGCGCCGCCTCGGCACGAATCAGAAACTCCGGCGCGTTCTTGGCCACGCGCAAGGTGTTGGTCGCCACCGCGCGCACGCCGTCGGGCTTGAAGTCGTGCAGGCGTTCGCGAAAGCGCTGCAGCGCAGCGACGCCGCGCTGCTGGGCCGCCAGGTCCAGCCACTTTTCCGGCGACAGTCCAGCGGCAAGGCGCACGGGCTCCTTGAGTCCGTCCAGCGGGTAGATCTGGTCGCCTACGATGCGGCCGATCTGAAGCCGGAAACTGTTTGAACCCAAGTCGATAGCGGCAATCAGGTCTCGCATCATCGTCTGCAAGTGTAACGCGCAATGTGCGCAGGCCGCCGATTCTAGCACCGCAGCTTCATCGCGCCCGCCGCGCAGATCAAGCATGCGCGGTTTATCTGCCGAAGGTCGGAAGCGCGGCGAAACCTCTGCCCATCGTCATCAAACCGCAAAGAAAATGTCACATAATCAAACAAGCCTCCTACTGCCTGGACAGAGCATGCAGCCGCCGATCAACGAGCAAAAGTACCCTTCCGAACACTTCATCAACCGCGAACTGTCGCTACTCCAGTTCCAGCGTCGGGTATTGGCCCAGGCAGAGGATGAATCGGTTCCGCTGCTCGAGCGTCTGCGCTTCATCTGCATCGTGTCGAGCAACCTCGACGAATTCTTCGAGATCCGCGTCTCCGGCATCAAGGAGCAGATTCGCCTCGGCAGTCGCAAGACGGGCATCGACGGCATCGCACCGCGCGAACTGCTCGCCAAGGTCAGTGACGAAGTGCACAAGATCATCTCCGAGCAGTACGCGCTTCTAAACGATCGCATCCTGCCCGCGCTGGAAGCCGAGGGAGTGGCCTTCCTGCGCCGCAACCTGTGGACCGAGGCCCAGCGCGCCTGGATTAGGGACTATTTTCTCCGCGAAGTGATGCCGGTTCTCACGCCGATCGGCCTCGATCCCGCCCACCCCTTTCCGCGGGTGCTCAACAAGAGCCTGAATTTCGCCGTCGAACTCGACGGTCGCGACGCATTCGGCCGCGACTCCGATGCCGCCATCGTGCAGGCGCCGCGCGCGCTGCCGCGGGTGATCCGTTTGCCACGCGAGCTGTGCGAGCAGGAATACAGCTTTGTGTTCCTGTCGTCCATCCTGCATGCCCATGTCGGCGAGCTGTTCTCCGGCATGCAGGTTCTCGGTTGCTACCAGTTCCGCGTGACGCGAAATTCCGACCTGTTCGTCGACGAGGAGGAGGTCAAGGACCTGCGCACCACGCTGAAGGGCGAACTGCAGCAGCGCCATTTTGGCGACGCGGTGCGGCTCGAGGTCGCGGACAACTGCTCGGAAGATATGGCCGATTTCCTCGTGCAGCATTTCCACCTCGAAGGGGACGACCTTTATCGCACGCCGGGCATCGTCAACCTCGTGCGCCTGATGCAGGTGCCGGACTGGGTGGACCGCCCGGACCTCAAGTACCAGCCCTTTGCGCCTGGTCTTGCGAAAGGCCTCGACAAACGAGGAGAGATCTTCGACGCCATCCGCAGCCAGGACATCCTCCTGCATCACCCCTTCCAGAGCTTCGCCCCGGTCATCGACCTGCTGCGCACGGCGGCCGACGATCCGAAGGTGCTGGCGATCAAGATGACCGTCTATCGCACCGGCACCGACTCGGTCCTGATGGAGCATCTGGTCCGCGCCGCGCAGAAAGGCAAGGAAGTGACGGTCGTGCTGGAACTGATGGCGCGCTTCGACGAAGAGGCGAACATCACCTGGGCCAACCGGCTGGAAGAAGTCGGCGCACACGTCATCTACGGCGTGTTCGGCTACAAGACGCACGCCAAGCTGCTGATGGTGGTGCGGCGCGAGGAAGACGGTCTGCGCCATTACGTGCACCTGGGAACAGGCAACTACCACCCGCGCACCACGCGCCTTTACACCGATTTCGGCCTCCTGACCTGCAACCGCGAGATCGGCGAGGACGTCGCCACGGTGTTCAAGCAACTGACTGGGCTGGGCCAGGCAACCGAGCTGCGCCACCTGTGGCAGGCGCCCTTCACCCTGCAGCCCAAGGTGGTCGCCGCCATCCGCCGCGAGGCAAGCATCGCCCGCGAGGGGCGCAAGGCCCGCGTCATCGCGAAAATGAACGCGCTCCTCGAACCCGAGACGATCGAAGCCCTGTACGAGGCCTCGCAGGCAGGGGTCGAGATCGACCTCATCATTCGCGGCCCCTGCGCGCTGCGCCCCGGCGTGCCCGGGCTGTCGGCGAACATCCGCGTACGCTCGGTGATCGGACGCTTCCTCGAACACCACCGCATCTTCTATTTCCGCGCGAATGGCGAGGAACAGGTCTATCTGTCCAGCGCCGACTGGATGGACCGCAACTTCTTCCGCCGCATCGAGATCGCCTTTCCGGTGCTCGACGCGCGCATCAAACGCCGCGTCATCCGCGAAGGCCTGCGCCCGTACATCGCAGACAATTCGCAGGCGTGGGAGATGCTCGCCAACGGCTGCTACCGGCGCAAGAGCCCGCGCGGCGCACGACGCTCGGCGCAACTCGCGCTTTTGCAGGATCTCGCTGCGAGCAGCTGAGGCACGCTGCCGAACGCCCTGCCGCTACTTGCGCTGCGCGTCGATGACGCCCGGGACTTCGCGGATGAGCGTGATCGCGCGCTGCATCTGCTGCACCCCGCCCACCTCCATCGTGAAGCGCATGTAGGCGGTATTGCGCTTGGTGAGCGTATTGACCGCGATGACGTTGAGCCGCTCGCGCGACAGCACCTCGGAAATGTCGCGCAGCAGGCCCTGGCGGTCGGCGGCCTCGACCGCGATGTCCACCTGATACAGCCCCTGCTTGTTGTCGAACGCGCGATTGCCCCATTCGGCCCCGATCACGCGCTCGGGATGGCGGCGCGCAAGCTGCTGGAAGTCATGGCAATCGACGCGGTGGATCGAGATGCCGCGCCCGCGGGTGACGAAGCCTTCAATCGCATCGGGCGGCGCCGGCTTGCAGCAGCGCGACAGGGACGTCATCAGCTTGCCGACGCCGACGATGAGGATCTTGTCGGAGTTGTCGCCGGAACGGCTGCGACCGACGACGAGCTCGGGCTCGGGGGCGGCTTCGGCCGGAGCGCCGCCCTCGCGCAATGCCACCTGCACCGAGCGCGGCCCCACCTCGCCACGACCGGCAGCCAGGAACAGCGCCTCGGCGTTCTTGAAACCCATGCGCTCCGCGAGTCCGTCGATGTTGGCGTGCGCATGACCGTCGCGCTGCATTTCCTTGGTGACGAAGCTGCGGCCGCGGGCGAGCAGTTCCTCCTCGTCGAGTTGCGCAAAATACTGCTTGATCTTGGTTCGCGCCCGCGACGTGGCGACATAGGACTGGCGCGCATCGAGCCAGTCGCGCGACGGGCCGCCCTCCTTCACCGTCACGATCTCGACGGTCTGGCCATTCTCAAGGCGGGTATTCAGCGGGACGAGATGCCCGTCCACCTTGGCGCCGCGGCAGCGGTGGCCCAGGTTGGTGTGCAGGCGGTAGGCGAAATCGACCGGTGTCGCCCCGCGCGGAAGATCCACCACCTTGCCCTGCGGCGTCAGCACGTAAAGCGTGTCGTCGAGCGACGCGCGGCGGTACTGCTCCAGCCAGTGCGCCGAATCGGCCACCTCGTCCCGCCACGACAGCAGGCTGCGCAGCAGCGCGATCTTTTCATCGTAGTCGCTGCCCTTGTGCGCACCTTCCTTGTAGCGCCAGTGCGCCGCCACGCCGAGTTCGGCATGCTTGTGCATGTCGTGGGTACGGATCTGCACCTCGAGGGCACGGCCGTCGCCCGCCAGAACAGCGGTGTGCAGCGACTGGTAATTGTTGCCCTTGGGTTTGGTGATGTAGTCGTCGAACTCCTTGCTGATCGGCTGCCAGATCTGGTGCACGATGCCGAGCACCGTGTAGCAGTCCTTGACCTCGTCGACCAGCACGCGCAGCGCGCGAATGTCGTAGAGCTGCGAGAAATCCAGCCGCTTGGCGCGCATCTTGTTGTAGATGCTGTAGATGTGCTTGGGCCGACCGTAGATTTCGGCCTTGATGCCGACCGCGTCGAGTTCCGCACGCAAGCGTGCGATTGCATGCTCGATGAACTCCTGGCGCTCGACCCGTCGCTCGTCGAGCATCTTTGCAATGCGCTTGTAGGTTTCCGGTTCGATGAAGCGGAACGACAGGTCCTCGAGCTCCCACTTGAGTTGCCAGACACCAAGCCGGTTCGCGAGCGGTGCATAGATGTCGAGGCTCTCGCGCGCCACGTCCACCCGCGCGTCGTCCTTGACTTCGGTGTAGTAGCGCAGCGTCTGGGTGCGCGATGCGATGCGCACGAGCACGACGCGTATGTCTTCCACCATCGCCAGGAGCATCTTGCGCAGCACTTCGCTCTGGGCACGGATCTCGGGCGCCGCGGCCGTCGCCGTCATGCGGGTGACGAGGCGCAGTCCGTTCAGCCGGTCGAGGCCCCGCACCAGGCTCGCCACTGCTTCGCCGAAACGCGTCTCGATGGTCTCGATCGCATCGTCCCGGCAGGCGCGCGCGGCAAACAGCAGGGCCGCGATCCGGGTCTCGGCATCGAGCTTCAGCGAAGCTACGATCAGCGCACTACCGAGGGCGTGCGTCCAGGTAGGCTCACCGGTGCCGAGCACCTTGCCGTCATACAGTTCGGCGGCGAAATCGAGCGCTTCGGCGATCAGTGCTCGCTCGGCCTCGGAAAGCCCTTCGGAGAGCAGCTCGATCGGCGGCGAAGCGTCGCCTTGTGTGATTGCATGCGTGACTGAAACCATGGTTGGATTATCCCACAACGTAACGGACTGACCCGATGTTGCACACGCTTTCCCGATGGCTCGGCCTTACGCGCGACCCCCCGGTCATACCGGACGAGATGTGGACCAAGGTCGAGCGCAGCCTCCCTTTTCTCGCCTTTCTGCAGGCGGCTGATCGCCAGCGCCTGCGCGTTCTGGCGCAGGGCTTTCTCACCGGCAAGCAGTTCCACGGCGCCCATGGGCTGCGCCTGACCGACGAGATGCTGCTCAGCATCTCGCTGCAGGCCTGCCTGCCGATCCTGCGCAGCGGGCTCGATGCCTACCGCAGCTGGATCGGCGTGGTGATCTACCCGGGTGATTTCGTCATCCGGCGGCACGAGATGGACGAAGCCGGCGTGGTGCACGAGTACGACGATGAAGTCCTGGGCGAAGCCTGGGAAGGCGGGCCGGTGTTGCTGTCGTGGTTCGACGCGAACGAGGCGCCTGACGGCGTGAATGTGGTGATCCATGAGTTCGCGCACAAGCTCGACATGGAGAATGGCGGCGTCGACGGTCTCCCCCGGCTGCCTGCCCAGATGTCGCGCGCGGTATGGGCCGAGGCGTTTTCCAGCGCCTATGAAGACTTCTGCCGGGAGGTGGACGCGGGCGTCGAGACGGTGCTCGATCCCTATGGCGCCGAGCATCCCGGGGAGTTCTTTGCGGTGGCGTCAGAGTCCTTCTTTGAAACACCTTGCCGGCTCGCACAGCGCTATCCCGCGATGTACGCCCAACTCGCCGCGTTCTATGGTGTCGATCCCGCAAGCGGCGAACGCCGGCTCGCCGACAACGCTGCCCGGGCATGATCCGGCCTCGCCGGGCATGGGCATTGCTAAATCAACCCCTGATTCGCGCAATGGACTTTCACATCGCGGCAACATTCCATATTGGCAGAGCGCCTTCCAGTGACTAAGCTGGAACCGGTGCTGCCTGGAGGCGGGAGGCCCAGGGCGGCAACTTTCCTCAATGCAACGGAGGGTGTCTCATGGCTATTACCTGGATTCTGGTTGCGAACGCCAGCCTGGCGAAGCTGTATGCGAACCTGGGCCCGAACAAGGGTCTTCAGCTGGTCAAGGAACTAATCCATCCAGAGAGCAGGCAAAAGAACGCCGATCTCGTCAGTGATCGCCCCGGCAGCTCCGGCGCGAACGGAACAGGCGGCGGTACAATGCGCCCGCAAACCGAGCCCAAACAGCACGAAGCGAAAGTATTCGCGCTGGAACTGGCTCAGGAGCTATACCAAGGACGAGCGACGAACGCCTTCAAGCGCGCGATTCTCGTCGCGCCGCCCTCCTTCATGGGGATTCTCAACGGCGTCATGGACGGCCCGACCGCACAGCTTGTTTCGGACCGCTTCGAGAAGGACTACACGAAGACATCCGAGCCGGAGCTTTCAGAACGGCTCGCTTCTGCCATCTATCTTTGATTCCTTGAACGTCTCTCTTCAGGAGACGACGGGGTCGGCGCCAGCTGCCCCCAAGGACCGCGGGGCGCTTGGCGCCCCGCATCTACGTTCACCGTGCCCGAATCGCGCGGGCGTGCTGGCCCCCACCTTACCGATCGGCAACTGGCCCAACGGCCAGCAAGCGGATGAGAGGATGAACGTAACGTTATCCGCCAAACGGCTCGATGTGGTGGCAGGCGGCACACTCCTGGCTTCGCAGAAACGTTTCCCGCCCGCCGGCCGCCTCGTTTTCCGCCCTACTGGCTACTCAACGGCCAACGGCCCAGTGCCTCATAGAGCGCGCCCTCCGCGCTCAAGCGCGAACGCATCAAGGCGAAGCTCGCAACCCGCCAGCAGACGGCGGGCTCAAGCTGTGCCGGGGGCGCCTGTCTGGCGTTGCGCACCAGGGTGACATGGGCCGAGAACGGCCTGCTTTCGACTGGGAAGCCGCGCGCGCGCAGTGCCCCGCCCAGTTCCTGGGCCAGCCTCACCAACGCCGGCGGCGTGACTTCGGGCCCGCCCCACACGACCCGGTTGCGTTGAAAACTCCCTGCGCGCGACAGCACGAAATCGAAAGGCTCGCCCGCCAGACTCGCAGCCAGCGTCTTCAGCTCATCAACGCGTCCCACGGGCTGCTCGCCGAGGAAGGCCAGCGTAAGGTGCAGCGTGTCGCGCCGCATCGGGCGACCGCCGCATTGCCGATGCAGGCGGCGCGCGCAGGCGTCCAGCGCGGCAGCCGTCGCCGCGTCGGGCCACAGTGCGAAGAAGAGCCTTGGGCGCTCTTCCGCGCCGGCAGGCAGATCAGGCATGCGATGCGCGCCCGAGCAGGGCGACAACCTGCGCGGCGATCCCCTCACCACGGCCGGTGAAACCCAGCTTCTCGGTGGTCTTGCCCTTGATATTGACGGCGGCCGGGTCCATGCCGAGGTCGGCGGCGATGTTGGCGACCATCGCGGGCGCGTGCGGGAGGATCTTCGGCGCTCCGCAGATCACCGTCGCATCGACGTTGACAACCTCCCACCCCGCCGCGCGGACGCGTGACCACGCCTCGCGCAGCAGCACGCGGCTGTCGGCGCCCGAGTGCTTCTCGTCGGTGTCGGGAAACAGGCGGCCGATATCACCCAGCCCTGCCGCACCCAGCAGCGCATCGGTGAGCGCATGCAGCAGCACGTCGGCGTCCGAATGCCCGAGCAGGCCACGATCATGGGGGATTCGCACGCCGCCGATGATCAGCGGGCGCCCCGCCACCAATGCATGCACATCGAACCCCTGTCCGATCCGAAACGCCACGTTCATTGTTCGCCTCCTTCGCGGTTCTGCAAGATCCATTCGGCCAGATGCAGGTCCAGCGGATAGGTCACCTTCAGGTTAGTCGCGTCGCCCTGGACCAGGCGCGGACGCAGTCCGGCCGCCTCGATGGCGCTCGCTTCGTCGGTCACGTCGGTCGCGCCTTCCAGCGCACGACGCAGCATGACGTAGCGGAACATCTGCGGCGTCTGCGCCTGCCACAGGCTGTCGCGCGGCACGGTAGCCGCCACGTGGCGGTGTTCGTCCGCGCGCTTCAGCGTATCGGCGACGGGCACTGCGAGCAGCCCGCCCACCTCGTCGTGCGCGAGTTCGCGCACCAGCCTCTCCACGTGCCACGATGCGAGGCAAGGGCGCGCCGCGTCATGTACCAGCACCCAGTCCGACGGCGCCGCCTCCCCTGCAATCGCCCGCAAGCCGCCCAGGACGCTGTCCGCCCGGGTCGCCCCGCCGCAGAACAGGGGCACCAGTTTGGGACCGAGCGCGCGCCAGTCGTGACGCGCCCACTCGGCATCGTCGACCGACAGCACCACATACACCCTGTCGATGGCAGGCGCGCCGCACAGCACCGCAAGCGCGTGGTGAATCAGGGGCTTGCCCAGCAAGGGCAGATACTGCTTGGGCTGCCTTGCGCCCATGCGCGAGCCGCTGCCCGCAGCCGGAACAATGGCGAAATGGCGAGGATGAAAGTTTTGCATGCCGCGCATTCTACCGTCGCGCGCGGACTCAGGTCGGCGAGGCGCTGCCCGCGGCACCGCCGCGAGGCTATAGTTTCGGGCGACGCAGCCCACCCGAAAGAACGGGCCAACGCCTCGAGGAGAACATCACGATGCCTGCCGCCACACCGGTGTCGCCCGAACAGATCGAAGCCTTCCTGATCGCCATCGGCATCGGCATGCTGATCGGCCTCGAGCGCGAGCGCATTCCCTCGGCGCGGGCCGGGCTGCGCACTTTCGGCCTGGTCGGCATGTTCGGCGCGCTGACCGCCCTCCTGGGCGAGCACCTGCACAGCGCCGCACCCCTCGTCACCGGGCTGGCCCTCATCGGCATCACCATCGTTGCCGCCTACCTGTTGCACCCCGATCCGTCGGACCCGGGCACGACCTCGGTCGCGGCCCTGCTGGTGTGCTACTGCCTCGGTGCCGCGGTCTGGCTGGGCTATGCAAAGCTCGCCGTGATGCTCGCGGTCGGCACGACGGTGCTGCTCTACTTCAAGGCGCAGCTGCGCGGCATGGCGACACGGCTCGATGCGCGCGACTGGATCTCGATCCTGCAGTTCGGAGTGCTTTCACTCGTCATCCTTCCTATCCTGCCCAACGAGGAGTTCGGCCCGCACGGTGCGCTCAACCCCTATCAGTTGTGGTGGATGGTGGTGCTGATCTCGGGCGTGAGCCTCGCCGGCTACGCAGCGCTGCAATTCGCCGGTCCGCGCTACGGCACCGCCTTCGTCGGCGTTTTCGGCGGGCTGGCGTCCAGCACCGCGACCACGATGGTTTATGCGAGGCAGGCGAAATCCGCGCCGGAGATGGGCAGCGTCGCTGCGCTGGTCATCATTCTCGCCAATCTGGTGATGGTACTGCGCGTGGCAGTGCTCGCCGCAGTGGTGGCACCGGCGGCAATTGCCTCGCTCGCGACGGCGCTGGTGCCCGGATTGGTCCTGGGCGCTCTGACCATCCTGTTCTACTGGCGCCGTTTGGGCAACGGCGGCCCCCTTGTGCGGCCTGCGACCGGCAACCCGACGGAGTTACGCACCGCGCTCGGTTTCGGCGCACTTTACGCGGTCGTGCTGCTCTGCGCCGCCTGGCTTTCCGACAAGGTCGGCAACAGCGGCCTTTACGTCCTCGCCGTCGTGTCCGGCCTGACCGATGTCGACGCCATCGTGCTGTCGACGCTGCGGCTGTTCACGCTGGAACGGTTGCAGCTTGATGCGACCGTCGTCAGCGTGATGCTGGCGATGATCGCAAACCTGGTCTTCAAGACGACACTCAGCTTCGCGCTGGGCGGCCGCTCGCTGGGCACGCAGACGCTGCCCGGAATGGCGGTGGTGGCGCTCGGGCTGGGTGCGGGGCTGGCCTGGAGCGGCATGGGCGGCGTGGGCCTATAATGAATCTGGAACCACCTGTCAGGTCGCGGTCTTTTCCGGACCGCTGCAAGCTGGATACGCCATGGCCATCGCCTCCATTCGTCCCGCAGCCGTTGCGGGTCTCTTCTATCCGGACGATCACCGCGTTCTTCAGGCGCAACTCACCGAGTTTCTCGCCGCGGCCATTCCGCCGGAAAGCGCCGCTGCACCCAAGGCGATCATCGTGCCGCATGCGGGCTACATCTACTCCGGCGCGGTGGCCGCGGCTGCTTACGCGAGCCTTGCGCCGATACGCGAGCAGATCCGCCGCGTCGTGCTGCTTGGACCGGCCCACCGTATGGCGGTCCACGCCTTTGCCCTGCCAGCGTCACAGGGTTTCATGACCCCGCTGGGCGAGGTGCCGCTGAGCCAGAGCGACTGGTTGGCGCTCCATGAGCGGCCTGATGTGATCGTCGACGACAGGCCGCACGCACTCGAGCATTGCCTCGAGGTGCAGTTGCCCTTCCTGCAGACCATGCTGGGCCGCTTCGAACTGGTGCCCTTGCTGGTTGGCGGCGCAAGCGACGAGGCGGTTGCGCAGGTGCTCGAGAGCCTGTGGGGCGGGCCGGAGACCTTGATCGTGATCAGCTCCGACCTGTCGCATTTCCATCGCTACCGCGAAGCCTGCTCTATCGACACCCTCTCGGTGGATCAGGTGCTGAGCCTCGGTGCTCCGCTCGATCACGAGCAGGCCTGCGGTGCGACGCCCATCAACGGACTCGTCCGCGTGGCACGCCGCCACGGCCTGCGCACGCAACTGCTCGACATGCGCAATTCGGGCGACACCGCAGGCCCGCGCGATAGCGTGGTCGGCTATGCCAGCATCGCCTTCTTCGAACAGGTTCCCTATGAATCACGCCAGCACTGATCTGGGCGGCATGCTGTTGAAGCTTGCCCGCGACGCCATCGCCCATCACCTCGGCCTCAGGCCGGCCGCCGAGGTCGGCGCCGATCCGCGTCTGCAGGAGCGCGGCGCCACGTTCGTCACCCTGACCCTCGGCGGCGAATTGCGCGGCTGCATCGGCAGCCTGCGCCGTCAGCGGCGGCTCGGCGAGGACGTCATCATCAACGCCGTCTCGGCCGCGTTCCGCGATCCTCGTTTCCCGCCCTTGTCGGCACAGGAATTCGATCAGGTTCAGGTCGAGGTGTCGCTGTTGTCCGAGCCCGACTTCATCGAATTCACCGACGAGCCTGACCTGCTGCGTCAGCTGCGCCCGCACGAGGACGGCCTGATCCTGTTCGCCGGCTGCGGCAGCGCCACCTTCCTGCCGCAGGTATGGGAGCAGTTGCCCGAGCCGCGAGACTTCCTCGGTGCACTCAAGCGCAAGGCCGGCATGCCGGTGGATAGGCCCGTCGACGGCCTGATGGCCGCGCGCTACAGCGTCGACAAGTGGGAGGAAGCACCCAGGGAGGCATGATGGTCGCCACAGCCGGGCAACACTCGGGAAACTATCCAGGACGCTATTGGCACAGGATCGACGACGGCCGCATCCAGTGCGACCTGTGTCCGCGCTATTGCAAGCTCCATGACGAGCAGCGTGGCGCCTGCTTCGTGCGCATGCGCGAGGGCGACGGCATCGTGCTCACCACCTACGGGCGCAGTTCGGGCTTCTGCATCGATCCGATCGAAAAGAAACCGCTGAATCATTTCTACCCCGGCAGCAGCGTGTTCTCGTTCGGTACCGCCGGGTGCAACCTGGCGTGCAAGTTCTGCCAGAACTGGGACATCTCGAAGTCGCGCGACATGGACCGCCTGATGGATGCCGCCTCGCCGACCGAGATCGCCGCGACCGCGGCACGCCACGGCTGTGCCAGCGTCGCCTTCACCTACAACGATCCGGTGATCTTCGCCGAATACGCCATGGACACCGCCGACGCGTGTCACGCCCTCGGCTTGAAAACGGTAGCGGTGACGGCGGGCTACATCACCGCGTTGGCGCGTGGCGACTTCTACGCAAAGATGGACGCGGCCAATCTGGACCTGAAGGGCTTCACCGACGATTTCTACGTCAAGCTATGTGGCGCCCATTTGCAGCCTGTCCTCGACACCCTGGTCTGGCTGCGCCACGAGACCGATGTCTGGGTAGAGATCACCACCCTGCTCATTCCCGGCCACAACGACTCCGATGACGAACTCGATGCGATGACGCGCTGGGTGTGCAAGGAACTCGGCAGCGAAGTGCCGCTGCACTTTACCGCCTTCCATCCCGATTTCAAGATGGACGACCTGCCACCCACCCCACCCGCCACGCTCATGCGCGCGCGGCGCATCGCGCTGGGCAACGGGCTCAGACACGTCTACACCGGCAACGTGCACGACGTTGAGGGGGGAACCACCTTCTGCACGGGTTGCGCCAGGCCACTGATCGTGCGCGACTGGTACGAGATTCGCGACTACTTCGTCACGCCCGAGGGCACCTGCCCGGATTGCGGCACCGCACTGGCCGGACGCTTCGGCACCTTCGGAGCAGCCTTCGGCGCACGACGGATTCCGGTGGACATTCATCGCAACTAGCCGCCCCTCAAACGAGCCGGCCCACCAGACACCCGATTGCACGCAAAGCCGCGCCAGTGCTTGTCCGCACCCTGGGTGCTGTGCAATGCTCACGCCGGACGACGAGCACTGCGAATCCCGCCCCGTGAAGCTGCGCAACACCCTCATCAGCATTCCTACCGCCGGCGCCTGGCTGGACGGCGTGCTCGCCCATGCCCCCGACGTGAGCGGACTTGCCCTGTTGCCAGCGTCCGACACCTATCATGCCCCACGTGTCGACGGTTCACGCCTGTCGCTTGCGCTGCAGGAAGCCGGCTTCGCGACCATGACGCTGAATCTTCTGACGCGCCACGAGGCGGCACGCGACGCCGATGCCGGCTTCAACGTGTCGCGTCTGACCGAGCGCCTTGTCGCCGCCATCGACTGGATCGGCCATCAGCCCGCGCTCGCCTCGCTTCCCCTTGGCCTGGTCGCGAGCGGCACCGCATGCGGTGCAATCGTCCGCGCCGGCCCGGGCGCCGCCGACCGCATCGTCGCCCTGGTGTGCATGGGCGGCCGTGCCGACCTGGCCGGCGCTGCCCCGCTGCGCGCGCTGACCGTTCCCACGCGCTTCATAGTCGATCCGGCCGACCCGCAGACGGCCATTTCCGCGCGCGCGTTCGCGCTGATCCCCAAGTCCTCGGCCAACTGGTGCGAACTATCCGCCGAAGATCCGCGGGCGGGCGCAGCTGCCGCGGCCCAATGGCTCAAGCGCTGGATTCCGTTGCCCGGCCCCGCCCGAAGCGATTGACGCCGCTTCACGGCTCTGCGACATTTTTTACGTTTCGACCCGCAGGCTGTCTTGCTTCGGAGCAGCCCTCGCCTAAGGTTCAAGAGGGTCGCCTGAATAACGTCATGTCCGTTTCCTCCATCGGTGGCGCGAGCGCCGCCTATTCATCGAGCTACCTGTCGCCATCCAGCGCAGCAGGCGCGGGTGTGCGCGAAAACTCGTCCGCTGCACGAATGCAGCCGCGCGCGACCGATGAAGCCGCCCTCAGCGAAACCGACCGCCAGACGATTTCCGAACTCGCGAAGCGCGACCGCGAAGTACGCGCACACGAGCAGGCGCACATGGCTGCGGGCGCCGGTCTGGTGGTCCGTGGCGCCACCTACAGTTTCGAGACGGGGCCGGACGGGCAGCGCTATGCAGTCGGCGGCGAAGTCAGTATCGACACCTCCCGCGGACGCACGCCCCAGGAAACGCTGGACAAGGCCGAACGCATCCGCGCCGCCGCGCTCGCCCCCGCCGAGCCCTCGGGCACCGACCGCCAGGTGGCAGCGCAGGCGAGCCGGATGGCGATGGAGGCGCGCATGGAGATTGCGGCCCAGCCCGGCAACGGGCAATTGCGCGTGGCCGACGCCGCCTATCGCAGCAGCGCGTCCGACTCGGCCGACCCGCCACAGCGACCCCAGTCAGGGATGCGGGTGGACACGTACGCCTGAGCCGGCGCCAGCACCCGTGGCCTAGCCGGCGCGCCGGCAGGGAGCGCGGACCGGGTGATCGCCTATAATTCCCGCTTGCGCGGCAAACGCGCCCGTCCCGACTCTGCTCATGCCTGCCTCACTAGACTCGCTGCTGCCTTCCCTCGCCCTGCTCGCACTGCCCAAGCCGGGCGGACGCTTCGACCTGCCGCCGCTGGCAGGCTCTGCCGATGCACTGGCAATCGCGCAACTCGCCAGCCGCGGGCGCATGCTCCTGGTGATTACCGCCAACCCTCTCGACGCCCAGCGCCTGCAGGACGAGATCGCCTGGGCAGCGCCCGGCCTGCGCCTGCACCTGCTGCCCGACTGGGAAACCCTGCCCTACGACAGCTTTTCGCCGCACCAGGACCTGATCTCCGAGCGTCTGTCGACGCTGTACGCGATCAGCCGCGGCGAGGCCGACATCGTGCTGGCCCCGGCCTCGACCGCGCTTTACCGCATGGCGCCGCCCGCCTATCTGGCCGCCTACACCTTCTTCCTGCAGCAGGGAAAGCGCCTCGACGTTGACCAGTTCCGCGCGCAGATGGCGGTGGCCGGCTACACGCATGTCACACAGGTGGTGAGCCCGGGCGAGTTCTCGGTGCGCGGCGGGCTGGTGGACCTGTTCCCGATGGGCTCGCCGCTGCCCTACCGCATCGACCTGTTCGACGACGAGATCGAGAGCATCAAGACTTTCGATCCGGACACCCAGCGCACGGTGTATCCGGTGCCCAAGATCCGCCTGCTGCCGGCGCGGGAGTTTCCGCTCGACGAGAAGGGGCGCACGCGCTTTCGCAGCCGCTTCCGCGAGACCTTCGAGGGCGACCCGACGCGCGCGGCGATCTACAAGGACGTGTCCAACGGCATCGCCCCGGCCGGTATCGAGTACTACCTGCCGCTGTTCTTCGACGACACCGCGACGCTGCTCGACTATCTGCCCACCGACACGCCGGTGCTGCTGCACCGCGACGTGCCTGCCGCGATTGCCGAGTTCTGGCGCGACACCCGCTCGCGGCACGACTTGCTCAAGGGCGATCGCACGCGCCCGGTGCTGCCGCCCGAACAGCTCTTCCTGACCGATGAGGCCTTCTTCGTCGCACTGAAGGACCGCCCGCGCCTCACGCTGAACGAAGGCAGCGGCGACCCGCTTGCCCAAGCGCTGCCCGAGCTCGCGGTGGAGCGCAAGGCGAGTGATCCGCTGCAGAAGCTGAAGGCGTTTCGCAACGCCTTCGACGGCCGCGTGCTGCTGCTGGCCGACTCCCCCGGCCGCCGCGAGACCATGGCCGAGTATCTGGCCGAATACGACCTGAAGCCGGAGCCCGCCGCCGACTTTGCCGGCTTCGTCGACTCCGGCGCGCGTTTCGCGCTGGGCGTCGCGCCGCTGGCGAACGGCTTCGTGCTGCCGCGCGCAAAGCTCGCCGTCGTCACCGAGACCGAGCTCTACGCCGCCACCGCACGCAGCCGCGTGCGGCGCGACAGCCGCAAGGCCGCCACCATGGAAGGCTGGCTGCGCGACCTGTCCGAGCTGAAGGTGGGCGACCCGGTGGTGCATGTATCGCACGGTATCGGCCGCTACCTCGGCCTGCTGCACATGAACCTGGGCGAAGGCGACACCGAGTTCCTGCACCTCGAGTACAACGGCGGCGACAAGCTCTACGTCCCCGTTTCCCAGCTGCACGTCATCACCCGCTATGCCGGCGCCGACCCGGAAGCGGTCGAGCTGCACCGGCTCGGCTCGGGCCAGTGGGAGAAGGCGAAGAAGAAGGCCGCGATGCAGGTGCGCGACACCGCAGCCGAGCTGCTCGCGCTTTATGCGCAGCGCGCCGCCCGGCCGGGACACCGCTTCGACTTCAAGCAGCACGACCTGGAAGGCTTCGCCGAAGGTTTCGGTTTCGAGACCACGCCCGACCAGCAGGCGGCCATCGACGCGGTGGTGGCCGACATGAAATCCGGCCGCCCGATGGACCGCCTGGTATGCGGCGACGTTGGTTTCGGCAAGACCGAGGTCGCGCTGCGCGCAGCCTTCATCGCGGTGCAGGACGGCAAGCAGGTCGTGGTGCTGTGTCCGACGACGCTGCTCGCCGAGCAGCACTACCAGACCTTCGCCGATCGCTTCGCCGAGTGGCCGATCCGTATCGCCGAGCTGTCACGCTTCAAGTCCGCCAAGGAGCAGGCCGAAGCCCTGCAGCAGCTCTCCGAGGGCAAGGTCGACATCATCATCGGCACCCACCGCCTGCTGCAGAAGGACGTGGTGTTCAAGCGCCTGGGGCTGGTGGTGATCGACGAGGAACACCGTTTCGGCGTGCGCCAGAAGGAGGCGCTCAAGCAGCTGCGCTCCGAGGTCGACATCCTCACCCTCACTGCGACACCGATTCCCCGCACCCTGGGCCTGGCGATGGAAGGCCTGCGAGAGTTCTCGGTGATCGCCACAGCGCCGCAAAAGCGGCTGGCGATCAAGACCTTCGTCCAGCCCTCCAGCCGCGGCGTGATCCGCGAGGGCGTACTGCGCGAGTTCAAGCGCGGCGGCCAGGTGTACTTCCTGCACAACGAGGTCGACACCATCGAGAACATGCGCAAGGACCTCGAGGAACTGGTGCCCGAAGCACGCATCGTGGTCGGCCACGGCCAGTTGCCCGAGCGCGAGCTCGAGCGGGTGATGCGCGACTTCACGCAGCAGCGGGCCAATCTGCTGCTGTGCACCACCATCATCGAAACCGGCATCAACATCCCCACCGCCAACACCATCATCATCCACCGCGCCGACCGCTTCGGCCTGGCGCAGCTGCACCAGCTGCGCGGCCGCGTCGGCCGCTCGCACCACCAGGCCTACGCCTACCTGCTCACCGACGCGCATGCGAAGCCCACCGCGCAGGCGCAGAAAAGACTCGAAGCGATCGCGATGATGGAAGAGCTCGGCTCGGGCTTCTACCTGGCGATGCACGACCTCGAGATCCGCGGCGCGGGCGAGGTGCTGGGTGAGAACCAGTCGGGCGAGATCCAGCAGGTCGGCTTCAGCCTTTACACCGAGATGCTCAAGCGGGCGGTGAAGGATCTGCAGGCGGGCAAGGAGCCGGATTTGTCGCAGCCGCTAGAGGTGGTGTCGGAGATTAACCTGCACACCCCGGCGCTGCTGCCCACCGACTACTGCCCCGACGTGCAGGAGCGTCTGACCCTCTACAAGCGCCTGGCCAACTGTGAATCGGACGACGATCTGCGGGCGCTGCGCGAGGAGCTGATCGACCGCTTTGGCGAGCTTGCACCGCAAACCGTCGCACTGGTCGAAACCCACCGCCTGCGCATGCTGGTGAAGGACTATGGCGTACAGAAGCTCGATGCGTCCGACGCCCAGATCACCGTGCAATTCGCCAAGGACGCGCCGATCGACCCGGTAAAGGTGATCATGCTGATCCAGAAGGACCGCAACACCAGGATGAGCGGCCCAGAGAAGCTCGTACGCCGCGCCGCCCTGCCCGACCTGCAGCAGCGGGTGAAGGCTGTAAGGGATCTGCTCGACGCGGTGAAAGCCTGAGGACGCGGCATGCTGATCAACTGCGTGGCCTACCAGCACGGCCGCAAGCTGTCCGACATTTCGGTCGAGGCGATCAGTGACTACCTGATCAAGCCCGACTGCTTCGTGTGGGTCGCGCTGAAGGACGCCACCCCCGAGGAGCTCGCGGTGATGAAGGCCGAGTTCGGCCTGCACGAACTCGCCATCGAGGATGCCCACCACGGCCACCAGCGCCCCAAGGTCGAGGAATACGACGACGAGGTCTTCGTCGTCATGCACCTGATTGAGGAGCACGAGCACAAGCTCAACGTCGGCGAAGTGCACGTCTTCGCCGGGCGCAACTACATCCTGTCGGTGCGCAACGACAGCCAGCGCGACTTTCTCGGCGTGCGCGCCCGCTGCGAGCGCGAGCCCAAGATGCTCGCCCTGGGGACGGGCTACGTGCTGTATGCGCTGATGGACGCGGTGGTCGACCGCTACTTCCCGATCATCGAGAAACTCGAGACCGAGCTCGAGACGCTTGAGGAGCGGATCTTCACCAAGGGCGCCGCACGCTCCAACATCCGCCGGCTGTACCGCCTCAAGCTCAAGGTCACCCAGCTCAAGCACGCGGTGACGCCCTTGATGGAGGCCGCGGCCCGGCTGCACAGCGGGCGTGTGCCGAAGGTGTGCGCGTCTGGGCGACATTACTTCCGCGATGTCTACGATCACCTCACGCGGCTCAATGCCTCGCTCGACGGCATCCGCGACACCATCTCGACCGCCATTCAGGTGAATCTGTCGATGGTCACGATCGACCAGACCGAAGTCAGCAAACGCCTCGCCGCCTGGGCGGGCATCTTCGCCGTCGCCACCGCCTGCGCCGGCATCTGGGGCATGAACTTCGCGCACATGCCCGAGCTGGAATGGGAATACGGCTACCCCATGGCGCTGGGGATCATCGCGGCCCTGAGCGGATTTCTCTACTGGCAGTTCAAGCGGGCGCGCTGGCTGTAAGGCGCCCGATCAGCGAGGCGGCGGACTACCGTCCCGGCGGCAGGAGATTCTTGTCGGCCGCCTTCGCGCGCAGCGTCACCGTGGCCGAGTAGGCGCCGTAAGGCCACAGCGCGAGCGGCCCGTCCCAGTCGATGCCTCCTGCGGCATCGATCGCGCTCAATGCCTGGACGATTTCGGCATCTCCCGCACGCCCTTCGCGCAGCAGCCGCGACACGATGTCGTCATCGGGCGTAACCGCTCGGTAGTCCTTCAGGTCAGCCGCGACCAGCCGGCCGCCGGCGATGGCCCGCGCGATGACCCGGGCCGAACCGTAGTGCATCGCCGCGTGCGCACGCACGCGCTGGGCCGTCAGGTTTCGATCCAGACGATAGAGCTTGGCGAGCAGGTAGCCGAGCGCTTCCTGGTTGTTGCCGCTCAGCGCAGCGCCCACCATCTGGCGGGCGACGTACTCCACCGCCTCGTCGTGGGCCTTGCGCGCGTCGGCCTCGGGCGGATCGTAATGAACGATCTCTCCCGTTTCGTAATTGAGCCAGGTGTAGTCACGAAAGATGTCGCTGAAGTCCATGTGCTCGCGCACGCTGCGATCGAAGAAGAACTCCCGCTCGGTATCGCTCCTCGCCCCGACGATGTTCTGCCATGTCGATCGCATACGCTTGTCTGCGATCTCGTCCGGCGACGAATGTGTGTACTCGTGAAAGTCCCTGCCCCCCAGCTGCTTGAATTTCAGCGCTTCACGCGCCGCAACCACAGAACTCTCCACCTTTCCGCCCGACATTTCCTTGACCCTTTCCCGATCCATGCAACGAAGCTCGACCCACTGGCGCCGCGCGCCTTTCCCGCCCCGATGATCGACCTCGAAAACCGGGTGTCCACCTGACGGGGCGCGCATTGTCGCACCGATGCTGCGTACATGACAAAGCCCCCCGATCGGAGGCCGGACAGTCTCCACCTTCGGGAGTTACAATCACGAGCTTTCACCGCCGCATCCCGGAGCATCCCCATGTCTGTCGCCCAGACCGAAAATCTCAACATCGCCTCCTTCGACCACATGCCCTCGCCCGACGAGATCAAGGCGCGCGTGCCGTTGTCGGAGCGCGCCGCGGCCTCGGTGCTCGCCGGTCGCAAGGCGCTGTGCGACATCCTCGACCGCAAGGACGACCGCTTGTTCGTCGTCGTCGGCCCCTGCTCCATCCATGACCCGGTCGCCGGCCTGGACTATGCGCGGCGGCTGAAGAAGCTGGCCGACGAGGTCTCGGACACCATGCTGCTCGTGATGCGGGTGTATTTCGAGAAGCCGCGCACGGCCACCGGCTGGAAGGGCTTCATCAACGATCCCTTCATGGACGACTCGTTCCGCATCGACGTAGGCATGGAGCGCGCGCGCCGCTTCCTGCTCGACGTGTGCGAGGTTGGCCTGCCGACCGGTACCGAGGCGCTCGATCCGATCGCACCGCAGTACTACGGCGACCTGATCACCTGGACCGCGATCGGCGCCCGCACCTCAGAATCGCAGACCCACCGCGAAATGGCGTCCGGACTATCGACGCCGGTCGGTTTCAAGAACGCCACCGACGGCGACCTCGAGGTGGCGATCAACGCCATCATCTCGTCGTCGAACCCGCACAGCTTTCTCGGCATCAACTCGAACGGCGAATCCTCGATCACCCGCACGCGCGGCAATCGCTACGGACACGTCGTGCTGCGCGGCGGCGGCGGCCGCCCCAATTACGACACGGTGTCGATCTCGCTTGCCGAGAAGGCGCTGGCGAAGGCGAAGCTGCCGCTCAACATCGTCGTCGACTGCTCGCACGCCAACTCGTGGAAGAACCCCGACTTCCAGCCCCTGGTGATGAAGGATGTCGTCCATCAGATCCGCGAGGGCAACCAGTCCATCGTCGGCCTGATGATCGAGAGCAACCTCGTCGCGGGCAATCAGCCGATTCCGGCCGATCTGTCGCAGCTCCAGTACGGCTGCTCGGTGACCGATGCCTGCGTGGGCTGGGAAGCGACCGAGGAGATGATCCGCAACAGCGCCGCCGTGCTGCGCGAGGTGCGTGCGCGGCGGGAGCCCGGTCGATGAGCCTTGTCATCCTCGGCGAGGACGTCGACAACCTCGCCCTGAAGTCGATCGCGAAGCTGACGGCCAGCCGCGCCATCGAGCAGATCACGCCGCGCTCCTTCCGCCTCGTCGGCGCGCAGCCGCACGACCTGCTGAGCGCGCGCTGTGCTGAAGCCGCGCTGGATTTCGCCTGGGTGCCCGAAGGCCGGCGCCTTGCCGACTTCGGCCTCTTCGTCACCGACATGGACTCGACCCTGATCAATATCGAGTGCATCGACGAGATTGCCGACATGCAGGGGCTCAAGCCGCAGGTGGCCGAGATCACCGAGGCCGCGATGCGCGGCGAGATCGATTTCCGCGAATCGCTCACCCGCCGCGTCGCCCTGCTCGCCGGCCTGCGTGAGGACGCCCTGGGCGAGGTGTATGAGCAGCGGCTGCAGCTCAACCCCGGCGCCGAGCGGCTGATGCAGGGCCTCAGGCGCGCCGGCCTGCGTACCATGCTGGTGTCGGGCGGCTTCACGTATTTCACCGAACGGCTGCAGCAGCGGCTAGGTTTCGACCACGCCCATTCCAACCTGCTCGAAGTCAGCGACGGCAAGCTCACCGGGCGGGTGATCGGCGACATCGTCGATGGCGAAGCCAAGGCCGCGCACCTGGTGCGCGTCCGCGATGCGCTCGGCCTGCAGCCGCAGCAGGTCATCGCCGCCGGCGATGGAGCCAACGACATGCCGATGCTGCGCGCTGCCGGATTCGGCGTAGCCTACCGCGCCAAGCCGGTCCTGCGCGCCGCGGCGCAATGCTGCCTCGACCACCGCGGCCTGGACGGCATCCTCGACCTCTTCGCCTGAGGTCCGAGCCGCCGCGCGCCCTCAGGCGAACTGCGGCGGCGACTCGGCCAGGTGACCGGCCGTCATGCGCAGCACCCGTCCGCATCGCCGCGCCAGAGACTCGTCGTGAGTCACGAGAATCAGCGTCGTGCCGACCTCCCGGTTGAGCTCGAACATCAGCTCGATGACGGCGCGGCCCGTTTCGGCATCCAGATTGCCCGTCGGCTCGTCCGCCAGCAGCAGCTTGGGGTGCGGGGCGAAGGCGCGCGCCAGCGCCACTCGCTGCTGCTCGCCGCCCGACAGATGCTTGGGGTAATGGCGCAGCCGCCCGCCCAGTCCGACCCGCTGCAGCCAGCGATCGGCAAGCGTGCGCGCCTCGGCCACCCCGGCTAGTTCGAGCGGGAGCATGACGTTTTCGAGCGCAGTCAGCGCCGGCAGCAGCTGAAACGACTGGAACACGAAGCCGATCGCCTCGCCGCGCAAGGCAGCGCGGCTATCCTCGTCGAGTGCGAATAGATCGCAGCCCTGCACGCGCACCGTCCCCGCGTCGGGAACATCGAGACCCGCGAGCAATCCGAGCAGGGTCGATTTGCCGGAACCGGAGGCACCGACGATCGCGACCGACTCGCCTTCGCGGACCTTGAAGCGGACATCCTGCAGAATATGCAGCACGCCGTCGCCCTCTGCGATGGGAACCCGCTTGCACAGGCCATCGACCTCGATGACCGGAATGGAGAACTCAATGCCGCTGCGATCCATCGCCACTTTCCTTTTCCTGCTGCTGTTCGCGGGTCGAGCGCCCGCGGCCTCGATCCTGGTGTGGGGCGACAGTCTCTCCGCCGGTTACGGACTGAAGGCCGGCGAAGCGTGGCCCAACCTGTTGCAGACGCGTCTTGCGCGCGAAGGGTTCCGTCACAAGGTGGTGAATGCGAGTGTTTCGGGCGAAACCTCTGCCGGCGGGCGCTCGCGTCTGCCTGCAGCCCTCGCCGAGCACAAGCCCGCCATCGTCATCCTTGAGCTCGGCGCCAACGACGGCCTGCGGGGCCTCAAGCCACAACTGCTTGCCGACAATCTCGAGGCGATGATCCGCGCCGCGGGTGAGGCCGGCGCCCGGGTGCTGGTGGTCGGCATGCGCATGCCGCCCAATTACGGCCCGGCCTATACGCGGCGCTTCGCGGACACCTTTAAAGAAGTCGCGCAGGCGCGGAAGGTTGCCTTCGTGCCCTTCCTGATGGACGGATTTGCCGATCGGCCCGAGCTTTACCAGGCCGACGGCATCCACCCCACCGCCCAGGCCCAGCCGCTGATCCTCGACACCGTCTGGCAGGGGCTGCGCCCGCTGCTGGCGGGGCCGCCGCCGCGGCGCTGACTCGAAGGCGCTGACTCAGCGGCGCCAAGGGCGTTGCGCCCTCAGCTCAGATCAGGCTCAGCTTCGCCTCGCCAGCTTCCATTTTCCCGATCACCGCGCCCTCCTCGCCCTGCACTTCGCGGATCACGCGCTGGACCTCGGCGACCGCTTCTGGCGCGCACGCGATCAGGAGCCCGCCAGACGTCTGCGGGTCGGTGATCAGCTTGCGTTGCCATTCTGGCGCCTCGGGCGGCAGATGCACGTCGGAACCATAGCTCGCCCAGTTGCGCGTCGACGCGCCAGTGGCCACGCCATCGCGGACCAGCTGCGCGGCCTCGGCGATCAGCGGCAGATCGTCGAGGCGCAGCGTCGCGGCAAGGCGTGCGCCACGGCACATCTCGAGCAGGTGCCCGGCGAGGCCGAAGCCGGTGACGTCGGTCACCGCGTGCACCGCATCGATATCTGCGAGGCGCGCGCCAGCGCGGTTCAGCGTGGTCGTCCAGCGCACCATTTCGGCGTAGCCGGCGGGCGACAGCAGGCCCTTCTTCAGGCCGGCGGACAGGATGCCGATGCCCAGCGGCTTGCTCAGGATCAGCACGTCGCCCGCGCGGGCGCCCGCGTTGGTCTTGACCTTCGCCGGGTCGACCACACCCAGACCGACAAGACCATAGATCGGTTCGAGCACGTCGATCGAGTGCCCCCCGGCAACCGGAATGCCCGCCTCGCGGCACACGTCCGCGCCGCCCTGCAGGATGCGGCCGATCACCTCGGGCGGCAGCTTGTCGAGCGGCATGCCGACCACCGCCAGGGCGAAGAGCGGCGTCCCGCCCATCGCGTAGACGTCGGACAGCGCATTGGTCGCGGCAATGCGGCCGAAGTCGTAGGGATCGTCGACGATGGGGGTGAAGAAATCGGTGGTGGCCACGATCGCCTGGCGCTCGTTGAGCCGGTAGACCGCGGCGTCGTCGGCCGTGTCGGTACCCACCAGCAAGTCGGCGGGCATCAGGCCGGCCGGCATGGTGGAGAGCAGTTCGGTAAGCACGCCCGGAGCGATTTTGCAGCCGCATCCGCCGCCGTGGGAGAATTGCGTCAGTCTGACTTGATCCATACGCATAAGGAAACGCGCGGCCCGCAACATCCCGGCCGCGGCGAAAAATGATGAGAAAAGGCGTCGCGACCGTAGCACAGCTGGCAGAGTTTGACGAGATCATCGACGCACGCACCGCGCTGGAATTCGCCGAGGACCGCCTCCCCGGTGCCATCAACCTTCCGGTGCTCGACAACGAGCAACGTGCCATCGTCGGCACGATCTACAAGCAGCGCTCGGCCTTCGAGGCTCGCCGCCTCGGCGGCGCGATGGTCGCCGAGAACATCGCGCGCCACCTCCAGGGCCCGCTCAAGGACAAGCCGAAGAGCTGGCGCCCGCTCATCTACTGTTGGCGGGGCGGGCAGCGCAGCGGCTCATTCGTCACCTGGCTGCGCATGGTCGGCTGGGATGCCTGCCAGCTTGAGGGGGGCTACAAGGCCTTCCGCCATCACGTCATCGCCGAACTCGAGCGGCTGTCGACCGCGCTGTCGTTCAAGGTCATCTGCGGGCCGACAGGCAGCGCCAAGACGCGGGTGCTGGAGGCGCTGTCGAAGCTCGGCGCGCAGAGGCTGGACCTGGAGGATCTGGCCGCGCACAAGGGCTCGGTGCTGGGCGCCCTGCCCGACCGCATGCAGCCCGCACAGAAGGCGTTCGAGACCGCGATCTGCATGCAGCTGCAGCGTTTCGACCCGCAGCGACCGGTGTTCGTCGAGGCCGAAAGCCGCAAGATCGGCCGCGTCTTCGTGCCCGAAGGACTCATTCTCGCCATGCGCCGTTCGAACTGTGTCGCGATCGACGCCACGCGCGAGGCCCGACTGGAATTCCTCGTGCGCGACTATGCGTATCTCGGCGACGACCTCGCCCGGCTGCAGCGCAACATCGACCATCTTGCAGACCTGCATAGCCGGGAGACGATTGCACGCTGGAAGGAACTGGCCAGCGCCAACGCCCTGCCCGAACTCTACGCGGAATTCATCGACCGCCACTACGATCCGCTCTATCGCCGCTCGCAGAACGGAAACTACACCGGCTTCGCCGCAGCCCCGCGCTTCGCCACCGACGACCTGTCACCGAGCGGGGTCGCCGCGCTGGCCGGCCGCATCTTGGCCGCCGAGGGCGAGCTCACCGCGCATCAGGGCAAGGCCACAAGCTGACCGTTCCCCCTGACGGCGCAGATGCGCTGCACGACCGCAGGTCTCGGCTCCCGCGTCTCGCCCTGCTCGAAGGCAACCACCGTCCAGCCATCGCCCAGCCGTTGAGGCAGCTCACCCGGCATCAACAGGAAATCCGGGTTGCTCGGCTTGCCGAAACGCTCGTTACCGAGCATGAAGGTCTCGTACAAGAGCACGCCGCCCGGCTCCAGCAGCCTGAAGACGAGCGGCAGGCGCGGCCGGTACAGGTAGTTGGTAACGACGACCGCGTCGAAACGCCTGCCCTCGTAGGGCCACGGACCCTGCTCGAGATCGGCCCTGAGCGTGCGCACATGGGGCACACCCTGCAACAGTTCGAGCGACACCCCGTCGCGGTCCACCGCTTCGACGCGAAAGCCCCGCTGCGCAAGCCAGCGCGCGTGCCGGCCACCGCCACAGGCGTAATCGAGCACCTCACCACCGCTCGCGATCAGCGGCGCGAAGCGGGTGACCCAGGCAGAAGGGGAGACGAGGCTGGCATGCATGGCGAGGGTTTCCAGTTGTTCGGGGACGGCCACCATCTTGACGGCCCGGATTCCGTCCGGCGCATTCTAGCCGCGCCCCGTTCTCCGGTGCCTCAGCGCACGCACACGCCCGCATCAGCCCCTGTGCTAGATTCGCTTCGCATCACGAGTGAAATCGAGACAGTCTTGCACCCACCCCGACCCCGCTCACGCCCAAGCCGCTGCGCCAACAGCCGATGTGCCCGACTTCGCCGTCACACCGGTGAGCGCATTCACGGGCTTGCGTTGCTGGCAGCCCTGCTGAGCCCGCCGTCGGTCCATGCGGCATCCGACACCCTCGCCGTGTCCGGCGTCCTCTGGCTGGCGGCCGGCGTGCTGCTCGGTGGCCTGACTGGCTATGCCGTCGCGCGGCGCGGCCGCTGCGCTGACGAAACGCACCCCGCCGTTGCGACCGACGCTGCGGCGTCCGAACGGGCGCCGGCTGTCCTGGGCCTCGAAGGCCTGAACCGCGCGTTACAGGAAAGCGTGGAGCGCTATCGCGACATGCTCGAATCGGTGAGCGAGGTGATCTTCCGGATCGACCAGCAAGGGCACTTGCTGTTCCTGAATGGCGCCTGGAAGAGACTGTCTGGCTACGAGATCGGGATGTCGCTCGGACGCCCGCTGATCGATTTCCTGCATCCCGACGACCGTACGCTGGCACGCGACAAATTCGTCCCCCTGGCAACGGGAGAGAGCCGCGAGTGCCATTGCCAGTTGCGCCTGCGCACCCGCAGCGGCGAGATCCGCTGGATCGAGCTCACTGGCCGGGTGGTCGAGGAGCCTGGCCGCGCAGGCTGGAGCCTCGCCGGCACGCTGGACGACATCTCCTCACGCAAGGTCGCAGAGCTGACGCTCAAGAACCTCAATCAGGAACTCGAGTCGCGCGTACGCCTGCGCACCGCCGAACTCGAGGCCTCGACCCGCGAACTGGAGGCGTTCTCGTATTCGGTGTCTCACGACCTGCGCGCTCCGCTCCGGGCCATCGACGGCTTTGCGCGCATCCTCGAGGACGATCTGGCCGAGCGCCTTGACGACACCACCCGCAGTCATCTGAACCGGATCCGCAAGGCCGCCGAACGCATGGCTGATCTGATCGACGCCCTGATCGCGCTTGCCACGCTCAGCCGCCAACCACTGCGCAAGGAATCGCTCGACCTTTCAGCACTCGCGACGCTGATCATCGACGAACTGCGCGCGGAGAACCCGGAGCGACAGGTCGACGTGGAGATCACCGCAGGCCTGGTCGTAACGGCCGATCGCGTATTGATGCACGCGATGCTGGACAACCTGCTGCGTAACGCGTGGAAATTCTCGTCGCGCCGGCCGCGCGCCCGCATTGCCTTTCGCGCGGAGCTCGACGGCGAGCGCCGCGTGTTCTGCGTGGAAGACAATGGCGCCGGTTTCGACATGAAGTTCGCCACCAAACTGTTCCACCCTTTCCAGCGCCTGCACAACAGCCACGATTTTCCCGGAACGGGAATCGGCCTGGCGACCGTCCAGCGCATCGTTCAGCGCCACGAAGGCACGATCTGGGCAGAATCGACGCCCGACGCCGGCAGCAAGTTCTACTTCACGCTCGGCCGTTGAACTCGCAGACGCAGTCCGTGCGCCCCGACCGCGTCGAATTCCGCATTATTCGGCAGCTAATCCGAACGTCGGATGGTGCACCGCGTATACTTCGCCTATCCGCATCCAGCGGGCGCGGGACGGGTCGTCCCAGCCCCGTCATGAACCCCCGTTCGGGACACCACGATGAACGAAAAGCACTATCTCTCCCCGCTGCTCGAACCCACCTCGGTCGGCATCATCGGCGCGAGCGAACGTGAAGCATCCCTGGGCGACGTCCTCATCCGCAACATGCTCGGCGCCGGCTACAGGGGCAAGCTGTTCGCCATCAACCCCAAGCACGAGTCGGTGCACGGCGTGCCCTGTTTCAAGTCGATCGAGGATGTTCCTCAACGGCTGGACCTCGCCGTCATCGCTGTCCGCGCCGAACTGACACCCGCAATCGTCGATGCGTGCGGACGCGCGGGGGTCAAGGCTGTCGTCGTGCTATCGGCGGGCTTTTCCGAGGCCGGGCCGCGCGGCGCGCTGCTCGAACGCCAGGTCATGGATGCCGCACACCGCCACCGCATCCGGCTGCTCGGGCCGAACTGTTTCGGCGTCATCCGCCCGCAGCTCGGGCTCAACGCCACGTTCGCGCACGCGGGCGCCCTGAAGGGCAGCATCGGTCTCATCTCGCAGTCGGGCGCCCTGTGCGCGGCCATTCTCGACTGGGCCAAGCCCAACGGCGTCGGCTTCTCTGCGGTGGTATCGCTCGGCACCTCGTCGGACATCGACTTCGGCGAAGTGCTCGACTACATGATTTCCGACCCGCGTACCGAGAGCATCTTCCTGTACGTGGAAGGCGTGCGCGACGCGCGCCGCTTCATGAGCGCGTTGCGCGGCGCCGCCCGCGTCAAGCCCGTCCTGCTAATCAAGGCCGGGCGTCACCCCGACGTCTCGCGCGCGATCCTGTCGCATTCGGCGTCGGCCTTCGGTGACGACGCCGTGTTCGACGCCGCGCTGCGTCGCGCCGGCGTAATCCGCCTGTACAACATGGGCCAGCTCTTCGCCGCGGCGAACGCACTGTTCGCGCACTTCCGCCCGCGCGGCAACCGGCTCGCGATCATCACCAATGGCGGCGGGCCGGGCGTCATGGCGGCCGACCGCGCAGTCGATATCGGCATCCCGCTGGCGCAGTTCTCCGAAGGCACGATGGAGAAGCTCAATGCCGCACTGCCACCGAGCTGGTCGCGCGGCAATCCTGTCGACATCCTCGGCGACGCCGACCCCGAACGCTTCCGCAAGGCCGTGCAGGCTGTGCTCGAGGGCCCGAACGTCGACGGCGTGCTGGTAGTGCTGACGCCGCAGTCCATGACCAACCCGACCGGCGTTGCCGACGTCATCATCGAGCTCGAGAAGACCTCCGACAAGCCGCTGGTGACCTGCTGGATGGGCGAGGAGCTCGTCGCCGAGGCGCGCAGCAAGTTCATCGAGGCGGGCATCCCCACCTTCCGCACACCCGAGCCGGCAGTGGAGCTGATGAGCCACATCTCGGCCTACTACCGCAACCAGAAGCTGCTGATGCAGACGCCGGCTTCGCTGTCCCATCTGTCGCCGCCCTCGATCGAGAGCGCCCGCCTGGTGATCGAGATGGCGCTCGGCGAACACCGCAAGAAACTCAACGAGATGGAATCGAAGGCGCTGCTCGCCGCCTTCCGCATTCCGATCGCGCAAACGGTGGTGGCACGCTCGGCGGCCGAGGCCATGGTGCTGGCGGCCGAAATCGGCCTGCCGGTGGTGATGAAGATCGACTCGCCAGCCATCGTGCACAAGTCGGACGTCGGCGGCGTGCGCCTGAACATCCGCAGCCTGGCGGCAGTGCGCTCGACCTACCAGGAAATCCTGGACGAGGTGAAGAAGACGCAGCCCGATGCCCAGGTCAACGGCATCGCCATCGAGCCCATGATCCAGAAGCGCAACGGCCGTGAACTGGTCGTGGGCGTGCGCCGCGACCCGGCTTTCGGCCCGGTGATCACCTTCGGCGAAGGCGGCAACAGCGTCGACGCAAATCCCGACCTCGCGGTCGCCCTGCCACCGCTGAACAGCTTCCTTGTCGCGGACATGATCCGCTCGACCCGCATCTCGGCGCGCCTGGGCGAATTCCGCAATATGCCGGCGATCGACATGGACGCGCTCGAGCTGGTGCTATTGCGCGTGTCGGAAATGGTCTGCGAGCTGCCGTGGATCACCGAGATGGAGATCAACCCGCTGATCGTGGACGAATGCGGCGCGGTCGCCGTCGACGCGCGCATCATGGTCGAGAACATCTCGCCGACCGCCGATCGCTATGATCACATGGCGATCCACCCGTATCCTCAGCACCTCATCAGCACCTGGATCGTGCCGGACGGCACCGCGGTGACGATCCGCCCGATCAAGCCCGAGGATGCCGAGCTCGAGGTCGAATTCATGAGCCGGCTGTCGGCCGAGACGAAGTATTACCGCTTCATGAACACGATGCGCGAGCTGCCGCCCGCCATGGTGGCGCGGCTCACGCAGATCGACTACGACCGCGAGATGGCCTTCCTCGCGACCGTCATGGTCGGCGGGGTGGAAACGGAGATCGGCGTGTGCCGTTACGCGGTCAATCCGGACGGCGAGTCGTGCGAGTTCGCGGTGGTCGTCGTCGACGACTGGCAGCATCGCGGCCTCGCCCGCAAGCTGATGGGCGTGCTCATCGAGACGGCGCGCGACCGCGGCCTTAAGTACATGAACGGCATCTTCCTGTCCAACAACGACCGCATGCTCAAGTTCGTGCAAAAGCTCGGCTTCGTGCTCAGCAACGATCCCGATGACAGCACGGTCAAGCTCGGCGTGTTGAACCTGCAGGACTGAAACGCATGCCTTCCTCCATCGACCCGATCGACTTTCACGGCCAGCCGGCGCTGAGCCTCAAGACTCACGCGGGGGCCAGCGCCGTTGTGCTGCTGCAGGGGGCACAGCTCGTGTCGTGGTCGCCGCCCGACCGCAAGGAGCGCATCTATCTGAGCGAGCGCGCGCGCTACGACGGCAGCGTGGCGGTGCGCGGCGGCGTGCCGGTGTGCTTTCCGCAATTCGCGGCATTCGGCCCCCTGCCCCGCCACGGCTTCGTGCGCACCCTGCCGTGGTCCGTCGAGACCCGGCGCAACGGCGACGACTTCGCCCTCGTGACCTTGCGCTGTACCGACACTGACGCAACGCGCGCGCTGTGGCCGCACGCCTTCAGCGCCGAGCTGACGATAGGAATCGAGGAGAGCCGGCTCGACATGGAACTCGAGATCGAGAACTCCGGTTCCGGCGCATTCGATTTCGCCGCCGCGCTCCACACCTACCTGCGAGTGCGCGAAGTCGAGGAAACCCGGATCGAGGGGCTCTACGGCCTGGACTACCTCGACAGCACGGACGAAGGACAAATCCGGCGCGACAGCGGCGACGTGCTGCTGATCGAAGCCGAGACGGATCGCATCTACCGCGACGTTTCACGCCCGGTGCTGGTGCGCGAATACGATCGGGCGCTGGGCATCAACCAGGACGGCTTCCGCGATGTCGTGGTCTGGAACCCGTGGGAAGAACGCTGCGCCGCGCTGGACGACATGAAGGACGCCGACTTCCGGCATATGGTGTGCGTCGAGGCGGCCATCGTTCACACGCCGGAGCGTCTCGAGCCCGGTGCGAGCTGGTGGGGCCGCCAGACCCTGGTCGCGCTCTGACCACCGGGGGGCTGCCCGCGACTGGATGGACGGGCGCGCTCGAGGGCGCGCCTGCATGGACTTGCGACGTCGGGACGATTCCGTAGCAGCGGGCTTGACCGCGATCCGCCCTCGAGGAGCGCAATCAAGTCCGTTCCCGCTCCGGGCTTGTTCCACGCCGCCGCTTGCTGCAACATCGCGCCCTTCCCGCCCCGGATAAGGGGCTCCTCTCCGAATCACCGCGCGCCCCTGGGCGCCCCGCACTCATGCTGCCTCCGATCGAATACCGCATCGCCGATGAGCTCGGCGTTTCCCCCCGCCAGGTCATTGCTGCCGTACAACTGCTCGACGACGGCGCCACCGTGCCCTTCGTCGCGCGCTACCGCAAGGAAGTCACCGGCGGACTGGACGACACGCAACTGCGCACCCTTGAAGAGCGCCTCGGCTACCTGCGCGAACTCGAGGACCGCCGCGCGACGGTGATCGCATCGATCGACGAGCAGGGCAAGCTCACCCCCGATCTCAGGGCAGAAGTCGAGAACGCCGACACCAAGCAAAGGCTGGAAGACCTCTACCTGCCCTACAAGCCCAAGCGCCGCACCAAGGCGCAGATCGCGCGCGAAGCCGGCATCGCGCCGCTGGCCGAAAGCCTCCTCGCCGATCCGGCCCAGGTGCCCGAGACCGAGGCGGAGAAATACCTGAACGCCGACGCCGGATTCCCGGACGCGAAGTCCGTGCTCGAAGGCGCGCGCCAGATCCTCATGGAGCAGTTCGCCGAGGACGCCACGCTGCTCGGCGAGCTGCGCGACTACCTGCACGAGCATGGCGACGTGCGCTCATCGGTGATCGAAGGCAAGGAGAACGAAGGCGCGAAGTTCCGCGACTGGTTCGACTTCCGCGAGCCGATCGCCAGGATGCCCTCGCACCGTGCGCTCGCCTTGCTGCGCGGACGCAACGAGGGCGTGCTGCGCCTCGCGCTGGACGTCGAGCGCCCCGATCCCGACGCACCGCACCCCTGCGAAGGCCGCATCGCCGCGCGCTTCGGCATCCGCAACCAGGGCCGCCCGGCCGACCGCTGGCTGGCCGACACGGTGCGCTGGACATGGAGCGTGAAGGTCTCGATCCACCTCGAACTCGAGCTGATGAGCGAGCTTCGCGAACGCGCCGAGGAGGAAGCGATCCGCGTCTTCGCGCGCAACCTGAAGGACCTGCTGCTCGCCGCGCCCGCCGGCAGCCGCCCGACGATCGGGCTCGACCCCGGCATCCGCACCGGCGTGAAGGTCGCCGTGGTCGATGCCACCGGCAAGCTGGTCGATACCGCCACCGTCTATCCTTTCGAGCCGCGCCGCGACCGTGAATCGGCGCTCGCGGCGCTGGCGATCCTGGCGAAGAAGCATCGGGTCGAACTGATCGCGATCGGCAACGGTACCGCCTCGCGCGAGACCGATGCGCTGGCGGCCGAGCTGATGCAGCGCCACCCCGAGCTGAAACTGACCAAGGTCATGGTGTCCGAGGCGGGTGCGTCGGTGTATTCCGCCTCCGAGCTGGCCGCGCGCGAGTTTCCCGACGTCGATGTGTCGTTGCGCGGCGCGGTGTCGATCGCCCGCCGGCTGCAGGATCCGCTCGCCGAACTGGTGAAGATCGACCCCAAGTCGATCGGCGTCGGCCAGTACCAGCACGACGTCAACCAGAGCCGGCTGGCGAAAGGTCTGGACGCGGTGGTCGAGGACTGCGTGAACGCGGTCGGCGTCGACGTGAACATGGCCTCGGCGCCGCTGCTTGCGCGCATCTCCGGCCTCAACCCGACGCTCGCCGCCAACATCGTCGAGTACCGCAACGCCAACGGCCCGTTCCGCAGCCGCGCCGCGCTCAAGGATGTCCCGCGGCTGGGCCCCAAGACCTTCGAGCAGGCTGCGGGCTTCCTGCGCATCCCGAGCGGTGACAATCCGCTCGACGCCTCCTCGGTGCACCCCGAAGCCTATCCGGTGGTCGAGCGCATCCTCGCCCGCGTACAGAAGGGCGTGCGCGAGCTGATGGGCAACGGCAGCTTCCTGAAATCGCTGAAACCGGCGGAGTTCACCGACGAACGCTTCGGCCTGCCCACCGTGCAGGACATCCTGTCCGAGCTCGAGAAGCCCGGCCGCGACCCGCGCCCGGAGTTCCGCACCGCGAGCTTCCGCGAGGGCATCGAGACGCTGAAGGATCTTCAGCCCGGCATGCTGCTCGAGGGTGTGGTCACCAACGTCACCAATTTCGGCGCGTTCGTCGATATCGGCGTTCATCAGGATGGTCTCGTCCATATCTCCGCGCTGTCGAACACCTTCGTCAAGGATCCGCACAGCGTGGTGAAGGCCGGCCAGGTGGTGAAGGTCAAGGTGCTGGAGGTGGACATCCCGCGCAACCGCATCGCCCTCACCATGCGGCTTGCAGACGAACCCGCACGCCCCGCCGTCACCGGCAGCCGCGAGCGCGATGCACGTCCCCGCAGCGCCGCCGGACGCGACGCGCAACGCCCGCCCGGCATCAACAAAGGATTATCAATTACACTTTTGTAGAATTTTTTGTACCCATATTGAATAATTATCGTCTTTGCTATGAGACTTGGGCTATATTGCTTT
>JAFLDQ010000020.1 GCA_017302355.1 Dechloromonas sp.
CCCGAAGGTGCTGTGCCAGCAGAGTTTTTTTACCTTCGCGCCACACGCCCTCCGCCCGCCTCGCTTCCTCGGTCGTTTTCTGCACCTGATGCTGCGCCCAGGCCGTCAGCGATTCCCGACCCAGTTGGCGCAATTCGTCAATCAGCCGCTGTTCCGCGGCATCCGCCTCTTGCACGGCGCCGGCCTCGTTCTCTACCGCCGACAAAATCGATTCCACCCTGGCCAGCAGTGGCGGGTGCGCCTTTAACCGCTCCACCAGTTCTGCCTCGCGTGTCAGTCTCTCCATTTCCTTTCTCCTCTGGCTGCGATACTGGGCAAGACTATCCCACATCAGTTTGAATCGCACCCGGGATCCTGCGACCTCATTGGCCGGCCTCGCGCACCACCCTGGCGAGTTCCTCGGCCGCTTCAAGAACCTCTGTCGCATCCTCTCCTTCGACCATGACCCGCAGCAAGGGCTCAGTCCCCGAAGCACGCAGCAGGACGCGACCCCTGCCGGAAAGGCGACTCTCGATGTCTTCCCGCGCCCCACGAATCGAATCGTCGTCCTGCCAGGGAAAGCCCTTGACCATCGGCACATTGATCAGCTTCTGCGGATAGAGTTCGAGATCCCCCAGCAAGCTGGCCAGGTCGCCGCCCGACTCCCTCAACGCCGCCAGCACCTGCAGGGCGGCGACCGTACCATCCCCGGTGGTGTGACGATCGAGGGCGAGGATGTGCCCCGAGTTCTCTCCGCCGTAGATCCACCCTCTGTCCTGCAGCATCTCGAGGACGTAGCGGTCTCCGACGGCCGCCCGCGCGAAGGGGATGTCCATCTTGCCCAAGGCATGCTCGAGCGCCAGATTGGTCATCAGCGTTCCAGCGACCCCCCTGACCTGTCCGTGCTTCGCGCGACTCCGGACAATCGCGTAGAGCAATTGATCGCCATCGTAGAGATTCCCCTGGGAGTCCACCATCTGCAGGCGGTCGGCATCGCCGTCGAGGGCGATCCCGAGGTCCGCGCCTTCGGCGAGGACAGCCTCGCACAGGGCGCGGGGCGCCGTCGCGCCACATCCGTCGTTGATGTTGAGGCCGTTGGGCTGCGCGCCGATGGCAACCACATCGGCGCCGAGCTCATGGAAGACATCGGGCGCCGTGTGGTAGGCTGCCCCGTGCGCACAATCGACGACGATGCGCAGGCCGCGCAGATCGAGATCGTTGGGAAACGTGCTCTTGCAGAATTCGATGTAACGGCCGCGCGCATCGCCGATCCGCTTCGCCCGCCCGAGATCGGCCGCCGCCACGCAAACCATCGGCTGATCGATGACCTCCTCGATGGCGTGTTCGACATCGTCCGGCAGCTTGGTGCCCTGCGCCGAGAAGAACTTGATGCCATTATCGTAATACGGGTTGTGCGAGGCGGAAATCACCGCCCCCGCCTGCAGGCGCAGCGCCCGGGTCAGATAGGCGACCGCCGGCGTCGGTATCGGCCCGACCAGCGAGACATCGACACCCGCTGCCGAGAACCCGGCCTCCAGAGCGGCCTCGAGCATGTATCCGGAAAGCCGGGTGTCCTTGCCGATGAGGACCGCCGGACGGTCGCCCTCCGGCATCACGGCGCGTTCGAGCAGCACCTTGCCGGTCGCGTAGCCGAGGCGCATCACGAAATCAGGCGTGATCGGCGCTTGTCCGACATGACCGCGCACGCCATCGGTGCCAAAGTATTTCCTACTCATTGCCGACTCCCTCATCGATTGCCGCCAGGACTGCCAGCGCATCCCGGGTTTCCGCCACATCATGCACGCGCAGTATTTTCGCACCTTTCAGCGCCGCCAGTGTCGCTGCGGCAATGCTGGCCGCCAGACGCTGGCCGACCGGCCGGCCGGTGATCGCGCCCAGCATGGACTTCCGCGAGACGCCAACCAGCATTGGCAGGTCATCAACGCCGGCTGCGGTCAACGCCCGAAAAAGGGCAAGATTGTGTTGGAGGTTCTTGCCGAAACCGAAACCCGGATCGAGAACCAGACGACGGCCGTCGATCCCGGCCGCGCGAGCAGCCGCGACACGCGCTGCCAGAAATCCGCGGACTTCCCCCACCACGTCGCCGTATCGCGGAGCGTTCTGCATCGTTCCCGGCTCTCCCTGCATGTGCATCAGGCAGACGGCGCAATCGCTGGCGGCGACCGCGGCCGTGGCGTCAGGGCGCCCGAGGGCGCTGATGTCGTTGATCATCGCGGCACCCTCGGCCAGCGCGGCACGCATCACAGCCGGCTTGTAGGTATCGACCGAAACCGGGACGCCCCAGCCGGCGATCTCGCGCAGGACCGGCAGCAGTCGCCGCAACTCCTCGTCTTCCGGCGTCGGAATGGCGCCGGGGCGCGACGATTCGGCGCCGATGTCGAGAATGTCGGCGCCTGCGTCGAGCTGGTTGCGGGCATGACGTAGCGCACGGCCGACGTCCGAACCCATGCCGTCGCCCGCGAACGAGTCCGGCGTGAGATTGACGATACCCATGATCAGCGGACGATCGAGAGGCAGCCGGAAACCGCCGCAGTGAAGTTCAGGCATGGCAGAAATGAAAAACCGGGAGTTGGCTCCCGGCTCGGCTATGGAGGGTGCCGCTCAGGCGGTCGCCGGTGCGCTGGGCGCGGCGCCAGGCGAATCGCTTGGCGCCGATGGCTGGGGCGCGCTCTGCGAGGGTTTCGGCGGACGGGGCGGCCTGCCGGCCATGATGTCGTCGATCTGCTCGGCGTCGATGGTTTCCCATTCAAGCAATGCCTGGGTCATCGCTTCCACCTTGTCGCGATTCTCTTCCAGCAGCTTGCGGGCAAGCGCGTACTGCTCGTCGACGATGCGACGGATCTCGGCGTCGACCTTCTGCATCGTCGCCTCGGAAACGTTCTTGTGCTGCGTGACCGAGCGGCCGAGGAAGACCTCGCCTTCGTTCTCGCCGTAGACCATGACCCCGAGATCGGACATGCCATAGCGCGTCACCATGTCGCGCGCCATCGCGGTAGCCCGCTCGAAGTCGTTGGAGGCGCCGGTCGTCATCTGGTCCATGAACAGTTCTTCGGCGATGCGGCCGCCGAACAGCACGGCGATGCGGCTCATCAGATAGGTCCGGTCGTAGGCGTAACGATCCTGCTCGGGCAACTGCATGGTCAGCCCGAGGGCGCGGCCACGCGGAATGATCGTGACCTTGTGCACCGGGTCGGATTTCGGCATCAGCTTGGCGATGACGGCATGTCCGGATTCATGGTAGGCCGTGTTGCGCTTCTCTTCCTCGGACATGACCATGCTGCGGCGCTCGGCGCCCATCATGATCTTGTCCTTGGCCTTCTCGAAATCCTCCATGTCGACCAGGCGCTTGTTGCCACGCGCCGCGAACAGCGCCGACTCGTTGACCAGGTTGGCGAGATCGGCCCCCGAGAAACCGGGAGTGCCGCGGGCGATGATGTCGGCCCTGACGTCAGCGGCGATCGGCACCTTGCGCATATGGACCTTGAGGATCTCCTCGCGGCCACGGATATCGGGCAGCGGCACGACGACCTGGCGGTCGAAGCGGCCCGGACGCAGCAGCGCCGGATCGAGGATGTCGGGGCGGTTCGTCGCGGCGATCACGATGATGCCGGCGTGACCTTCGAAGCCGTCCATCTCGACCAGCATCTGGTTCAGCGTCTGCTCGCGTTCATCGTTGCCGCCGCCGAGCCCGGCGCCGCGATGGCGGCCGACCGCATCGATTTCATCGATGAAGATGATGCACGGCGCATGCTTCTTGGCGTTCTCGAACATGTCGCGAACGCGCGCGGCGCCGACACCGACGAACATTTCGACGAAATCGGAACCGGAAATGCTGAAGAACGCCACCTTGGCCTCGCCGGCGATGGCCCTGGCGAGCAATGTCTTGCCGGTGCCCGGGTTGCCGACCATCAGCACCCCCTTGGGAACGTGTCCGCCGAGCTTCTGGAACTTCGAGGGATCACGCAGGAAATCGACCAGTTCCTGCACCTCCTCCTTGGCTTCGTCACAGCCGGCGACATCGGCGAAGGTCACCGTATTCTGGGCCTCGTCGGTCATCCGCGCGCGCGACTTGCCGAACGAGAAAGCGCCGCCCTTGCCGCCGCCCTGCATCTGGCGCATGAAGAAGACCCAGACGCCGATCAGCAGCAGCATCGGGAACCAGCTGACGAAGATGTTCATCAGGAAGGACGGCTCCTCTTCCGGCTTGGCCTCGATCTTGACGCCGTTCTTGAGCAGGTCGGAGACCATCCACAGATCGGGCGGCGCGTAGGAAGTGATCTGCTTGCCTTCGGTGGTCGTCCCCTTCAGCGTGCGGCCCTCGATGAGCACCTTGCTGATATGGCCCTGCCTGACTTCATCGAGGAACTGCGAGTATTCGATCGAATTCCGCGTGACCTGGCGGGTGCTGAACTGATTGAAGACCGTCATCAGCACGAGGCCGATGACCATCCAGATTGCCAGATTTTTGAACATGTTGTTCAAGCTTGCTCTCCTTTGACAGCGTCGAGCGACAAAGACGCCATTCTACACAACTCTCATCGCAGCACACTGCCGAGCAGATAAAGCTCGGCGCTCCTGTCGCGCGACGCAGCGGGCTTGCGCACCGCGACGCTCCGGAAGACCTCGCGCATCGAATGGAGAAATGCCGCGTAATCGGTCCCCTGAAAAACTTTGACCAGGAAAGCACCTTCCGGTTTCAGGTGCGCCCGGCAAAAGTCCAGGCCAAGTTCGGCGAGGTGCATGATCCGCGCCTGATCGACGAGCGGCACTCCCGACATATTGGGAGCCATGTCGGACATTACAAGTCCCACCCGCCGCCCGGCCAGCCTTTCTTCCAGCCGGGCAAGAATGTCGTCGTCGCGGAAATCGCCCTGGATGAAGTCCACACCATGGACCTGCTCCATCTCGAGTACATCGAGGGCGATGACGAGACCGCCGGCGCCCACCCGCCTGGCGGCCACCTGCGACCAGCCGCCGGGCGCCGCGCCGAGGTCGACGACGACCTCGCCGGAGCGCAGCAGCCGGTCCCTGTCGTCGATTTCCAGCAACTTGAATGCGGCGCGCGAACGCCATCCTTCCTTCCTGGCGAGCTGGACATAGGGGTCATTGACATGCTCGCGCATCCAGGCCTTGCTGGTCCTCGTTCTGGCCATTCGCTAAAATGCCGTTTTCGAAAGGTCTGCCATGCTGCAATTATCGTCCGGCGCGCTCCGCGCGATGCGCGCCCGCGCCCACCACCTGAGCCCCGTCGTGTCGATTGCCGAAAAGGGCCTCAGTGCAGCCGTCCTCAAGGAAATCGACGTCAATCTGAACGCTCACGAACTGATCAAGGTGCGCGTCCATGGCGACCGCCGCGAGGATCGTCTAGCCTTTCTCGAAACGATCTGCGCCGAACTCGGCGCCACCGCCGTCCAGCACATCGGCAAGTTGCTGGTCATCTACCGCCCCGCCCCGGTCCAGGCTGCTGCGGTCGACGCGCAAAAAAGCACGAAATCCCGCCGCTCCGCCCCGGCTCCGCGCAAAACCAAGCGCAGCCTGCAGGGCTGATCATTTCAGCCCGCGGCCGGCCCAGGCCGCCAGCCACAGACCCAGCAGGCTCTGGACCAGATAGACGATACTGGAAATCCCGTGCCAGGCGGCGAAGCGGTCACGCAACACGCTTTCCATCACCCCGCGCGGCAGGGCGTCGGCCTTCAGTTGCGCCAGCAGCGGCTGGATGCCGAACTGACTGGCGGCAGCCAGCAGCGCCATCACCAGCACCAGCCAGAAGACGGTGCACCGCAACGCCAGCCCGCGACAGCGGGCGACCAGGAAGACGAGCACATAGGCGGCGCCGCCGAGTCCGACCCAGCCGATCAGCGCGAACAGCTTCCCGGCCACGACCCCGGCCAGCTGGCGGTCGCCGAGGCTCGAGAACAGAACCGGCGCGGCGATGTAGCCGATCGCCCACATGCCGCCGACCCACAGGGTGATGACCACGAAATAGAGGGCTTCGGAAGTCTTGCGCACGCCGGTTCACTCGTAGCGGACGTCGATGATCTCGAATTCGCGCATGCCTCCCGGCGCCTGAACCTGGGCGATATCGCCGGCGTACTTGCCGATCAGCGCCCGCGCCATCGGCGACCCGAAGGAAAGCTTGCCCTGCCTGATATCGGCCTCGTCCTCGCCGACGATCTGGTAGGTGACGGCGTCGCCCGATTCCTGCTCCTCGAGGTCGACGGTGGCCCCGAAGACGCAGCGGCCGTCGGCATCAAGGAGCAGCGGGTCGATGATCTGGGCGTTGGCCAGCTTGCCCTCGAGATCCTTGATGCGCGCTTCGAGAAAGCCCTGGCGTTCCTTGGCGGCATCGTATTCGGCATTTTCCGAGAGATCGCCGTGCGAGCGCGCTTCGGCAATCGCCGCGATCACCGCCGGACGCTCGATCGTCTTCAGGCGTTGCAACTCGTCGCGCAGCTTCGCGGCGCCTGCCACGGTCAACGGAACTTTACTCATCGTTCATTCCAGCAAAGGCATGCCGCCGGCGCCCGGAGGGGGCGGCCCGGCGGTCAGGGGTTGTCTCAGTGCAGTTGCTTGTGCAGCGACTGGATCGGATAGACCACCAGTTCGCCAAGACTGCGGATACCTTCCGCCGCCGCTTCGGCCCCCCAGATCGTCGTGAACATCGTCACCCCGGCCTGTAGACCGGAGGTGCGGATCGACCGCGAGTCGTTGATCGCCAGCCGCTTCTCTTCGACCGTGTTGATGATCAGGGAAATCCCGTTGTTCTTGATGGTGTCGACGATGTGCGGCCGGCCTTCGGTCACCTTGTTGACCTGTTGCACCGGCAGGCCGGCGGCCTCCAGCGCATGCGCCGTGCCGCGCGTCGCCACGAGATGGAATCCGGCCTCGGCGAGGTGGCGGGCGATTTCGACCGCCTTCGCCTTGTCGCTGTCCTTGACCGACAGAAAGACCCTGCCCGAGGCCGGCAGCCTGACGCTGGCGGCGAGTTGCGACTTGACGAAGGCTTCGGCGAAGGTCGTGCCGACACCCATGACTTCCCCGGTCGACTTCATTTCCGGGCCGAGAATGGTGTCGACCCCGGGAAACTTGACAAAGGGGAAGACCGCCTCCTTGACCGAGTAGTACGGCGGAACGACTTCGCCGCTCACGCCCTGCTCCTTCAGACTGCGGCCGGCCATGCAGCGCGCCGCGATCTTGGCCAACTGGCGGCCGGTGGCCTTGGAGACGAAGGGCACCGTGCGCGACGCGCGCGGGTTCACCTCGAGGACATAGATCTCGCGGTCCTTGATCGCGAACTGCACGTTCATCAGCCCGCAGACGTTCAGCGCCCTGGCCATCAGCCGGGTCTGGCGCCGCAGTTCGTCCTGCACCGCATGGCTGAGCGAGTAGGGCGGCAACGAGCAGGCCGAGTCTCCGGAGTGCACTCCGGCCTGTTCGATGTGCTCCATGACGCCGCCGATGATGACTTCTTCGCCGTCGGACAGCGCATCGACGTCGACCTCGCAGGCATCGTTCAGGAATCGGTCGAGGAGCACCGGCGAATCGTGCGAGACCTTGACCGCCTCGCGCATGTAGCGCTCGAGATCCTTGCGTTCATGGACGATTTCCATGGCCCGGCCGCCGAGCACGTACGATGGACGGACGACCAGCGGATAGCCGATCTCCTGCGCCAGGCGCAGGGCATCCTCTTCGGTGCGCGCCGTGCGGTTGGGCGGCTGCTTCAGGCCGAGTTCGTTCAGAAGCTTCTGGAAGCGTTCGCGGTCCTCGGCGATGTCGATCGACTCCGGCGTCGTGCCGATGATCGGCACGCCGTTGGCTTCGAGCGCCAGCGCCAGCTTGAGCGGGGTCTGCCCGCCGTACTGGACGATGACGCCGAGCGGCTTCTCGATGGCGACGATTTCCAGCACGTCCTCCAGGGTCAGCGGCTCGAAGTAGAGGCGATCCGAGGTGTCGTAGTCGGTCGACACGGTTTCCGGGTTGCAGTTGACCATGATGGTCTCGTAGCCGTCCTCGCGCATCGCCATCGCCGCATGCACGCAGCAGTAGTCGAACTCGATGCCCTGGCCGATGCGGTTCGGACCGCCACCCAGCACCATCATCTTTTTCCTGTCGGTCGGGTTGGCCTCGCATTCGTCCTCGTAGGTCGAGTACAGGTAGGCGGTGTTGGTCGAGAACTCGGCGGCGCAGGTGTCGACGCGCTTGTACACCGGACGCACGCCGAGCGCATGGCGGCGCTCGCGGACCGCCGTTTCGCTCGTCCTCGTCAGATGCGCCAGGCGGCGGTCGGCAAAGCCCTTGCGCTTGAGGAAACGCAACTCTTCCGCGGTCAACGACGACAGTTCGCGCTTTTCCACGGCCAGTTCGAGGTCGACGATCTCCTTGATCTGCACGAGAAACCACGGGTCGATCCGGGTCAGGTCGAAGATCTTCTCGACCGACATGCCGACGCCGAAGGCATCGGCGACGTACCACAGGCGATCCGGTGTCGGCCGCGCCAGTTGCTCGTCGATGGTTTCCGGATCGACCGTCTTCAGGTTGAAGCCGTCGACGCCGACTTCCAAGCCGCGCAGCGCCTTCTGCAGCGACTCCTGGAAAGTCCGGCCGATGGCCATCACCTCGCCGACCGACTTCATCTGCGTGGTCAGGATCGGGTCGGCCTGCGGGAACTTCTCGAAGGCGAAGCGCGGCACCTTGGTGACGACGTAGTCGATCGACGGCTCGAACGAGGCGGGCGTCCGGCCGCCGGTGATTTCGTTGGCCAGTTCGTCGAGGGTGTAGCCGACGGCCAGCTTGGCGGCGATCTTGGCGATCGGGAAGCCGGTCGCCTTGGACGCCAGGGCCGAGGAGCGCGAGACGCGCGGGTTCATCTCGATGACGATCATGCGACCGTCCTTCGGATTGATCGCGAACTGCACGTTGGAGCCGCCGGTATCGACGCCGATCTCGCGCAGCACGGCGATGGAGGCGTTGCGCAGGATCTGGTATTCCTTGTCGGTCAGCGTCTGGGCCGGGGCGACGGTGATCGAGTCGCCGGTGTGCACGCCCATCGGGTCGAGGTTCTCGATCGAGCAGATGATGATGCAGTTGTCCGCCTGGTCGCGGACCACTTCCATCTCGTACTCCTTCCAGCCGAGCAGCGACTCCTCGATCAGCAGCTCGCTGGTCGGCGACGCTTCGAGACCGCGCTTGCAGATGGTCTCGAACTCTTCCATGTGGTAGGCGATGCCGCCGCCGGAACCGCCGAGGGTGAACGAGGGGCGGATGATCGTCGGGAAGCCGACCATGGCCTGCACCTGGCACGCCTCCTCCATCGAGTGGGCGATTGCCGATCGCGCCGAACCCAGGCCGATCCGGCTCATCGCCTGCTTGAACTTCTCGCGGTCCTCGGCCTTGTCGATGGCCTCCTTCGAGGCGCCGATCAGCTCGACGCCGAACCGGGCCAGCACGCCCTCGCGATCGAGGTCGAGGGCGCAGTTCAGGGCGGTCTGGCCGCCCATGGTCGGCAGCAGCGCATCCGGCCGCTCGGCCTCGATGATCTTGCCGACCGCCGGCCAGGTGATCGGCTCGATGTAGGTGACGTCGGCCATTTCCGGATCGGTCATGATGGTGGCCGGATTGGAGTTCACCAGGATCACCCGGTAGCCCTCCTCGCGCAGCGCCTTGCAGGCCTGGGCGCCGGAGTAGTCGAATTCGCACGCCTGGCCAATGATGATCGGGCCGGCGCCGATGATCAGGACGCTCTTGATGTCTGTACGTTTCGGCATTTCGTCTATCCGTGAAACGTGAAACGTGAAACGTGAAATGTGAAAAACGCAAGGGTCAGAGGGCCGTCACGTTTCACTTTTCACCTTTCACTTCTCACTCCTGTAAAGCAGCGACGCCGCGTGTCATGGTATCGAGGAAGCGGTCGAACAGGTAAGCAACGTCGTGCGGGCCGGGGCTGCCTTCCGGGTGGCCCTGAAAGGAGAAGGCCGGCACGTCGGTGCGCGCGATGCCCTGCAGCGAGCCGTCGAACAGCGAGACGTGGGTCACCCGCAGGTTTTCCGGCAAGGAATCCGCGTCGACCGCAAACCCGTGGTTCTGGCTGGTGATCAGCACCTGGCCGGTATCCAGATCCTTGACCGGGTGGTTGGCGCCGTGGTGGCCGAACTTCATCTTGACCGTCCGCGCACCGGAGGCAAGGCCGAGCAACTGATGACCGAGGCAGATGCCGAATGTCGGCACGCCGCGGCCGAGGAACTCACCAATGGCGGCGATCGCGTAGTCGCAAGGCTCCGGGTCGCCCGGGCCATTCGACAGGAACACGCCGTCCGGCTTCATCGCCAGCACGTCGGCCGCCGGTGTCTGCGCGGGAACGACGGTCAGCCTGACGCCGCGCCCGGCCAGCATGCGCAGGATGTTCTTCTTGACGCCGAAATCGTAGGCGACGACATGGAAGCGCGGCGCCGCGCCCGGTCCGTAGCCCTGCAAGGTCCACTCGCCCTCGCTCCAGGAATAGCCCTGCCTGGCTGAAACCACCCGCGCCAGATCCATCCCGTTCAATCCCGGGAAAGCGCGGGCCATCGCCAGCGCCTTGCCATCATCGACCCCGCCGGCCAGGATGCAACCGGCCTGAGCGCCCTTCTCGCGCAGGATGCGGGTCAGCCTGCGCGTATCGATGCCGGCAATGGCGACGATGCCATGCCTCTTCAGATACGCTGACAGATCGTCCTCGCAGCGCCAGCTGGAAGCGCGACCGGGCAGGTCGCGAATCACCAGTCCGGCGGCGTGGTTGGCGCCGGACTCGAAGTCCTCGGCGTTGCAACCCGTGTTGCCGATATGCGGATAGGTCAGCGTGACGATCTGCCGGCAGTATGAAGGATCGGTGAGGATCTCCTGATAGCCCGACATCGCCGTGTTGAACACGACCTCGCCACTGGTCACTCCGTCCGCGCCGATGGATTGCCCCCGGAACAGCGTCCCGTCGGCCAGGGCGAGAATGGCGGGGGTAAATGCGGGCAGCAACGACACGACCGGCTCTCCTGGAAATTCCTGCTTGTTCATGTGCCAAGCGGGAAGGCTCGCGCCTCCCCGCTCGTGCTCAGCAGCCCGGCGATTCTAGCCGAAACGGCCCCGCCGGGCAAACTTGCCGACCCTTCGACCCTTCGCCGACTTGCGGCCCGCCTTCGCCCGCGCGACGACGACGGGAACCATCAGTGGCGGCAATCAGCGCAGCCCGAGGACGTCCTGCATGTCGAACAGGCCATTGTGGCGACCCGCCAGGAAGCGCGCCGCGCGCATGCTGCCGAGCGCATAAGGCATGCGGCTGCCTGCCTTGTGGGAAATCTCGACCCGTTCGCCGATCCCGCAGAACATCACGGTGTGGTCGCCGACCACGTCACCGCCGCGAACGGTGGCAAAACCGATGGTCGACGGGTCGCGTTCGCCCGTCACGCCCTGGCGCCCATAGACCGCGCATTCCCCGAGATCGCGGCCGAGGGCGCCGGCAACCACCTCGCCCATGCGCAACGCGGTCCCCGACGGCGCGTCGATCTTCATCCTGTGGTGCGCCTCGACGATCTCGATGTCGTAGCCCTGATTCAGGATGCGCGCGGCGGTATCGAGCAGCTTGAAGACCAGGTTGACCCCGACGGCCATGTTCGGCGCGAAGACCACCGGAATGTCGCGGGCCGCCGCGGCAATTGCTTCCTTGCCTTCGGCTTCGAAACCGGTGGTGCCGATCACCATCGCGACGCCGGCCTGGCGGCACAGTTCGAGGTGACCAAGCGTCCCCTGCGGCCGTGTGAAATCGATCAGACAGTCGATCGCGGCGAGGCCGCCGGCGAGATCGCTGCTGACCGGCACCCCGCTCTCCAGACCGGTCAACTGCCCCGCCGTCTGGCCGATCGCGGCGCTCCCCGCCACGTCGAACGCGCCAGCCAGCGTCACTCCATCATCCTTCAGGGCCGCCTCGATCAGCATCCGGCCCATGCGGCCGCCGGCGCCCACCACACCAACTCGCGTTGCGCTCATGATCAGAATCCGACCGACTTGATCAAGCCCTCGATGAACCCCGGCCCTTCCGGAGGGGGCATCGGCGGCGCCGACCCGTCGCTGGGCAGCGTACCATAGTCCACCACGCGCGTCCGCGCCGTCGGCACCGCAAGGTCATCGGGGTCGGCCACCGCGACATCGCCCGACACCCTTTCGAGGCGATTGTCCTTGTCGAAATGGACGGAAAACTGGCGGGTCTCGACCTCGCCGCTGCGGCCCTTGCGATAGCTGTAGACATAGTCCCAGCGCTGCTGGTGGAAGATGTCGGCAAGCAACGGGGTTCCCAGGATGAAACGCACCTGTTCACGCGTCTGGCCCGGCTTGAGCTGGGCGACCATTTCCTGGGTCAGCACATTCCCTTGCTGGACATCGATCTTGTAGGGATTGAAACTGCTGCACGCCGCAAGCAGGGAGCAGACGGCACCGAGAATAAGCAGGCGGGAACGGAACATGCGGGAATCCGGGTTTTCTCAAACAGGTTGGATGCGGTATATCATACCCGAATTCTTGGCGTCCCCGCCCCCGACCACTGACGGAAATACAATGAGCGACCCGCAAAGTCTCAAGAACATGGGGCTCAAGGCCACCTTCCCGCGCCTCAAGATCCTCGAGCTGTTCGAGAAGGGCACCTTGCGCCACATGACGGCGGAAGATGTCTACCGGATGCTCATCGCCGAGAACATGGACATCGGCCTGGCCACGGTCTACCGCGTGCTGACGCAGTTCGAGCAGGCGGGGCTGCTCGAGCGTCACTTCTTCGAATCGGGCAAGGCCGTTTTCGAGATCAACCATGGGAAGCATCACGACCACCTGGTCTGCGTCGATTGCGGCCGCGTCGAGGAGTTCTACGACCCGGAGATCGAGCGCCGGCAAAACCTGGTGGCCAGCGAGCGCGGCTTCGCCATCCAGGACCATGCGCTCTACCTGTACGCTCACTGCACCAAGACCGGCTGTCCCAACCGCAACAAGGAAGGCAAGTCATGACCGGGTTCGCCGACTTCATTTCAGGGACCTGGCTGGCCTCGGCCGGGACGACATTCCTGCTCGTCGGGTTCGCCGAAATCGGCGACAAGAGCCAACTGGTGTGCATGACCCTGGCGGCCCGCCACCGCGGCCTGCCGGTGGCAATCGGCGCCGTCTCCGCCTTCGCCGTCCTCAACCTGCTCGCCGTCGTGTTCGGCGCCGCGGTAGCGGCCTGGCTGCCGGAATTGCTGGTCACGCTGGTGGTCGCCGCGCTCTTCGCCTTCTTCGGGATCAACGCGCTGCGCTACCGCGAGGACGAAGAAGACGACAACGTCGACGAGAAGCCGGGACACGGCATCGTGGCGACGACCTTCCTGCTCATCTTTCTCGCCGAGTTCGGCGACAAGACGCAACTCGCCGTCGCCGGCCTCGGCAGCACGACCGAGCCGTCGGCCGTCTGGGCGGGAGCGACGGCGGCCCTCGCCCTCACCTCGCTGCTCGGCGTCTTCGCCGGACGCAAGCTGCTGCATCGCCTGCCGCTGGTCTGGATCCATCGGGTCAGCGGCGTCTTCTTCCTGCTGCTGGCGATCTTCGCCGTCACCCGCCTCTTCTGAACGCCTGCCGGAAGCGCTTGATTTTCGGGCGGTTTTCGCGGTTGACCGCACCCGGCAGCGAGCAATGCCGCAGCCCGGCCGTCATCACGCACGCTCGCGCTGGCGACACTTCCTGGTCGGCCGGCGGCGCTTGCCCGAATCCTGCCCCCATGCTACAAATGGCCGTCAGCACGCTGCGGACGCCGTCGCCGGAGCGACTGATCGTTCAACCTCGAAAAGGAGCGTTTCATGAAATTTTCCAGAAAGCTGGTATTGGTGCTGGGCATCGCGGTCGCCAGCGTGACCGCGACCTCGGTCCACGCAGCCGAGATCCCTGTGGTCACCGGCGAACATTGGACCAGGTCGTCGGACGATGTGAAGAAAGCCTATCTCGTCGGTATCGCCAATCTGGCGCAGGTCGAGAGCGCCTATTTCCAGGGGAAACCGCCGGCCGATGCCGAGAGCTTCGTCCCGCGCCTGGTCAAGGGACTGCAGGGCCAGACGCTCGACAGCGTGCGCGAAGGGCTCAACCAGTGGTATGCGGCAAATCCCGGCAAGCTGCAGCGCCCGGTGATCGAAACCATCTGGTTTGAAATGGCCGTACCCGGCCTGCAAAAGAACAAGTGACGGAGAGAGCCATGAAAAGACTTGGATTGATCACAGCCATCGCGGCAGCTGCGGGCCTTGCCGGCTGCACGGACATGACTCCGCGCCAGCAGGGAACGATGAGCGGGGCGGCCATTGGCGCCGCCGGGGGCGCCGGAATCGCCGCCATTTCCGGCGGTAACGCGTGGACCGGCGCCGCCATCGGCGGCGTTGCCGGCGGCGTGGCCGGCAACATCCGGGGCGGCAAGAGATAATTCCGCCCTAGCCGCACCCCGAGCCGGTACGTGCGGTGAGGGGTGCGTGCCAGCTTTTCGCATCATGGTGCGCCGAGGGCCCCCCGGGCCTGGCTTGAGCCGGGTCCGATCGACCCTGCCATTCAGGTGTAGGATGCCGCAATCAGGAACCGCCCCCGGGACGACCGACAAGGAGCTTTCGTAATGCGTTCGATGTTGCGTTGCATCGCCACGATTCTTGCCGCCGCGCTCCTGCTGGTTGCCGCACCGGCGCGCGCCGCGGACCCGCCCGCCTTCACCGTAGAGCAACTGGACCAGATGCTGGCGCCGATCGCCCTCTTTCCCGACGCGCTCCTGTCGCAGGTGCTGATGGCCAGCACCTATCCGTCGGACGTCGCGCAGGCGGCCGACTGGGCATTCGCCAACCGCAATCGGGAGGGTGACGAGGCGGTCAAGGCGGTGCAGGACAAGCCGTGGGATCCCAGCGTGCAGTCGCTGGTCGCTTTCCCGCAGGTGCTCGCCATGCTGGGCGAGAAGCCGGAATGGGTGCATGACCTCGGCGATGCTTTCCTGGCGCAACCCGAGGCGGTCATGGACTCCGTGCAGTTTCTGCGCTCCAGGGCGAAGAACGCCGGCAACCTGAGCTCCAACGAACAGCAGATCGTCACTGTCGAGGCGGCGCCACCGCCGCCGCAGACCATCGTCGTCAATGCGCCACCGCCACCGGCGCAGATCATCACCATCGCCCCGGCGAATCCGCAGGTCATCTTCGTTCCCGTCTATAACCCGGTGCACGTATTCGGCCCCTGGTGGCACCCGCTGTTTCCGCCATTCTTCTTCCCGCCGCCGCCGCGCTGGGGATTTGGCTGGAATCCGGTCGGCACCGCCATCTGGTGGGGCGTCGGCATCGGCGTCACCTACGCGCTGTGGGGCAGTGTCGACTGGCGCCGCCGCAACGTCAACATCAACGTCAATCAGTGGAACAACATCCACGTCAACAACCGCATCACGTCCAACAACCGGAACGTGAACTGGAACCACAATCCCGGCAACCGGAGGGGTGTCCCCTATCGCGATGCCGCGACCCGCGATCGCCTGGAGAACAGACTCGGCGAGCGCGGCGGCCGTCCGGATTTTCGTGGGCGCGAGGATCAGCGTGATCGAGCGCGGGCGGCGCTGAGTGACCGCGTCGGCGCCGAGAACCTGGACCGCGACGCGTTACGCAACCTCGACCGCAACCAGATTCCGCAGCGGTTGCCGGAAGGTTCCGGTACGTCGGTGCGTGATCGCGCGGCCAACATCGACCGCGATCAGGCGCGTGACCGGGCCGCCAACCTCGACCGCGGGCAGGCACGCGACCGCGTGGCCAACATCGACCGCGATCAGGCGCGTGACCGCGCCGCCAACCTCGACCGCAGCCAGGTGCAGAACCGCGCCGCCAACATCGACCGCGGCCAGGCCCAGAACCGCGCCGCCAACATCGACCGCGGCCAGGTGCAGAACCGCGCCGCCAATGTCGACCGTAGCCGCGCGCAGGAACGCAACGCCAGCGCCGCACGAACCAATCGCGACAACGCGCTGCGTGGCGCCAACGACGGTCGCCAGGTCAGACAGCAGACCGACCGCGGCGCCGCGAGCCAGGCCGCCCAGCGCCACGCGGCGACCAATCGGAACGCCGGCGCCGGCCGGCAAACGGCTGGCGCTGCTGGCGCCGCCCGCGAGCGCCGGCGGTGATCAGGGGCCACGCCATGGGATATCAGACGATGAACAACCGATGGATGAGAGGCGCTGCCGCGCTGCTGTTCGCGCTGACGCTGGCGCTGCCCTGCGCTGCCGGCACGCAGACGACATTCGCCTCGCCGGAAGCGGCGGCGGACGCGCTGGTCGACGGCCTCGCCCGCCAGGACGATTCCGGACTGCGGACGGTGCTTGGGCCAGACCACGAACGGCTCATTCCGCTCGACGATATTTCGGTCGAGGATCGCATCGCCTTTCTCGAGGCCTGGGCAAGGGGCCACCGGATCAAACGGGTGAGCGATTCGGATGCGCTGCTGGAACTCGATGGCGGATGGACGCTGCCCATACCCATCGTCCGCACCCGCGCCGGCTGGTCGTTCGACATCCGGGCCGGGCGTGAGGAAATGCACACGCGCCGGATCGGACGCAACGAACTCGCCGCGATCCAGAGCATGCACGCCTATGTCGAAGCGCAGCAGGAGTATGCGGCGCAGGACCGCAACGGTGACGGCGTCGTCGAATTCGCTCAGAAAGTCCTGAGTTCACCCGGCGCCCGGGACGGCCTCTACTGGCCCACGCCGGCCGGGGATCCGGAGAGTCCGCTCGGACCGCTGTTCGATACGAAGGATCTCAAGGACGGCTACCACGGCTACCGCTTCAGGATACTCAAGGCGCAGGGTCCGGCGGCGAGGGACGGCGCGCGCGGCTATGTCAGGGACGGCCGCATGACCGATGGCCATGCGCTGGTTGCCTGGCCCGCCCGCTACGGCGAGACGGGCGTGATGGCCTTCATCGTCAACCAGGACGGCGTCGTGTACCAGAAGCACCTGGGCCCCGATACCGCCGCCATTGCCGGTGCGATGCCCCGTTTCGACCCCGACGCTTCGTGGACCGCACTGCCCGCGCCGTGAGGCCGGCATGCGCATCCGCCTGAACTCGCCGGCAGCCGGAAGCGCGCCATTTTCGGCCGTTTTCGCGGGTTGACCGCGCCTTGGGCGAGACCGGGAGCAGCCTGTCCCGGATCGCTCAGATTTCCCCGTTGCGCGAAAGAAGGATCGCGATGGCGCGTGTCCCCGGGAATTCGGCGAAGACCAGCACCATGCAGGCGGTGATCGGCACCGCCAGGAAGGCGCCCGGGATGCCCCACAGGGTCGACCAGGCGGCCAGGCTCACGAGAATGACGAAGGGGCTGAGATTCAGCGAGTTGCCCATCAGGTAAGGATCGAGAAAGAACCCGATGACGAACTGCGCCGCCGACAGGGACGCCAGGATGACCAGCGCGATGCCAAAATCCGTGAACTGCATCGTCGCGAACGCCACGGGAAAAAGGACGCTCAGGACCGAACCCAGGTAAGGAACATAATTCAGCATCCCGATCAGGACCGCCCAGAACGCCGCAAATTCGACGCCGACGAATTTCAGGATGGCCCATCCGACCAGGCCCTGTATCACACTCACCACGGTCTTGAGCGCAAGATACGCACCAATCCTGGCGTTGACCTGCGCGACGATGTTCTGGATCTGACGGACCTTCCGCGGATCACTGGAAATCCTGGCGATCTTGGCCGCGAACGTGCGCTCCTCGATCAGCAGGAAGGCGACATAGAGAAGGACGACCACCAGCGTGGAGACGATCGCCGACACCGAAACCACGGTCGATCCGATGAGCCTTTGCGTATTGACTTGCGCAAGGACGTCTTGGCGAAGGGTGGCCCAGGTGGGAGCCAGTTCAAGACCCATCCGTTCGGCAACGCTCTGGACGGCATTCAGCAGCGATGCGGCATAGGTCGGCGCCAGCGCCGAGACATTGCCGATGCTGCCGGCCACGAGGGAGGCGACGCCGGCAAGCGACAACACGATCGCCAGAGCCGACAAGGGATAACCGGCCCGCGCGGGCAAGAAACGTCCGACGAGCGGAAGCTTCACGAGGATTCGGGCAAGGCCGACGATGACGTAGACGACGAGGACACTGAAGACGATCGGAACGAAGACGCCTTTTCCGATGTGGAGCACCCAGCCAATGACCAGCGCGAAAATGGTCCCGTGGACGATCGCCTGAAAACGCGGATTCATGGCGACATCCGCCTCGCCAGCCGCGACAGCCCCGGTTCCCGGAACAGATTCCGGGCGCACTTCATGGCTGGGCGTCCGGCGCAGTTGAACTCGCCCGGCGCTCGCCACCCTTGGCATTCAACAGTTCCCGTGCATGCTCGAGCGTGATGTCCGTCACCTCCACCCCGCCGAGCATCCGGGCAATCTCACGCACGCGTTGACCTGCGTCGAGCGCTTCGATCGAACTGAGCGTCGCGCCGTCGCGGGTCGCCTTGCTCACCTGCCACTGCCACGCGGCGCGCGCCGCGACCTGCGGCAGATGGGTGACGCACAGCACCTGACGCTCGTCGCCGAGCTCGCGCAGCAGGCGGCCGACGATTTCGGCGACGCCGCCGCCGATGCCGACATCGACCTCGTCGAAGATCAGCGTCGGCACGCTGGCGGAACGCGAGGTCAGCACCTGGATGGCCAGGCTGATCCGCGACAGTTCGCCGCCCGACGCCACCTTGGCGAGCGGCCTTGCTTCCAGTCCGGCCAGCCCGCCGACGCGGAACTCGACCTGCTCCAGACCGTGCGCCGCGCCCTCGGCCAGCGGCAGCAAGGCCACTTCGAAGCGCCCGGACGCCAGCGCCAGCTTCTGCATCAGCGCGCTGACCGCCGCCCCCATCTCGCCGGCAACGCGCTGCCGCCCGGCCGACAGTTCGCGGCCCAGATCCAGGAATTCGCCATGCGCCGTCGTGACCCGCGCCGCCAGCACATCGAGGTCGGCGGCGGCGCTGAGCGTCTCCAGCCGCGCCCGCCAGCCGGCCAGCAATCCGGGAAGCTCGTCCGGCGGCACGCGGTATTTGCGGGCGCAGGCGAGCACCGCCTCCATGCGCCGCTCCGCTTCCACCAGGCGCCCGGGGTCGAGGTCGACGCGGTCGGCGTAGCGGCGCAAGGTCGACACCGCTTCCCCCAGTTCGGCCTGCGCCGACTGCAGCAGGCCGGCGACCTCCTGCAGCGCCGGATCGTAGCTCGCCAGCGAATCGAGCCGGGTGGCCACGCGGTCGAGCGTCCCCGCGCAGGCCGTTTCGCCATCGGCCAGCGCCACGAGCGCGAACTGGGCGCCCTCGATCAGACTCGCCGCATGCCCCAGGCGCTTGTGCTCGCTTTCGAGGGCCGCCCATTCATCCGCGGCGAAAGCCAGCGTGTCGAGCTCGCGGACCTGCCATTCGAGCTGATCGCGCTCGCGTTCGAGCGCCTCGGCGCCGCTCGCCGCCGAATCCAGCGTCTGCTCGGCCTCGCGCCATGTCCGGTAAGCCGTCGCAACCCGTTGCGCCAGGCCGGAAAGCCCGGCATGCATATCGAGCAGCGCCCGTTGGGCATCGGCGCGCAGGAGCGACTGGTGGGCGTGCTGGCCGTGAATGTCGACCAGGAATTCGCCAACCTCGCGCAACTGCTGGGCGGTTGCCGGCGAGCCGTTGATGTAGCCGCGCGAGCGGCCGCCGGCATCGAGGACGCGCCGCAGCAGCAGTTCGTCATCGCCATCGAGGTCGTTGGCCGCCAGCCAGGCGGCGACCTGGGGCAGGCCGCCGATCCCGAAGGTCGCCGCGACTTCCGCCTTGTCGCGCCCGGCGCGGACGACGCCGGCATCGGCGCGGTCGCCGAGGGCCAGCGCCAGCGCGTCGATCAGGATCGACTTGCCCGCCCCGGTTTCCCCGGTCAACGCGCCAAAACCGGGCGAAAACGCGAGTTCCAGCCGTTCGACGATGACGAAGTCGCGGATCGCGAGGCGGCGCAGCATCAGGCGCCTGCGGGACGCTCGCTCCAGTGCAGCCTCTGGCGCAGCATCGCAAAGTAACTGTAGGTGGGTGGATGCAGGAAACGGATGGTGTAGTCGGAACGCTTGAGCCGGACGAGGTCGCCGGGCTGAAGGTCGAGCGTCACCTGGCCGTCGAAGTGCACGCGCGGGTCATCGGCCTGGACGACGCGAACTTCGATGCTGACCTGGTCGTTGACCATGATCGGCCGGTTGGTCAACGCATGCGGACACAGCGGCACCAGGGCGATGCCGGTCAGCGTCGGATGCAGGATCGGCCCGCCCGCCGAGAGCGAGTAGGCGGTCGACCCGGTCGGCGTCGACACGATCAGGCCGTCCGAGCGCTGGTTGTAGATGAATTCGCCGTCGATCGACAACCTGAACTCGATCATCCGGCCGATCGCTCCCTTGTCGACGACGACATCGTTGAGCGCCAGATTGTCGGAGATCTCCTTGCCGTCACGAATGACCTCGGCGTCGAGGAGCATGCGGTTTTCCGCCGTGAAGCGCCCGTCGAGCAGATCGTCCATGCAGGTCAGCATGTCGCTGCGCGCGATGTCGGTCATGAAACCGAGGCGCCCCTGGTTCACGCCGACCAGCGGCACCCGATAGCGCGCAAGGCGCCGCGCCGAGTTGAGCATCGTGCCGTCGCCGCCGATCACGATGGCAAGGTCGGCATGCGCCCCGATGTCGCTGAAGTCGCAGGCAACCCAGCGCGAAAGATCGACCTGGCGACCGACGTTCTCGGCCGTCTCCCGCTCGATGAACACCGACACCCCCCGCTCGTGCAGATACTGCGCCAGGCGGCGCAGGGATTCGGCGATCTCCGGACTGTGATACTTGCCCACCAGCGCGATGGTCCTGGGAGATTGGTAGGAGGCGAAGCTGGAGTCCATGGCGCGAATTCTTGCACAAAAATGGCCGCGCGCGCCGTCGCCGGTTTTTTGTACAATGGCCTTCCATGCTCGATGACCGTTCCCGCACCCTGCTCAAGGCTCTGGTCGAACACTACATCGCCGACGGCCAGCCGGTGGGTTCGCGCGCGCTCTCCAAGTTCTCCGGTCTCGACCTGTCTCCGGCGACAATCCGCAATGTCATGGCGGACCTCGAGGAGGCAGGCTTCGTCGCCAGCCCGCACACCTCCGCCGGGCGCGTCCCGACCCCCCGCGGCTATCGCCTGTTTGTCGATAGCCTGCTGACCGTGCGGCCGCTGGAAGCGCGCCAGATGGGGGCGATGGAGGAGGCCCTGCAGGGCCGGCCGGCAAGCCAGGCCCTTTCCAGCGCCTCGCAGCTGCTGTCAAGCCTCACGCACTTTGCCGGCGTCGTCATGGCGCCACGGCGCTCGCCCGGCCGGATCCGCCAGGTCGAATTCCTCAACCTGACCGAGAAGCGCATTCTGCTGATCATCGTCACCACCGACGGCGACGTGCAGAACCGGATACTCGTGACCGAAAGGGCGTATTCGGCTGCGGAACTGGTCAATGCCGCCAATTATCTGAACCAGAATTTCGCCGGTCTGGATTTCGAACAGATCCGCCACCGGCTTTCGGCGGAACTCGTGCAACTGCGCGAGGATATCCGGCCGCTGATGGAGCTGGCGCTGGATGCCGGCGGCGAGGCGCTCTCCGGCGACGCCGCGCCGTGCGTCATTTCCGGCGAACACAACCTGCTCGATGTCGAGGAACTCTCTTCCAACATGAGACGCCTGCGCGACCTGTTCGACCTGTTCGAGCAGCGCTCCAGCCTGATGCGCCTGCTCGACATCTCCAACCGCGCCGCCGGCGTCCAGATCTACATCGGCGGCGAATCGGGCCTCGCCCCGCTCGACGAATGCAGCGTGGTCGCCGCGCCCTATACCGTCGATGGCCGGATCGTCGGCTCGGTCGGCGTCGTCGGCCCGACCCGGATGGCCTATGAGCGGGTCATCCCGATTGTCGACATCACGGCCAAACTGCTGTCCAGCGCCCTCTCCCGCCCACACAATTACTGATGTCACGTTTTCGGCAGGAATCGCCGCACCAGCACGGGAGAGCGCCGGGCACGGCGGTCGTCCTCGTCAACCTGGGTACGCCCGACGCACCGACCGCCCCCGCCCTCAAACGTTATCTGCGGCAGTTCCTGTCCGACCCGCGTGTCGTCGAGATCCCGCGTCCGCTGTGGTGGCCAATCCTGAACGGAATCATCCTCAACACCCGCCCGCGGAGATCCGCCCAAAAATATGCCGCCGTGTGGACTCCCGAGGGCTCGCCGCTGAAGGTTCATACCGAGCGTCAGGCCAGGTTCCTGGCCGGCTATCTCGGCGAACGCGGACATCGCCTGACGGTCGTCTGGGCGATGCGTTACGGCGCGCCGTCGCTGCCCGACACCCTGGACCGGCTCGCTGCGTCCGGCGCCCGCCGCATCCTGATCGTGCCGATGTACCCGCAATACTCGGCCAGCACGACCGCCACGGTCATCGACGAGGCCTGCAACTGGCTGCTGGGCCGGCGCAATCAGCCGGAAATGCGGTTTGTCCGCAATTTCCACGACGACCCCGGCTACCTTGACGCGCTCGAACAGTCGGTGCGCAAGCACTGGTCCCGACACGGACCGCTCGCCGACGGCGATCAACTGATCATCAGCTTCCACGGCCTGCCGCGACGCAGCCTCGAACTCGGCGACCCCTACTACTGCGAGTGCATGAAAACTGGCCGCCTGCTGGCCGAGCGGCTGAATCTCGCGCCGGAACGGCACCGCATCTGCTTCCAGTCGCGCTTCGGCAAGGCCGAGTGGCTGAAACCCTACACAGCGCCGACCCTCGAGGCGCTGGGCAAGACGGGGACGCGGCGGGTCGATGTCATCTGCCCGGGATTCGTCGCCGACTGCCTGGAAACCCTGGAAGAAATCGCCATCGAAGGAAAGACGTCGTTCCTGGCAAGCGGCGGCAAGGAATACCACCATGTCGCGGCGCTGAACGAAGACCATCGCTGGCTGACGGTGTTAACCTCCCTCGTCGAGCGCCACCTTGCCGGCTGGCCGTCCAAAGAGATAGCCGACCCCGTCGCGCTGGCCGCCTCCGCCGACCAGGCGAAAGCGCACGGGGCCAGCCATTGAACCTGAACCCGCAGTGGACCGCCTCGATTCCCTGGCGGCGCCTCAGCAAACCCCGCTCTTCTGCCGCCACGGATCACCCGCCGGGCGAGCACGCCACGCCCCTGCTGGCGCGCCCAACCACGGTTGCCAGGTTGAAACCGGCGAAGCCGGCCCGATATCAGAGTTTTCTGATACGGAGGATCGATGATGAGTGACAACCTGCACGTCGTTTGCCCGCACTGCGACGCGGTCAATCGCCTGCCGGCACAGCGCCTCGGCGAAAGGCCGACCTGCGGCCAGTGCCGGCTCGCCCTGTTCACCGGCCAACCACTCGAACTGACCGCCAGCAATTTCGACCGCCATATCGGACGTGGCGACCTGCCCGTCGTCGTCGATTTCTGGGCGCCATGGTGTGGCCCCTGCCGCTCGATGGCTCCCGCGTTTGCCCGCGCCGCAGGCGAACTGGAGCCGGAAGTGCGCCTGGCCAAGGTCGATACGGAGAGTCAGCAGCAGCTTGCCGCCCGTTTCAACATCCGCAGCATCCCGACCCTGGCCATGTTCAGAAGCGGGCGCGAAATCGCCCGGCAGAGCGGTGCGGTCGACGCGGCGACACTGCGGCGCTGGATTCGCGCGCACCTGTAATTCCCGCTGCCGATCAATCGGGAGGCGAGGACGAGCCGGCGCCAGTGCAGGCAGCACGGCAATGCGAAGGCGACGAAGGCACGGTCGGCCTGGTAATGGAATGCTGTGGCGTCCGGCGCGGCGAAACTACATCGGCGACAACTCGAGGTCGATCCCCGAACCGGGACCCGAGCGCGTGGAACCCGCCATCAGGCTCTTCGTGCTCTCCACCGCGGGCGCCCCGAGAGCCGCCGCAATGCCATTGACCGTGCGCATGCGGTCGATCATCCGCCCCAGCAGCGCGGTTCGCATGCGCTCCTGCAATTCCTCGGAGGCCAGCGCCAGTGCGGCGGCATTGATTTCGAGAAAGAGCGAGTTCTCGAGGGTGACCACGCTGGCCGAGCGATCGTCGCTGGTCGGGTGCAGATAGGCCACCTCGCCGATCACCTCGCCCTTTCCCAGACGGCACAGCGTGCGGCCGGCGATGGAGATCTCGACATAACCCTCGATCAGGACGCCGAACACCCGGCTGGCCTCACCTTCGCGAATGATCGTCACGCGGGGAGCGATCTCGCGCCATACGGAGATCCGCAAGATCTCCCAGAGCTCGACGTTCTCGAAGTCGATGAAGAAGTCGAGCTTCCTCAGTATCTCGAAGTGCCGGTTGTCCTGGACCGTCTCGTCGTCTTCGAGGATCTGGTAGCGGACCGCCGCGAGATCCTTGGCGAATTCGGCGCCATTCCGGTAACGGCTGTAGAGATCCTTCTCCAGCGCCTTGCGCAGGATCGCGTTGAGCCCCTCCGGCAGGCTCGGATTCAGCGAGGTCACGTCCGGCGCGTCGGTATTGATGATGCGGTAGATCAGCGTCGCCTGGTTCTTGGCGCGGAACGGCAAGCGCCCGGTGAGCAACTGGAACATGACCACACCGAGCGAGTAGAGGTCGGTCTTCTGGTTCAGCGCATAGCCCTTGATCTGTTCCGGCGACATGTACGACGGCGACCCGACGCCCATGATGAAGGTCGAGTCGCGGTCCATGTTCTTGTTCAGATTGAGCGCCAGCCCGAAATCGACCAGCTTGGGCTCGTCGTTGGCCGCCACCAGGATGTTCGCCGGCTTGATGTCGCGATGGATGATCCCCTGGCGGTAAGCGCTGTCGAGCGCCATGCAGCACTTGAAGATGATCCCGATCACCCGGTGCAATGGCAGCAGCTTGTCGATGCGGGTATGCGCCTCGAGCGGGAAGCCGGCGACATACTCCATCGCCAGATAGGCGAAGTCTTCCTCGACGACCCCCTCGTAAACCTTGGCGATGTTCGGATGCTTGAGACGCCGGGCAACCATCTGCTCGTTGCCGAACAGTTTGCGCAGGCGGCGCGACATCGCGGCGCAGTCCTTTCCGAAACGGATGACCTTGACGGCGACAGGGCGATTTGAATCCGGACTCACGCAGAGGTAGACGATGGCCGTCGCCCCCTTGCCGATTTCCCGGACGACCCGGTACTTGCCTATCTGTTCCATGCGCCTGTGGAGAGTCGATTCAGGGGCGTCATCGTAGCATGCCGGCGGCCCGCAGGTCATCGCTTCGCGGCCGCCGATAAATGCGGCCTGGCTCTTGAAAACCGGACGAGCGCCCCCAAATAGGTTGGCAGATTTTTTGGAGAACCGCGCATGACCATCCCCGAGAATACCCAGGAACCGCTGCCGGAGAGCGAACCCGTCCGCGAGGAGGCCCCCGCAGCGGCGCCTGGCGGGCACACCGACACTCTGCCCAGCATCGAGGAACAATTCCGCCAGCTGGAACTGCAGGCCGCCGAGCATCACGACGCCTGGCTGCGCGCCAGGGCCGAAGGCGAGAACATCCGCCGGCGCGCCCGGGAAGATATCGCAAAAGCCCACAAGTTTGCCGTCGAGAAATTCGCCGGCGACCTGCTGGCGGTCAAGGACAGCCTCGAAGCCGCTCTCGCCGTACCCGAGCAGACCGCCGAGAGCTTCAAGGCGGGCGTCGAGCTGACGCTGAAGCAACTGGTTTCCGCCTTCGAGAAGAATGCGCTGACCGAGGTCAATCCGGCCGGCGAGAAATTCGACCCGTACAAGCACCAGGCGATGGGCATGATCGACTCCGAGCAGGATGCCAATACCGTGGTCACCGTGCTTCAGAAGGGTTACCTGATCTCCGAGCGCGTGCTGCGTCCGGCGCTGGTCATGGTCGCCAGGCCGAAGTCTTGAAATCCGGGGCGCCGCCCCAAAATCCGGAACATCACAGTCATTCGCATCCAGCAAAGGAACAGAACATGGGCAAGATCATCGGCATCGACCTCGGCACCACCAACTCCTGCGTCGCCATCATGGAAGGCGGCCAGCCCAAGGTCATCGAAAACTCCGAAGGCGCGCGCACGACGCCTTCCATCATCGCCTACAGCGACGACGGCGAAATCCTCTCCGGCGCCCCGGCCAAGAGGCAGGCGGTCACCAACCCGAAGAACACCCTGTACGCGGTCAAACGCCTGATCGGCCGCCGCTTCGAGGAAAAGGAAGTGCAGAAGGACATCTCCCTGATGCCGTTCCGCATCGTCAAGGCCGACAACGGCGACGCCTGGGTCGAAGCGCGCGACAAGAAGATCGCCCCGCCGCAGGTCTCGGCCGAAGTGCTGCGCAAGATGAAGAAGACGGCCGAAGACTACCTCGGCGAGGAAGTGACCGAAGCGGTCATCACCGTGCCGGCCTACTTCAACGACAGCCAGCGCCAGGCCACCAAGGACGCCGGTCGCATCGCCGGCCTCGAAGTCAAGCGCATCATCAACGAACCGACCGCCGCTGCCCTCGCCTTCGGCATGGACAAGGTGTCGTCCAGGGACAAGAAGATCGCCGTCTATGACCTCGGCGGCGGCACCTTCGACATCTCGATCATCGAAATCGCCGACGTCGACGGCGAAAAGCAGTTCGAAGTGCTCGCCACCAACGGCGACACCTTCCTCGGCGGCGAGGACTTCGACCAGCGCCTGATCGACTACATCATCGACGAATTCAGGAAGGAAGCCGGCGTCAACCTGAAGGCCGATGTGCTGGCGCTGCAGCGCCTCAAGGAGGCCGCCGAGAAGGCCAAGATCGAGTTGTCCTCCAGCCAGCAGACTGAAATCAACCTGCCCTACATCACCGCCGATGCGTCCGGCCCCAAGCACCTGGCGATCAAGATCACCCGCGCCAAATTCGAGTCGCTGGTCGAGGAGCTGGTCGAGCGCACCGTCGCGCCCTGCCTGACCGCGCTGAAGGACGCCGGCTGCAAGGTCGGCGACATCGACGACGTGATCCTCGTCGGCGGCCAGTCGCGCATGCCCAAGGTCCAGGAGAAGGTCAAGGAAGTCTTCGGCAAGGAGGCGCGCCGCGACGTGAACCCGGATGAGGCCGTCGCCGTCGGCGCCGCCATCCAGGGCGGCGTGCTGCAGGGCGAGGTCAAGGACGTGCTCCTGCTCGACGTCACCCCGCTGTCGCTCGGCATCGAAACCCTGGGCGGCATCATGACCAAGCTGATCCAGAAGAACACGACGATCCCGACCAAGGCCTCGCAGGTCTTCTCGACCGCCGACGACAACCAGGCCGCCGTGACCATCCACGTACTGCAGGGCGAGCGCGAAGTCGCCTCCGGCAACAAGAGCCTCGGCCAGTTCAACCTCGAAGGCATCCCGCCTGCCCCCCGCGGCGCGCCGCAGATCGAGGTCATCTTCGATATCGACGCCAACGGCATCATGCACGTCACCGCCAAGGACAAGGCCACCGGCAAGGAAAACAAGATCACCATCAAGGCCAACTCCGGTCTGTCCGAAGCCGAGATCCAGGCCATGGTCAAGGATGCCGAACTGCACGCCGAAGACGACAAGAAGGCGCACGAACTGGCCAATGCCCGTAACCAGGCCGATGGCATGGTGCACATGGTCAGGAAGTCGCTGAGCGAATACGGCGACAAACTCGACGCCGGCGAGAAGGCAGCCATCGAGAAGGCGATCAAGGACGTCGAGGACGTGCTGCGCGACGGCGACCAGGACGTCATCAGCGCCAGGACCGAAGCCCTCTCCGCCGCCGCCCAGAAGCTGGGCGAGAAGATGTACGCCCAGCAACAGGCCGAAGGCGCTGCCCCCGGTGCCAGCCATGAAGCCGGCGGCCAGCAACAGGCGAAGAAGGACGAAGGCGACGTGGTCGACGCCGAATTCACCGAGGTCAAGGACAAGAAGTGACGGGAAGGAGGAAGGGTAAAGGGTGTGAAACGCGCACACCGCGACCTCAAGGCCTGGCAGCAGGCGATGTCGCTCGTGGAAGGCATCTACACCCTGACCGCCGCCTTTCCTCCGGATGAACGCTTCGGCCTGACATCGCAGCTTCGCAGGGCTGCCGTGTCGGTGCCGAGCAACATCGCTGAAGGATTCGCTCGCAATGGCAGCAAGGAATTACTGCAATTCCTCGCCATCGCGGGCGCTTCGCTTTCGGCATTGGACACGCTGCTCGAACTGGCCAGCCGGCTCGGCTACCACAAGGAGAGCGATAACTTGAGAAAGGCAGTGGATGAAGTGTCGGGTTTGGTAATGGGTCTCAGCGCGTCAATCCGCCGCAAGCTGTAACCCTTCCCTCTTCCCCCTTCTCCCTTCTCCCCATGAGCAAACGCGATTTTTATGAAATTCTCGGCGTCAACCGCGACGCCAGCGAAGAAGAGATCAAGAAGGCCTACCGCAAGCTGGCCATGAAGCATCACCCCGACCGTAACCCGGACAACACGGCGGCCGAGGAAAAATTCAAGGAGGCCAAGGAGGCCTACGAGGTGCTTTCCGATGGACAGAAACGCGCGGCCTACGACCAGTTCGGCCACGCCGGCGTGGACCCGCAGGCCGGCATGGGCGGCGGCTTTGGCGGCGGCGGCTTTGCCGATGCCTTCGGCGGCATCTTCGACGAGATTTTCGGCGGCCGCGGAGGAGGCGGCGGCGGCCGTTCCAACGTCTATCGCGGCGCCGACCTGCGCTACAACCTGGAAATCACCCTCGAACAGGCGGCTCATGGCACCGAAACCAAGATCCGCATTCCGACCATGGAGGTCTGCGAGCCTTGCAACGGCAGCGGCGCCAAGCCGGGCACCCAGCCGAAGACCTGCCCGACCTGCAACGGTTCCGGCCAGGTTCGCCTGCAACAGGGTTTCTTTTCCATCCAGCAGACCTGCCCGAAGTGCCACGGCACCGGTCGCTTCATCGCCGAACCCTGCAAGAATTGCGGAGGCGCCGGACGCACCAAACAGCACAAGACGCTGTCGGTCAAGATTCCCGCCGGAGTCGATGAGGGCGATCGCATCCGTCTCGCCGGCGAAGGGGAACACGGAGTCAATGGCGGCCCGCCCGGCGATCTCTACGTGCAGATTCACCTCAAGCAGCATCCCGTGTTCACCCGCGATCACAACGACCTGCATTGCGAAATGCCGATCTCGTTCACCACGGCGGCATTGGGCGGAGAAATCGAGATCCCGACACTGGACGGCGCCGCCGCCATCCGGATTCCGCCGGAGACCCAGTCCGGGCGCGTGTTCCGCCTGCGCGGCAAGGGGATCAAGGGGGTCCGCGGCAATACGCATGGCGACCTGATGTGCCATGTCGTCGTCGAGACGCCGGTCAACCTGACCGAGCGTCAGAAGGAACTGCTGCGTGAGCTGGAGGAATCCACCGGCAGCGACAACGGCGCCAAGCACAATCCGCGGGCGAAATCCTGGATGGACAAGGTCAGGGAATTTTTTGGTGACTGATTGCTTGGCCTTGCAGTGAAGGCTGACTTGCGCAGCAAGTCAAGGGACAAAGTCCCGGCCGGAACTACAAGGTGAAGGAATTCTTCGGCGTTTGACCTTTCCACGCCGCAGCCATGGCTGAAAGACAATGTGGTCGCGCCGGCAAGCGCCCGCCGGCAGCCCGCTGCAGGCCATGCCGCGACTGTTTCCCACGCCACGATTCGGCTGTTAGAATCGTGGGACTGTCAACGTGGGGGGACGAACAATGCATTTCCTGAAGCAATTGCTTGCCGTTGCGGCCATCGCCGTCTCCACGCTGGCCGGGGCGGAACCCGGGGTCACCGCCACCACGATCACGCTGGGCATGTCCGCCCCCTTCACCGGACCGAACGGCGCCTATGGACTCGACATGCGCAAGGTGATCGAGGGGTATTTCGACCAGGTGAACAAGGCTGGCGGCGTCAATGGCCGCAAGATCTCCCTGACGGCGCTGGATGACGGCTACGAAACCGACCGCACGGTCGCCAACACGAATGCCCTGATCAACGACAAGAAGGTTTTTGCTCTGATGGCCTATTACGGGTCCAGCCCGACGACCGAAGCGATGAACAAGGTCTTCGGGCCGGCCAGGGTGCCCCTGGTGGGAACCATATCCGGGGCCGGTTCGCTGCGCGAGCCGATTTCGCAGAACCCGGGCAGCCGCTACATGTTCCACGTGCGGGCGAGCTACGCCGATGAAACCGAAGCCATCGTCAACCAGCTCGTGTCGCTGGGGCTCAAGAACGTCGCCGTCTTCTACCAGAACGACGGTTTCGGGAAATCGGGTCTGGAAGGCGTGACGGCGGCGCTGAAAAAGCACAACCTTGCTCCCACGGCGGCCGCCACGGTCGAGCGCAACTCGGTCGAAGTCGCCAGCGCCGTCGATGCCATCGCCAAGACCAAGCCGCAGGCGGTGGTCATGGTCACCCTGTACAAGCCCACGGCGGCATTCGTCACGGCCATGAAGGCCGCTGGCCAGCGCCCGATGTTCATGACGCTGTCACCGGTCGGCAGCGAGCAACTGGTCAAGGAACTCGGCGCCGATGCGCGCGGTATCGGGATTTCGCAGGTCATGCCCTACCCGTGGAACGACATCGTCCCGATGGTTCGCGACTATCAGAAGCTGATCGGCAACAAGGCCGACTCTTCGTACTACGGTATCGAGGCGTTCGTCATGGCCCGCATCACGGTCGATGCGTTGCGCAGGGCCGGCAAGGATCCGACCCGCGAGAGATACATGGAAGCCCTCGAGAGCACCGGCACGGACCTGGGCGGGTTCCGCGTCGCGTTCAGCGCCAGCAACCGGCAGGGTTCGCGTTTCGTCGAAATGACCGTCGTCGGACCTGGCGGCAAGATCCTCAAGTAGCGGCCGACATTCGGAAACGGCCTGTTTGCACAGGCCGTTGTCACTTCAGGCGCACCGCCAGGCGGTTCCCCGCGGGCTATCGTCGAGGACGATCCCGGCGGCCTTCAACTGGTCGCGAATGCGGTCGGCCTCGGCAAAATTCCGCGCCTTCTTGGCCGCCGCACGGTTGGCGACCAAGGCCTCGATCGCTGCCTCGTCCAGCCCACCGGCGCGGGCTGCCCCGCTGCGCAGGTACGCCAGCGGGTCGCGTTCGAGCAGGCCGAGAACCCCGGCAAGCGCCTTCAGCAGACCCGAAAGCTCGCTGCTGCGCTGGCGATTGACCTCGCCTGCGAGTTCGAACAGCACGGCAATCGCCCCGTGCGAATCGAAATCCTCGTCCAGCGCGGCGGCGAAGCGCGCGGCGAATTCGTTGCTCCAGTCGATGTCGACCGCAGCGGCAGGCGGCACGTCGCGCAGCGCGAAATAGAGGCCATCGAGACTGCGCCGGGCATCGTCGAGGTGGGAATCCGAATAATTCAGGGCGCTGCGGTAGTGGGCGCGCAGGATGAAGAAGCGCACCACCTCGGCATCGTAGCGCTCCAGCACTTCGCGGATGGTGAAGAAGTTGCCCAGCGATTTCGACATCTTTTCGTTGTCGACCCGGACAAAGCCGTTATGCATCCAGTAATTGACGAAACTGCACTGGTGCGCCCCTTCGGACTGGGCGATTTCGTTCTCGTGGTGGGGGAACTGCAGATCCTGGCCGCCGCCGTGGATGTCGAAGTGATTGCCGAGGATTCTCGAACTCATCGCCGAACATTCGATATGCCAGCCCGGCCGGCCTTCACCCCAGGGCGACGGCCATGCCGGCTCGCCCGGCCTGGCATGCTTCCAGAGGACGAAATCGAGCGGATCCTGCTTGGCCGAGTCGACCTCGACACGCTCGCCGGCGCGCAGGTCGTCGAGCGACTTGCCCGACAGCTGGCCGTAACCGGCGAACTTGCGCACCGCGTAGTTCACGTCGCCATCGCTCGCCCGGTAGGCCAGACCGCGTGTCTCGAGCAGGCCGATGAGGTCGAGCATTTCCGGCACGAATTCGGTGGCGCGCGGCTCATGGTCCGGCCGCAGCACGCCGAGCGCATCGGCATCCTCGTGCATGAAGGCGATAAAGCGGTCGGTCAATTCCTTGATCGATTCGCCATTCTCGATGGCGCGCCGGATGATCTTGTCGTCGATGTCGGTGATGTTGCGCACGTAGGTCACGTCGTAGCCGCTGGCCTTGAGCCAGCGATAGACCATGTCGAAGACGACCATCACGCGAGCGTGCCCGAGGTGGCAATAGTCGTAGACGGTCATCCCGCAGACGTACATGCGGACCCTGCCCGGTTCGATGGGCGTGAAGACCTGCTTTTCCCTTTTCAGGGAGTTATGGATTTTGAGCATGGGCG
>JAFLDQ010000200.1 GCA_017302355.1 Dechloromonas sp.
CGGAATCCGCCCAGCGCCTGCCTGAGCTGACCGCTGCTCCGGTCGCGGTCGGCGACGCCGAGACGCTCGCGCGTCGCCTGACTCCAGCACTCGATGCGCCTGGCATGGCGCGAGGGAAAGAGGATGGCGGGCGCCGTTCCCGAGATCGCCGCGCCTGCCTGAAACGCCACCCAGAAAGGCGCTTCCGACAGCCGCGTCTGCAGGTCGCTCGCCAGCGTCATGGAATCCAGCGCTCCCGAGACCTGCGATTGCGACAGGATCCCGCTGTCGTCCCGCAGCACCCTGAACTCGATGGGGTCGACTCCGCCAAACTCGTAGGCCGGCTCCCAGGCCAGCAGCGCCCATACGGCAAGGACGGCGGCGGCCAGGGGAATGAGATAGAGCGACAGCGAACCAAGCAGCCTGTCGCCGACCCAGCGCAGACGAACGGCCGTCGCGGGTAGCGTCATCACCGCGCCGGGGATCGATGGAGTATGGTCTTGCATCTCGCTTTACCTCTGTCAGGGCAGGGAACATGCCTTGCGCGACGCGCAACAGCAATTTCTGCCACACGCTCAAGGTAACGCGACGACGCCCCGCCCCACTGCGTCCTTTTTCACACTCATTGACAAATTGGCCGGCAGCGGTGCGGTGCGAGCGACGATGCCGGCAATGCCGGCCGCGAATGGCCGCCGGTCGGCGGGACGCCCGGCCGGCGCGCGGAGGGATGCAGGCGATCCGGCGGCTGAGCGACGGGGAAGATCCGTCGCCATCGCGGGCGACGCGCCGCCAGCCGGGCGTTCCGGGACGACTTCCGGCTGGCAAGGCAACCGGAGCGCAATCAGGGGATCCCTGGGGAATGGGTTCCGCATGCCGCCCGCAGCCGGCGGCGGCTTCCGGGGTTCCCCCGTGGCGGGCGCCGCGGCCAATGATGGCCAGGCGGCGAAGGGCGGGAGTTGCACCGCCTTGGCGACCCCGCAGGCAGACGAGGTCGCCGGGCGAGGATTACATCAGGTATTCGACACGGCGCGGATCCTGCGCCGCGCGCCTGGCGGCGAAGCGCGGGGTGACCATCTCCGGCAGGCGGATGTCCGGGTGGACCGTCTGGACCATGAACTGGTAGAGCGGATGCTGGACTGCCACCCAGTTGCGGTCGGCATCCGGGACGGAGAAGGCCATCACCCGGTGCGGCATGTTGCCGACGTGGTGCATGGGCACCAGCGCGCCGCCGGGAAGCACGTCCTGGAACAGCAGGCCCTCGTAGATCCGGTCAAGCGGCTTGCGCGCCGTGATGACCATCCAGTCGATCGCCGCGTCCAGACAGAAGAAATAGTAGGCCTTGAACAGCGCCATCCGGACGATCCGGCCGACCGCGCTCTGCTCGACGCCGAGACGGGTCGCCTCGGCCAGGCTGGTCCCGGCGAGCCACCCGGGCAGGCGGAGCGACTGCTCGAGTTTCAGCGGGTTGCCGGAGTTGGTCTGGATGCGCATCGTCCCCACGGGCGACCCGTCGAGCTTGGCCTCGGCGAGCAGGACGAGAGACCCGTCGCCGTAGTCCTCGGGCTCCGGCTCGAGCAGGCTGGCGGCGAATTCGGGAACATGGCGGGCATAGGCGCGGTGACGGATATCGGCTGCCTTGCGCAAATCCTCCTCGGCCACCGCGGGGCGGATGACGAAAGGCAGGAGTTCTTCGCGCAGGGGGGAAGGGTTCCGGGTTGTCGTGTCCATGTCTTGCCGCTCGATCGATTGCATGAAGTGCCGCAGCACAAAGGTGCGAGCATGACACGGTACGGGGCCGATGAACCGCTCCTGCCCGGCAAATTGCCCGATTGGCTGGCCTGGCTGTGGTTTTTTGCGCAACGCAGCGCCGCCGGCGATCTCTTTCCGGAGCGATCGCCTGCCCGTTCAGCCCTCCGCTTCCTCGCTGCCGGCCAGCGCCGCCGTCCGCGCCGGGTTGGCCGTCACGACGACGCGCTGGCGTTCGGCATCGGCATGGAGGGTCAGGGCGCCGGGTTCGACGTCGGCGACATGGACGATCCCGGACAGCTTGCCGGCATCCGGAACCAGTTCGGTCAGCCGGTCGGGCAGGCGCCGGATCGCCGGCTCGTCGATGCGGTTGCCTTCCATTTTCGGAAAGAGGGCGAAATACAGCATGTCCGCTTCGATCAGTTCATTGATGAAGTGCGTGCCGAGCGAGACATCGGGAACGAGGTTGTCGTGCATGGCGACGATCTCGCACAGCGCCTTGACGTGATTGATCTCGGCGAAGGCGACCGGAATGCCCAGCCAGGGGTCGCTCGAACCCCAGCGCCCGGGACCGAGCAGCAGCAGGTTGCGGCCGGCGCTGGCGCGATTGATCGCGCCGATGGCCTGCGTCACGGCCAGCCGGCCGGCCTGGCCGAGCTGGCCGTAGCGCGACGGAACGACATACACGATGCGGTCGGGGCGGATCACCCGGCTCGGGCCGATGACGGCGCCCTGGGCCGCGACGAGGCGCGGCAGGCCGGCGGGCGGTTCGACGCTGGCGACGCCTTCGGCGTTGCGCACCTGCATCGGGCGGCACTGCAGCAGGTTGATGCGGTAGCCGCCGCCGGGCAGGACGTTGAGCGCGAACTCGATCTCGACCGGATGCCGGTAGGCGGCATGCAGCTCGCCGAGCATCGTGCGCATGTCACCGACGAACGGCGTCTTCTCGAGCAGCCCGTCGAAGGTCAGGAAGGGCGGCCGGTCGGGGCGCTCGCGGGTGGTGAAGAGATCGATCGGGAAATCCGCCTCGGCGCCCGCCAGTTCGGCAAAGGGACCGGTGACGACCTCGTTCTCCTGCAGGTCGAGCGCGTCCATGCGGCGCTGGGCATGGCGGGCGATCGCGCCGAAATTCGTTTCGGGCCGCAGGTCCGGTGCGTTGAGCGCGATCAGGCGGGTGTAGTCGTCGTCGCTGCGATCGACGGCGCGCGTGCCGAGGCCGGCCACCAGGCGGACGACGCCGGCCTGCATGTCGATGCGCGGATTCCAGCGATAGGGATTGAACGACAGCCCGACGCCCGCGGCATGCGGGTGGAAATAGCGGTGGCCGGCCGTGCCCGACACGCGCATGATCAGCAGCGCCATCTGCTCGTGCGCGTCGAGCAGGCCGCGGCGCTGGCGGTAGCGCAGCGCCTTCTCGCCGAGCGTGCTGGCGTAGACGCGGCGCACGGCGTCGAGCAGATCGGCCAGCCGCTTCTCGTGGGGACCCCGGTTCATGCAGAAGACGCTGTCGTACTGGCCGGCGAAGGCGTTGCCGTACAGATCCTCCAGCCGCGAGCTGGAGCGCACGATGAAGGGCCACTCGCCGAAGTAGTCGAGCATGCCCTCGAACCGGCGCATGGTCGATTCGGTGAAAGTCCCGGCCATGATGCGCGCCTGGGCGTCCCCGATCTGGTGCAGGAAGGTCGCCGGGTCGCGCTGCTGGCGGCGGATCCACCACAGGCCGTTGCGCACGATGAAGGTGTCGAAGACCTCGGTGCCGACGTAGAACGAGTCGTGCGCTTCGAGTTGCGCGTGCAGGGCCGGCGCCTCGCGCCGCAGGATGGCGCGCGCCAGCAGCATGCCGAGCGCCTTGCCGCCGATGGAGCCCTTGCCGATCATGCGGTCGCGCACGGCGAACAGGTCTTCGAGGCCGAGGTAGCGCTGGAGCAGCGGCGACATCGCCGGATCCGCGGGGAATACCAGTTGGCCGAGGCGGTTGAACCAGAAGGCCTCGACCTCGGCGTCGACCTGCCCTGCCCGGCGCTGCGCCACCACCGCGCGCGCGGCGGCGAAGTGGCGCCGCCAGTGGCCGATGAAAGCGTTGTCTTCGAGCCCCGGCCAGCCCGATCCGGCCAGGATTTCGGAGACCGTGCCGCTGTCGGCGACCGGCCGGAAGCAGTCGCCTTCCTCCCAGGCGTGGATCAGGTTCATCGCCGCGGCGGAACGGTGCTGCACCTTGATCGGGCGGATGTACAGGCGCTCGCGGCAACGGAAGACGTCGAGCAGGAACTGCGTGGTGTCGGTGATCATCTCGATCGCCGACGGGGCGTGCGTGTTGCGCAGCATCCCGAAGTAGGTGACCGTATCGAGATCGAACAGGCGGGGGCAGGTCAGGCGAAAGAAATTGCCGAGCATGCGGTCCGATTGCCAGGCCTCGGCGAGGTCGGAGAGGCAGTCGAAAACGTACATCGTCTCCCTGCCGGCGGCTTCGATCACCGAGTGCACCTGGTCGACGAAGGCATCGAAGCCGTCCGCCGGCCGCGGATGGTGGATCTCGGCGCCGGCGTCTTCGCCCAGCAGGGGACGGTGCGCGGCGAAGCGGAAATAGATCAGGCGGCGCTGCTGCCGGCGCGCCGCCTCGGCATAGCGGTTGACGAGGGCGAGGTATTCGTCGAGCGACTGGATCTGCCAGACGATGTTGTCGCCGCGCTGCACGCCGCGCAGCACGTCGTCGAGACCGGGCAGGCCGGTCGTCGGCAGGAAGGATGGGGTTGCGGCAGCTGTCATGGCGGGGCCCTCGCGCCTGATGGGTTGTTCGGTCGTGCGCGGACAAGATAGCAAAGACATCGGCTCCGGGGAATCGCCTACCGCGCGACCCGAAGCGGCAGGCCGATGACGAACTCGGTTGTCCGTTCGCCCGTGCGGACGGCGATGGTCCCGTGGTGAGCGTGGACGATCGAGCGCGCGATGGCGAGGCCGAGACCGCTGCCTTCACCGTCCTGACCCAGGCGAACGAAGCGATCGAAGATCCTGCCCAGCGCTTCGGGGGGAATCGCCGGCCCCGAGTTGCTCACGATGATGACCGCCCGCTCCGCCTCGCGCGCGATGGCGAGAACGATGCGGCCGCCGGACGGCGTGTGCTGGATGGCGTTGACCAGCAGGTTGCCGATGGCGCGCTCCAGCATCAGCCGATCGCCCGGAATGGCGGCCTCGTCGCCGCGCAGTTCGAGACCGATGTCTTCGGCGAGGATCCCGTAATACTCGACGAGACGCCGGCAGAGGCCGCGCAGCGCGATCGTCTCCTGGCCGGGCGAAACCAGTCCGTGTTCGGCCTTGGCCAGAAACAGCATGTCGCCGATGATGCGCGACAGGCGCTCGTACTCCTCGAGGCTCGACGCCAGCAGATCGCGGTATTCGTCGACGCTGCGCGGCTTGCCGAGCGAAACCTCGGTCTGCATGCGCAGCGTGTGGATCGGCGTGCGCAGTTCATGGGCGAGATCGGCCGAAAAATCGCTCAGGCGCCGGAACGATTCCTCGAGCCGGCCAAGCATGGCGTTGAAGGCGCTGACCAGTTCGTCGAGTTCGGCCGGCACATCGTGTTCCGGGATGCGCTCGTCGAGCCGGCCGGCGGAAATCCGCCCGGCAGCCTGGGCGATCGCGCGCACCGGAAGCAGGCCGCGGCGGGCGACCAGCAGGCCGACGCCGGCGGTGAGCAGCGCGGCCGCCAG
>JAFLDQ010000201.1 GCA_017302355.1 Dechloromonas sp.
ATGACCTCCGTGATTTCCCTTGTCTCCGCCCGCGCCAGCCATTCGGCCGCCGTCTCGCCCCGAGTCGTGTCCATGCGCATGTCGAGCGGCGCATCGTGGCGGAAGCTGAACCCGCGTTCCCCGTCATTGATCTGCGGCGAAGACACCCCGATGTCGAACAACACCCCATCGACGCCCGGCATGCCGGCATCGTGCGCCGCCCCGGCAATCTCGCCGAAGGCGCGATGCGCCAGGTGAAACCGCGGATCGTTGATGGCCCGTCCGACAGCAATCGCCATCGGGTCGCGGTCTACCGCCAGCAGGCGGCCCTTTTCGTTCAGTCGGTCGAGGATGCGGCGACTGTGGCCGCCGCGCCCGAAGGTGGCATCGAGGTAGACGCCTTCGGCTCTTATCGCCAGCGCCTCCACCGCCTCTTCGAGCAGCACCGTCACATGCGCTGCACTGGCCGTCACAGCAGCAGCCCGCCAAGACCGGGCGGCAAGTCGCCGGCAAGGGCTTCCGCCGCCAGTTCGTTCTGCCGTTTCCAGCCAGCCTCGCTCCAGATCTCGAAGTGCGAGCCCATGCCGACCAGGTAGACCGTCTTCTCGAACTGGGCGTATTCGCGCAACTCGGGGGCGACGAGGATGCGCCCGGCGGAATCGAGCTCCTCGGTCCGCGCATTGCCGACCAGCACACGCTTGATCGAAGCGGTCCGCGGATCGAGGCTGGAAACCTTCAGGAACTGGTCGCGGATCGGCTGCCAGGCCGGCGACGGGTAAAGGAGGAGGCAGTGATGTGGATGCGCCGTCAGGACAAGGGAGCCCTCGCCGGCAGCGAGCAGGGCTTCGCGATGCCTTGCCGGTATGGCAAGCCGCCCCTTCGCATCCAGACTGAGTGCCGCCGCCCCCTCGAACATTCCGATCTGCCTCCCCAATTTCCCACTTTTTCACACATTTTCCCACTTTAGGACATGATGAAGCCCTCGTCAAGAGCGAAATTTCCGTTTTTTCATTTACAACAAGGACTTAGCCCGGTCAGTGCGAGCGACCGCCGCAAAAACTCCTAAAAATCAATGCCTGTAACTCGACTCTTAAAGTGACTTGTAAGAATTTGGGCGGCCCGGCGCCTGGCGCGCGGCGCCATGCGGTCGCAACTGGGGCGGCCTCGGTGGATTCTGGCCATCGGCCTTGGTCGACCGCGGCCCCGCCGGTGTGGCATACGCCGGCGAGGCCGGCCTATCAGGAAAGATGGGGGGTGGGTCAGGCGGAGCGGGGCGCCCGCGGGCCCTGAAGCGTAACGGCCTGCCGGCCTGGTCGGCTGCCGGGAAGGCCCTGACCCCCGCACGCCCCGGGGCATGCCGGGGCTTCACGCCAGCCCGCGGAATCGCGCGGCCGGCGTGATCGAGGAAAGTGTTACTTCAGCTGGCCGAGTCTCTGCTCGATCTTGGCCAGCGGTATCGCACCCGGGACACGCTCGCCATCGGCGAAGAAGATCGTCGGCGTGCCGCTGATGCCGAGACGACGCCCGTACTCCTGATTCTTGGCGACCGCCGCAGTGTCGCAGTCGTCCCGGCCGGCTGGCGCGCGCCCTTCGACCATCCAGTCGTTCCACGCCTTGGCGCGATCGGCGGAACACCAGATCTGCTTCGACTTCCGCAACGAGTCCTCGGAGAGGATCGGGTACAGGAAGACGTAGATCGTCACATTGTCGAGCTTCAGCAAATCCTTGGCCAAACGCTTGCAGTAACCGCAGTTGGGATCCTCGAAAGTCGCCAGGACACGCTTGCCGTCGCCGCGCACCTGCTTGATGGCCCGGTCCAGCGGCAGTTCGGAAAACTTGATCGCCGTCAGCTTGCGCATGCGCTCCTCGGTGACGTTCTTCATCGTCTTGCCGTCGATCAGCTGGCCGCCGGCGATGAACGCCGTCATCTTCTCGTCGGTATAGAGGACGTTGCCCTCGGAATAGACCTCGTAGAGACCGAGATAACCCGACCTGGTCACACTCTCGACCTTGGCCCCGAGCTTGGCCTCCATCGCCTTCTTGATGTCGGCTTCGTCAGCGTTGACCGGCGCGACGAACAATGCGGCAAGCGCGAGCGGCAAGAGTTTCTTCAGCATTCAATTCTCCTGGAAGGTGCCCAGCGCATAGCGCACCAGGGCGGTTTTGACAAATGGCAATCGGTTGGTGAGGTTCAGGCCCAGGTTGCGCAGGCCGCGCAGTCCGGGCGGCGCAGCGCGGAACAACCGGCGCAGGCTGTCGGTCGTCGTCTGCATCAACACGGTTTCTTCGCGGCGCGCACGCTGATAGCGCTGCAGGAAGCGCTCGTCGCCGATGTCGTGCCATGGCCGGGCGGCGGCGAGAAGCGCCGCCAGTTCGCCGGCATCCTGAAAACCGAGGTTGATGCCATGCCCGGAAAGAGGATGGATGCCGTGCGCCGCGTCGCCGACCAGCGCCAGGCGCGGTGCAACGGTTTGTGGAACGCGCATCAGGCGTAGCGGGAAGGCAACCGGAGCAGTCGCCAGATCAAGCCTGCCGAGGCAACCCCCCCCCGCCGCGGCCACGCGCTGGGAGAACAGGTCGGAAGGCAGGGCGCAAAGCTGATCCGCATTTTCATCCGGCGTTGACCAGACGATCGAGATGCGGTTCCCGGGGAGCGGTAGATAGGCGAGTACGCCATCGTCGCGGAACCATTGATGCGCGATATTGCGATGCGCTTTCTCGGTCTCCAGGTTGGCGACCACCCCCTTCTCGCCGTAGGGGGTGCTGACCGCTGACAGACCCGCCGTCCGGCGAACCCAGGAATCGCGACCATCGGCGCCGACCACGAGACGGGCCGACAGGATAGCGCCATCGACCAGTTCGAGCCGGGCGCCATCCGCAGCGAGGTCGAGGCTCTTCGGTCGCGACGGACAGAGCAGGGTGAGATTGCTCTGCCGCTTGGCGCTCTCCCAGAACTCGCAGGCCATCAGCGACGACTCGAGCATCCATCCGAGTTCCGGAACCCCGGCCTCGTACGCCGAGAATGCCAGCCGCCCCCCGGAGTCGCCACGCACATCCATGCCGTGAATCGGCGAAATACGCTCCGCATCGAGATGCTTCCAGGCGCCGATCCGCTCAAGGAAAGCCGCGTTTGCCGGACTGATGGCATAGACGCGGGCATCCCAGCCTTCCGCGCGCGTCGGCGCCTGGTGTTCAACCAGGGCGATGCGCAGGGGCGTGTCACGCAGGGCGACGGCAAGGCTGGCGCCGGCGAGTCCGCCCCCGACGATGATCAGATCAAACTGCTGCATGACCGTGCCATTGCCGCTCCGGGCCGAACGGCGGTGAGATCAGACCGGGTTGCCCGTCGGCTTGTTGGGCCGCGGCCGGCGGCTGTTGCTGCCGGTACGGAGACGGTGCTTCCTGGGCTGGCCTGGCGGCTTGTTCTGGCCACCGCCAAGGTTCTGACCACCGCCAGGGTCGGATGCAGAGACACGGTTGCCCGGCGCGAGCTGAATTTCCAGCTCAATGATTTCATCCCATTGCTCGTCCGTCCTATCCCGTTCGGAGATCGCCAGCAACTCGCGCAGGCGGCGACGGCTATCGTTCGGCGGCGGCGCCGACGACGGGGCAACTGGAGGGTTTTCTGGGTTCTGATCGTTCATTGAAAGCCAGGAAACGGGATCCGCCACGGCGATTCCCGCATGGGTGAGGCCCGCTTACACCTTCTTCGCGGGTTTCTTGGGGGCGACCGCAGCCTTGAACGCGGCGCCGGCCGTGAACCTGGGCACCGTCGTCGCGGCGATCTTCAGGGTCGCGCCCGTCGTGGGATTCTTGCCGATACGCTCGGCGCGGCTGGCCGACTTGAACGTGCCGAAGCCGACCAGCGTCACCGATTCGCCGCTGGCCACCGTGCTGACGACCGCCTCGATGATGGCTGACAAGGCCTTCTCGGCGGCGGCCCTAGTAATACCACCCTCTCGTGCGGCAATTTCGACCAACTCGGTCTTGTTCATCTCGGTGGCTCCCGTAAACTGCCAAGGTTGAGGACAAGTTCGCCGTGTCCACGGCGCCACTCCGAAGGTAGCACATTTCCTGGCCGGGCGTCGATGGTGACCGGGGAATTTGACCGCGCCACCCGAAAATGCGGCGCCTTGCGGCGGCCAGCCGAACAGGCAAGAATCGGTTGATTGCGCCTTTCCGGGAAACGCGGCCTTGATTCTTCCCTCGTTGATGTCGCGCTGCCAAGGACCGTGCGGATCGGTGAAATGGACATCGACGCCGGTCATCTCGGAGAGCCGTTCGTGTTGCGCCATCTCGCGCCCCTGATCGTAGGCCAGAGAGAGTCTTCGCTGTGCGTCGATGCGGTTGAGGACGGTTGCGAAGCCGGTGACCGCCGCGTCGGCGGTGGCGCTGTCCATTCTTGCCAAGGCCACGAACAGCGTGGTTCGCTCGACCAGCGTACCGGCGGCAGACGCGTTGCGGGCGCCTTTGATCAGATCGCCCTCCCAGTGGCCGGGAATGACGCGCTCTTCGATTTCCGGGGGGCGCATGTGGATGCTGACCCTGTTGGGAATGGTTCCCCGGCGATCTTCGCCCCGGGCGCGTGGTCGGCGGCTCTTGCGTGCCTGCCGCAGGCAGGCGATCAACTCGCTACGCAAACCACCACGCGGCATGGCGTACAGTGCGGTGCAGATGGTCTCCTGGCTAACCTGGAGGGTGGGCTCGTCTGGATGCATCCGGCGCAGGATGCCTGCGATCTGTTCCGGCGAATGGCGCTCTCGCAACACGCGCTCGACATGCCCCCACAGCGGGCCATCCTGGGTCAGGCGCGAGGGGCGTCGCGCCGTTCTCGCCAGCGCATCGGGGCGGTGCTGCGCGTGCGGCGCCCGGTAGCCGCCCGCCACCGGAGGACGGCCCCGCTTCCTGGGCGCCGTGGCCGGATTGCTCCAGCCGTTACGCTTCAATTCACGACTGATCAAACTCGGCGCGCGCTGCACGCTGCTCACGACTCAACTGGATCATCGTGCGCTCTTCACAACTCAAATGCTTGTAGTTCGTTCCCATCGCAACACATTACCTCCCAACATGTGTTGCACTTTCTATTTGAGGCCGGCCAGGCTCTGAGGAGAATAGGATGAATACGCCAACGGCTGATTTGGCCGAGCCAGAGACAGTCGTTCCGAATGTCCGGGCGGCCGCATCGGGATCGGAAGATGGCCGGACTGTTTGCGGACGCCATCGCGCCGATCCGGATCGCAATCGCCTGAATCCGTGTTCGTAATATTTCAAACCTTCTCTGTGGCTACCAACGCATGATTTTCTGGCTGGTCAGCCCCGTGATGTGTGCCGAAGCGGCTGTCGTCGGGTCGTTTTGCCCCGTTTCGAACGC
>JAFLDQ010000202.1 GCA_017302355.1 Dechloromonas sp.
GGTTCCGGAACGAACCCATGTAGCCGATCGGCGCATCGAGCCAGACGTAGAAATACTTGCCCGGCGCGTCGGGAATCTCGAAGCCGAAGTAGGGGGCGTCGCGCGAAATGTCCCAGTCGGTCAGTTTGTTCTCGCCGGGGGCGCCCAGCCATTCCTGCATCTTGTTGGCGGCTTCCGCCTGCAGGACGCCGTTGTCGCGGCTCGTGTAGCGGCGCAGGAAGGCCTCGCAGCGCGGGTCGGAGAGCTTGAAGAAATAATGCTCGGAGGCGCGCAGCTCGGGCTTGGCGCCGGAGATCGCCGAGTACGGGTTCTTTAGGTCGGTCGGCGCATAGGCGGCCCCGCACACCTCGCAGTTGTCGCCATACTGGTCGGCGGCGCCGCACTTCGGGCATTCGCCCTTGATGAAGCGGTCGGGCAGGAACAACTGCTTGACCGGGTCGAAATACTGCTCGATGGTGCGCGTCTCGATCAGCCCGGCGCCGCGCAGCTTGCGGTAGATGTCGTCGGCGCAGGCGCGGGTTTCGGCGGAGTGGGTCGTGTAGTAATTGTCGAAGCCGACCAGGAAGCCGGCGAAGTCGCGCGCGTGCTCGCCATGGACGCGGGCGATCAGGGCTTCCGGCGTGATGCCCTCCTGCTCGGCGCGCAGCATGATCGGCGTCCCGTGCGTGTCGTCGGCGCAGACATACCAGCACTCGTTGCCGCGCATCTTCTGGAAGCGCACCCAGATGTCGGTCTGGATGTACTCGACGAGATGGCCGAGATGAATGGCGCCGTTGGCGTACGGAAGTGCGGAGGTGACGAGAATCTTGCGCGACATGGGTAGGCGGCCGGAACGAAAATAAGCACTGATTTTACCGCGAGCCTCCCGCCAAACGGGGTTTGCGGTATACTGTAGCAAATTGCTCGGGTATTTCCCCGGCCGTCCTTTCCAAACCGGAGTCTCCATGAGTCTTACAGAACAGCAGATCAGGACCGCCCTCGCTGGCGCGGTCGACCCCAATACCGGCAACGATTTCGTCGCCGGCAAGTCGCTGAGGAATGTCAAGGTCGATGGCGACGACGTCTCCTTCGACATCGAGCTCGGCTATCCGGCAAGGACGCAGATCGATACCATCCGCAAGCAGGTCATCGCCGCCGTGCGCACGCTGCCGGAAGTCGGCAACGTGTCGGCGAATGTCTACTCGAAAATCGTCGCCCATTCGGTGCAACTCGGTGTCAAGCTGCTGCCCGGCGTGCGCAATGTCATCGCCGTCGCCTCCGGCAAGGGCGGCGTCGGCAAGAGCACGACCGCGGTCAACCTGGCGCTGGCGCTCGCCCAGGAAGGCGCCCGCGTCGGCATCCTCGACGCCGACATCTACGGTCCGTCGCAACCGCAGATGCTGGGTCTCGCCGGCCAGCAGCCGGAGTCGCGCGACGGCCAGAGCATGGAGCCGCTGGAGGCCTACGGCATCCAGGCGATGTCGATCGGCTTCATGGTCGATGTCGAGACGCCGATGGTCTGGCGCGGCCCGATGGTGGCGCAGGCCCTTGACCAGCTGCTTGGCCAGACCAACTGGCACGACGTCGATTACCTGATCGTCGACATGCCTCCAGGCACTGGCGACATCCAGTTGTCGCTCGCCCAGAAGGTGCCGGTGACCGGCGCGGTGATCGTCACGACGCCGCAGGACATCGCCCTGATCGACGCGCGCAAGGGGCTGAAAATGTTCGAGAAGGTCAATGTCCCGATCCTCGGCATCGTCGAAAACATGAGCATCCACATCTGCTCGAAGTGCGGCCACGAGGAGCACATCTTCGGCGAGGGCGGCGGCGAGCGCATGGGCAGGGATTACGATGTCGATCTTCTCGGCAGTCTGCCGCTGGAAATGGCCATCCGCGAGATGACCGATGGCGGCAAGCCGACCGTCGTCGGCGCACCCGATTCGCGGACGGCGGAAATCTACCGCGCCATCGCCCGCCGCATCGCGGTCAAGATCGCCCGGAAGGCCAAGGACATGACGTCGAAGTTTCCGAATATCGTCGTGCAGAACACCTGATTCTTTGTACGATGCAGCCAGCAAAGGCGGGTGAATTCCCGCCTTTTCCTTGCGTCGACCGCCGCGGTGTCATTGAAGCTTGGCCCCATCGATTCAACCTGGTTTCCGTTTTCCGGCAACTGCACGTCGTCCGATCCCGGGGGCGGTTGAGACTGCCTTGATCCAGAGTTAACCCTTGCGCATCATGAAAAATTCATGGATGCTTCCCCACCATGACGAACGCGCTATTCAGAGCCTTGGCCTGGCTTCAACTTGCTTTGAGCGTGGCGCTGCTGGCATGCGTGGCATGGGCATACGCGCAATTCGGCATGTCCTTGGGGCAATCCCTTCGTTCGGCTGCCGCGACGATGGTTTCAACTGCCAGGGTCATTGCCATGACCGCCGAGACGGTTCAGGCAAACGATAAACTTCTCGACGATGCGCAAGCGTTGATGAAATCGACGCGCCAACTCGTCGAGGAACTTCGGGGCACGGCATTGAATAACGCCGCGCTTGCGCCAAAATATGCCGAAGGGATGCAGGGCGTTGCCGGTTTGCTGGGAAGCGCCGCAAATTCGTTCGCGTCCCTTGGCGATGGACTGATGTTTTCCGTACCGACCAAGGTGGAACTGGATGGCATTCGCCCCATCGTCGTGATGACACGCCCGCTTGAGCCTCAAGGAACGGCGATGAAACGCACTGCTTCCGACCTCAAGGCAAGCGCCGTCGCTCTCCAGACACTATCGACCTCGATTGCAAGGGATGGGCAGAACATGGCCAAGGCAATCGTCGATACCAGCAGCAAAGCCATCAAGTTGCTCGACGGTAGCGAGATGATGGTGAACCGCATACGCAGCCAGGACTTGCCGAGCGCCGTAGCCGAGCTGCGAGGCGCCGCGGAACAATTGGACTCCTTGAGTTCGCAGCTTGACATGGCCGACAAGCTGCCTGATTGGCTGCTTGCCGCCGGGTTGCTGTTGGCGGTATGGTGCTTCCTCAACAGCCTCGGCCAGCTCCGTCTCCATTTCCTCCACGACCGGAAGTGAGGTTTCTTGTCATGGCCACCTTGAAGCGGCTCTTCGCGCCGTTGCTCCTCGTTGCCGTACTGGTTGTTTCCTGGACTTCGCCGCTGGACAAGTGGTCGACGGAACAGGTCGATAGCGGATTGAAGCGCGCGCTGGTGACCTTCGCTACCGCGCGAACGCTCAACGCGGTGATTTCGGTCGCGCAGGGAACCGACGTGGCCTTCGAGCCGGGCGGCGTGGGGGTGAAATTCGCACCGGGAGAACTTCTCGATCCGATCAACGATCTGGTCGAGAAGTTTTCGACGCTGATGCTCTTCGCGAGCATTTCGTTCGGCATCCAGAAGATTCTGATCGAAGTGGGCGGGAGTCCCATGGTTTTCGCGGCCCTGGCTTCGGCTGCGGTCCTGTGGTCAGTTCTGTGCGTTGCGGGATGGCGGATTCCGGAGTGGTGTTCGAAACTGCTGGTAATCGCCCTCGTCCTGCGCTTTGCCGTTCCGCTGGCGACGATCGGTTCCCATGGACTGTTCGATGGACTGCTGGCAAAGAAATATGAATCAAGTCAGGCTCTGCTGGACTCGGCGGCAAAGGATGCCAACAATTTGAGCGGGTCGAATGCAAAACCGCCTGAAAGCCAGGGCATGCTGGATTTGCTGAAGTCGAAGGTGCCCGACTTCAACATCGAAGAACGGACGCGGCGCTTCAAGGAGGTCGCCGAGCGCTGGGCCGAGAACATGGTCGACCTGATGGTGGTCTTTCTGCTCCAGACATTGATCTTCCCGCTCTTGCTGCTATGGGGCATGCTGAGTTTTGCCAAGAGCATGCTGCTTCAGTTCCCGCCAGACGTCCATTTCGACAAGGCGCCTTGAGCCGCCGCTGCCGCCACGGTCGGGATCGATTCCCGAAAAGGGGGTGCTGATGAGCGCCGATGACCTCGTCGCCGGAACGATGCTGATGGTTGGCCTTGGGCTCTACTACGTCGCTCGCAGGCGCGTGTTCAACCGGCGCAACGAATATGGCCGGGAGGTGTTTGCCTCCTATTCCGCAAAGCTGATCGCGCGTGCCGGTGACGCGGTGCTGATCGTGCTGGCGCTTGTTCTCGGCCTGACGGGCCTGTTATTTCTTGCCTTTGAACATCCGGACTCATGGTTCGGGATCGTCCTGATCCCTCTGGGTTGGCTGGTATTTGTCGGCTATGTGCCGTTTGCCCGGCGCCCGCCGAAATGACCCGCGTTTGGAGGTTTCACCGATCTTTCGCGGTCGACCGCGACAGGCGAGCGGAATTGGCCGGCTTTCCCGGTCATCGGGCCGAACGCCCGAGAGGATCTGCCTAGCGGACCGGAATAAGGGTCAGGGGAGCAGTGTTGGCCCGTGTCACCGCCTTCTTCGCTTGAAGACGCGAGGTTGCAGTGGCTTGGTCAAGAACTGCCGATGGAATGGCAGGCCGCTGACGATCCGCATCCAACAGGCGCCGGCCGGCCGCACTCCCTGCTTCGAACCGGCGACCGGCAGCGAACTGCCGGCGCCGACCCGCGATCTCCTTCGCACGGGCCGGAACCGCGGGAGGCCGGAAGTGCGCTGCCCTGGCTGTGGACGTGGCGCGCCCGGTCAGGCGCTCTCGTCCAGGGCCGCCTGGGCGGCCGCCAGGCGGGCAAGCGGCACCCGGAACGGCGAGCAGCTGACGTAATCAAGCCCGGTGCGATGGAAGAATCCGACCGAGGCCGGGTCGCCGCCGTGCTCGCCGCAGACACCCAGCTTGATGCCCGGACGGGCCGAACGACCCTTTTCGACGGCCATCCTGACCAGCAGGCCGACGCCTTTCTGGTCGATCGACTGGAAGGGATCCTGCTCGTACATGCCGTCCTTCAGGTAACTTGGCAGGAACTTGCCGGCGTCGTCGCGCGAGAAGCCCATGGTCATCTGGGTCAGGTCGTTGGTGCCGAACGAGAAGAACTCGGCCTGCTGGCCGATGCTGTCGGCGATCAGCGCGGCGCGCGGAGTCTCGATCATCGTGCCGAGCAAGTAGTCGAGCTTCTCGCCGCGCTCGGCGAAGACCGCTGCCGCCGTCTGGCGGATGACCTTGGCCTGGGCGTTGAATTCCCGCACGGTTCCCACCAGGGGGATCATGATTTCCGCCTTGACGTCGATACCCCTGGCCTTCATGTTCAGGCCGGCTTCGAGGATCGCGCGGGCCTGCATCTCGGTGATTTCGGGGTAGGTGATGCCGAGGCGGCAGCCGCGATGGCCCATCATCGGGTTGAATTCGTGCAGATCGTCGACCCGCATCTTGATCACCCCCA
>JAFLDQ010000203.1 GCA_017302355.1 Dechloromonas sp.
GCCGCCACCCGCTCCTCGAGCGTGCCGTAGGCAGCCTGCAGATGCTCGGCCATCTCGTTGAAGCCCTTGGCCAGACCGCCGAATTCGTCGTCGCTGGCGACCGGCACGCGAACCCCGAGGTCATTCACTCCCATCCGCCGGATGTCGGCATGCAGTTCGCTGACCGGGCGGATCACCTGCTGCCTGAAGAACCAGAACAGGACGACCGTCCCGAGCACGGCCATCAGGACCAGAGCCGCCTGGACCGAGCGCAGGAGATTGGTATTCGCGGCGTAGCTCTGTTCCATCGCCAGGACGAGGTCGTTGATGCTCCCGACGAAGCCTTCCACCTGGCTGTCGAAACGTTCGAGGGCCGCCGCGCGCGATTCCCGAGGCTGCTCTGGAAAGGCGACAACCAGCGGACGGATCGACTCGCCCCAGGCAGCCTCGACGGCGAGCAGCCTCTTCTCGACCTCGCCATCGCGCGGGGGCGCCATCGGTCGCGAGGGATCGCCCTGGCGCAGGTCGCGCAGCACCTCGTCGAAGCGCTCGCGTTCCGCCCGCAGCTGACTGGCGAACGCGCCGGCGTCCTCCCGGCTTGCGTTCCCGTGCGCCATCAGGTGAATCATGCGATAAGCGCGCATGCGCTGGCTGCCCGCGTCGTTGATCGCCGCCGCGACGCCTTCCAGCTGCCAGGAGAGATAGAGCGTCATGCCGATCGCCGCCAGGGCCACCAGAAAAAAGGCGGACAGCATCCCGACGATCTTGCGCGAAAGCTTGCCAGGAAAGACGAACATCGATGCCTCGGTGAGTGGATGGCCCGCACATTAGCGCCGTGTCCGCGATAAATGCAAGCGCACGCGTCAAGGGGCAAGAAAAAGCCTACCGGGTTTCGCTGGTGGGCAAACGTCGCTGGAGGGAAGAGAGCGCCTGGCGGCGGTGGAGACAAGCGGTTCAGGCGGCCATTTTCTCGACGTGCGCCTGTTTTTCGCAAAAGAAGCTGTGTTTCAGCGCCATCACCTCGCCACAGCGCGAGCAAATTCAGGCTCGGGGGCCACCGTGACGATCGCTTTCCTGCGCGAAGAAGATGAGTCGGTGAGCGGCATGGGCGTTCGCGGGGCAGATCGTCCCTGCGCTCCTATACCGCCCGGCAAGCTGCCGTTCTCCCCCGGAATCACGCCAGCAACTTCTTCGATCGGATGCCGCGCCCTCTTCACCGCGCCCGCAGCAGCCCCCATGGCCTATGCCAGTCAATTGACTTCGCTCGCTCCCGCCTTACAATCCCCATAGCGACCGCCAGCCCTGCGGTTCAGTCCAACGAGGTTTATCCGCCGATATGACCGCCCCCCTTCTCCACACTCGTCCGCAGCGGCGGATGAACGCTGTTCGTTGGGCACCTTGAAAGGAGCCGTACTTGAGCAATTACGGGTTTACACCAAAGGAATGGGCAGACGCAAAACGCGAGGCCAAAGACATCTTGGCTGCTCGCGCCAAGGTGCGCGGAATGATTCCGTATTCCGATCTCGCGGCGCGCATCAAGTCCGTGCGGCTTGAGGCCCATGACCAACGCCTCTTTCATTTACTCGACGAAATCTCAGAGGAAGAAGACGCCTCGGGCAGAGGAATGTTGAGTGTTATCGTCGTTCACAAAGTTGGCGACATGCATCCCGGCCCCGGTTTCTTCGAGCTTGCCAAGCAACTCGGGCGCGATACATCTGACATTTTGGCTTGCTGGGTTTCGGAGCTAAGGAAAGTTCATGCGTGCTGGTCAGCATGAGCATTCCAAGGTGCCCAACCCTGCGGTGCAGGGGACTCGGCGCATAAAGCCGCGCCACGCTCCTGACCTTGAACGTTAGGCCCCACAAGTAGCAATGAGACAACCGGTTCGCATCCTGAACGCGACCAACATCGCGGCAATAACCGCCGACTTCCACAACGAGTTGGAAGACATAGGCAAGTCGGTCGCCGGGCTGTCCGGGCTCCCGCTGCTCATAGCCGTAAAGCGTGCACGCATGGGGCACGACCCATACCCTGATGTCACACTGTTTGAAGCGGCAAACAGAATCATGTCTGATCTGGTCATCCTTCATGGCGTTGCCCAACTCCTGCAAGACAGGTCGCTGCCTTTCCAAGAGTACAGAGTTGAGTTCGGCAATGAGGATCGCAACGGATTCGATATCTGCGCAAGCGTCGACCAAGCCATCTTGTGCGGCGAAGCCTTCAATGTCGCGCCATCCTTTTTTCAAGGCAAGAAGCGCACTGCGCTCAAGAAGTTGCGCGACAAGGCTGCCCATGCAACGCATCGCCTGATTCTCTTCAACGAAGATGCTCCGCCGAAAGATTACGTTGCTCGCACCGAAGAAGGCATTCGCCAGCTTGCTGTGCATATACCGGTCGGTGTTCCAGCGAGTGGGGCCTAACCCTTCGCTGGAGCCGACTCGCACCGGCATGGCGCTCGCGCCTCAGATCAAACGTTGGGCAGCGCAACCCCACGCAGTCCATACAATTTCAGTTCGGGGTAAGGACGATTTCATGAAAATCAAAATAGTATCAACTGCTACAGCAGCATTCGTACTCATCCTCTCTGGATGCGCCACCACTGGAACTGATGGCATTGTCCAGATAGGTCCAGACATGTACATGGTCGGTGGCCACGGGAATTTCACTGATTTTTCTGGTAGTGCGGTTAAGGCTAGGTTTTACAGAGATGCTGCCAAATTCTGCGCTGACAAGAATCGAGTCATGCTTCCCGTTAACAGCACGGGGCAAGATTCTGGTTTCGGAACCTACGCGTCAGCTGAGATTCAGTTCCGCTGCGTAATGCCAGATGATCCGAGGTTGCCAAAATAGCGAAACCGGGGTCAGGTCTTCCATTAGTGCACATCCCCGATTACGTTCCCGGTCCTTTTTTCGTGACACGGCTGACGGTTGAATAGTGCACGCCGAAATGTTCTGCAATCTGGGGCTGGGTTAATCGCCTGCCAGCTTGGCCGGCATTCCGCCCACCGCCGCCAGTGCCGCAGTCGCCATCGCCTGGACGACGATCTCGTTCTCACCGATTGCGCCAGCCAATGAAAAACGGACTTCCGGCCAGGTCGACCGCAGCCGCTCCAGCATTTCCGGCACGTCGCGCTTGAGATGCCCGCTCTGGGCGATGAACATCGGCATCACGACGATGTTCGTCGCGCCCCCGGCGACCAGCGCCGCCGCGCAGTCATGCAGGCTGGGGGGGATGAATTCGAGAAAGGCCAGCTCGACCGCCACGTCGCCGGTGCGCTGGCGGATCGCCGCCTGCACGCGGCGCAGCGGGCTGGCCCATTCCGGGTCGCGGGCGCCGTGGGCGAAAAGAATGAGGGCGGTGGTCATGGGGTCATGATTCCTGAGAAGTGTCCGGTCGTCCCGCCCGGACGGCGGCATTCCCCACAGGGTGCCAGGCGAGCACCGCCAGCGTCAGCAGACAGAAGGCGGCGCCAGCGTAGAAGGTGAAGGCCGCGCCCAGGGTGTCCCAGAGCAGACCGGCAACCAGGCTGGCCACCAGCATGGCCACCCCGCTGACCAGGTTGAAGAAGCCGAAGGCGGTGCCGCGCAGGTCGGCCGGCGCCGTATCGGCGACCATCGTCGCCAGCAGGCCCTGCGTCATGCCGAGGTGGATGCCCCACAGCGCGACGCCGCCGAGCAGCGCGCCCCAGTGGGGGCTGGCCGCCAGAACGAGGTCGGCGGCGATCAGCACGACCAATCCGCCGGCAAGCAGGCGCGAATGGCTGACGCGGTCGGACAGCTTGCCGAAAGGGTAGGCAGCGAGCGCGTAGACGAGGTTCATCGCGACCATGACCAGCGGCACCAGCGCCAGCGCGATGCCGGTCTGCTGGGCGCGCAGCACGAGAAACGCCTCGCTGAAGCGGGCTAGCGTGAACAGGCCGCCGACGCCGACCACCCACCAGTAGTCGCCGCCCAGCCGCCGCAGGTCGTGCACGCACACGACTGGCACGCGGCGATGGCCTGCGCCTACCTGCATGCGCACCCGGCGGGCGGCGCGGCGAGCGTGTTCACGATCCACAATCTCGCCTACCAGGGCCTGTTCCCGCACGACGACTGCGCGCTGCTCGGCCTGTCGTCGCGCTACCTGTCGCCGTCGGCGCTCGAGTTCCACGGCCAGCTGTCGTTCATGAAGGCCGGGCTGAAGTTCGCCGACCGCATCACCACCGTCAGCCCGGGCTATGCACGCGAGATCGCGACGCACGAGTTCGGCGTCGGCCTGGAGGGCGTGATCCGCGGCCGCGGCAGCGACGTCTCGGGCATCCTGAACGGCATCGACACCGGCGTGTGGAACCCGGCCGCCGACAGCGCGCTGGCCGCACCCTACGACGCCGAACGCCCGGAGGGCAAGGCGCGCAACAAGGCGGCGCTGCAGCAGCAGTACGGCCTGCAGGAGCACGGCGACGCGCCGCTGTTCGGCGTGGTGTCGCGGCTGACGGCGCAGAAGGGGCTGGACCTGGTGCTCGCGGCGCTGCCCGACCTGGTGCGCATGGGCGCCCAGCTGGTCGTGCAGGGCTCCGGCGACGCCGGCCTCGAGGCCGCGCTGCGCAACGCCGGGGCGGCGCACCCGGGGCGGGTGGCCGTGCACCTGGGCTACGACGAATCCGGCGCGCACCGGCTGATCGCCGGCGCCGACGTGATCCTGGTGCCGTCGCGCTTCGAGCCCTGCGGCCTGACGCAGATGTACGGCCTGCGTTACGGCACCGTGCCGCTGGTGCGCCGCGTCGGCGGCCTGGCCGACACGGTGCGCGACGCCGGCAGCGCCGAGAGCCCGGCGCCCGACGGCAACGGCTTCGTCTTCGAGGCGGCGACCCCGCAAGCGCTGCTCGACGCCGCCTGGCGCGCGGTCGAGTGGTACCGGCAACCCCTGGCCTGGCGGACGCTGATGCGCCGCGGCATGGTGGAGGACCTGTCGTGGGACGGGCCGGCACGGCGCTACCTGGGCTTGTACGAGCAGTTGATCGGCAGCCGACGCGACGAGACCGCAGGCGCGGCCGGATGAGCCGCGCGCCGCCGCGCGAAGAGCGACCCCCGACCTCGATGGAGCAGACGGAATGACACGCATGCTGTTGCGGGCCAGGCGCCCGTGCGGGCTGCTCGGGTTGGCGCCGATGCTGCTGGCGATCGGCGTGCGCGCCGGCGGCCAGTCTCACGTCGGGCCGCTCGCGGTCGGCACGGTGCTGCAGGGGGCAGCGGCGGTGATGGTCGCCGGCTGCCTGGCCTACGTCGCCGCGCTCGCCGAACGCCGCCCTTG
>JAFLDQ010000204.1 GCA_017302355.1 Dechloromonas sp.
AGATTGCCACAACTACACACGAAATTAAAGCAAAATAGGCCATAATACATGGGTACATTTCCGCCCAAAAAATAGCCGAAACCCCCTCTGCTCAAGGACTCGGCTAGTTCAGTCGGTCAAAGTTCGGGATAGCCGATCAGTCCGAAAATGCTGGAGATGTTGACGATGCAGCCTTCCCGCTGCGCCAGCATCATCGGCAGGAAGGCCTTGGTGCCGTAGAGCACGCCCCACATGTTGATGCCGAGCTGCCATTCGTACTCCTCGATCGAGGTCTGGTCGACCGTGCCGACAATCGTCGCGCCGGCGTTGTTGAAGACAAAATGCGCCGTCCCGAAATCGCTCCTGACCTCGTCGGCGTGCGCGAACACGGCTTCGGCCGACGCCACGTCGAGCGTATAGGCCTTGACCCGCGGTCTCGATTTCCTCCTGCTCTTGGGCAACCGGCCGAGGGTTTCGTCCAGCACCGCCCGGTTGATGTCGGACAACGCGAGGCGCGCTCCCGCCTCGGCCAGCTGGATCGCGAGGGCGCGGCCGATGCCGGAGCCGGCCCCGGTGATGACCGCAACCTTGTCGTCGAACATGTCGTCTCCCTGACGGTATGGGTATTCCCGGGCCTGGCGCGGCCTGTCCTAGCGGATGTCGCCGCAGAAGAGATCGATGTTCCGGTCCTGCGGGCTGGTGCGAACCACGATCGAATGGTTGCCGTCGCGCAGCGTATCGAGGGGCGCCGCCGCTGTCCTCACCAGCCGCCAGCCGCCAATCTCGGCGAACGAGGTGAGCGGGCTGTTCATCGCGAACGCCGGCTGGGGCCCTGGCCTGGCGCAGGTTCCGGGGTAGATGAAGGCAAAGAGTTGCGGCGTCCGCGAGACCCCGAGCGGCAGCGGTCCGCTGAGGAAGATCCTGACATCGGTCACTTCGCCGCGCGCGATCAGGGTGGCCTGGGCGACCGCCCCGATGTTCTGCTGGCCTGGCTGCAACGGGACGTTGAGCGTCCGGCTGTCGCCGGAGTCGCCGCCGGGAGACGCGCAGGCCGCGAGGATCCCGGCCAGGGTGGCGCACAGCAGTCCGGTCCCAGTCTTCATGATGTCCTCCAGGGAATGTGGCTCGAAGAGCGATTCTAACCCGAAGGCGACCCCGCGCCCCGATCCGCGGACGGCATTACGGCGCCCGCCGCTCCGCACTGGCCGGGGAGGGCGAAGGCCGGCGGCTGCCCTGTCATGCGCAGCCGCACGAACCCGGCGTGACACGGTGGCCGGGCTTTTTCGCGCACCGTCGCTGCGGCGCCGGTCGATGTCGGCGTCGCCGCGCGGCGAGCGGCGTCGGGTCGATACGGGATCGTCCGCGGATCAACGGTTGCCGGACAACCCGGGAGACGTGGCCAAACCCGGCCCGGACCGCGCCCGTTGCCGGCGGGGAATCCGGTTGTTGATTTCGCGCAACAACTGGATCAGGAAGAACGCGTTGTGTGCCAGCAAGGGTTTTCCTGTGCTGAGCAGGGCGACCGCAATGTCGCGATCGGGGTCGGCCCAGGCGAAGATGTTGATCAACCCGAGGTGTCCGAAGGCGTTGCCCGTGTGCGGGCCGAAAAGACCGAGCGGCTTGCCGCCGAGCATCATGCCTGCCGAGTAACGCAGCGGCACCTTCAGCGTGTTGTCGAGTCGATGCGGCGACGTTTCCCACGTCGCCCGGTGGGCAGCCAGCTTGCTGATGATCTGCTTTGCCCCATAGCGGCCGTCATCGAGCAGCATCTGGAAGAAACGGCTGGTCTCCTCGGCGGTGGCGATCATGTTTCCCGCCGGTACCGGTTCGGAAAAGAAAGCGTAGTTGTTGACGAAATCGCGGTCCCTCTCGACATCCAGACCGAGAAACTGACGGAAATAGGTGCGCAATGGCTGCGGTACCCGGGCGCCGGCAAACCGGTCGCGCGCCATCCGATCGAATTCCTTGCGCGTGGCGCCATAGTCGAAATGGCGGAAGCGCATCGGCTTCTTGAAATGCTCATGCCAGTAGCTGCGGATCGAATGTCCCGTCACGCGCTCGAGGATGGCCTGCAGGATGGTCCCGCCGGTGATGGCGTGGTAGGCCTGGCGGCGACCGAGCACGTCGGTCGGTTCGGCGTCGCAGATCAGCTTGAGCAGGGTCTCGTGGCGAATCAGTTCCTCCAGCGAGAGGTCGCTCCGGATGCCCGGTACGCCGCCCCGGTGGGAAAGGATCTGCAGGATGTTCAACCGTTCCTTGCCGTGCCTGGCAAACTCGGGAAGGTAATGGGCGACCGGGTCGAGCAGGTTGATGCGGCCTTCGTCGGCGAGTTTGTGGATGACGATGGCGGTAACCGCCTTGCTCGCCGAGTAGAGGCAGGCGGGGGTCCTGGTGGTGACCGGTTCCGGGACTTGCGGGCCGCCCGGTTCGCCGAATCCGCGGGCAAGCCCGATCGCCCGGTTCACCACGACCCTGCAGTGACGGCGGATGCACAGCATCAGCGCCGGGTAATAGCCGGTGCAGTAGAGATCCTCGGCGCGCGACCAGATCGCGCCGACATCGTCCCGGGTCAGGCCGGCCGACTCCGGAGGAACTTCGCCAGCCCGGTCGATGTCGCTCACCGCTCCGAGGTCCGCCGGTACCGGCAAGGTGCGCAACAGGCGCCCGCCGATACGCGAATTGGCCGCGTGGCGGTTGATGTTGCGGGCGATGCCCGACAGGGAGGGGGTCATGGTGCCGCCGGAGGAAGGGGAGCCTCGACGACCGCATCCTAGCCCGATCGCGGAGGCATGTCCTGACAATCCATTCTAGAAATGAGCCAGGATGTCTCGAACCGGGTGCGCCGGTCGCTGCCGGAAAGGATGAAAGCCCCGGACCGGGGGGAGTCCGAGGCTTCCAAGACGGCCACCGGGAGGAGGGGGAGAGTGGCCGTCAGGCTGAATCATCAGCGCATGGGTTCAAGATAAGGGTGCATCCCGGAGAATTCAAGTAACAGAATGCAACGAACTGTTCATGTCGTGTACGGGCTGCCGTCACCCGCCATCCGGCCCGCCCGGATAGCCCGGCGGCGCGCGCTCGAACCATGGCTGCGCCCGTTCCAGTTGGCCGGCCAGTCGAAACAGCGCCGCGTCACTGCCGAACCTGCCGGCGAACTGCGTGCCGATCGGCAACCCCTCGCCATTCCAGTGCAGCGGCACCGACATCGCCGGCTGGCCGGTCGCGTTGAACAGCGGGGTGAAGGGAAGGTAGTCGAAGGTTCTTTCGGCCAGCAATCCGAGGACGCCTAGCGCCTGCAACAGCCAGCCGGCGTCGAGTCGGTTGACGATGCGCAGGAGGCGTTTTTCCCCGGCCGATGGCTGGAGCGAGCCGGTCATGGCGGGTGGCGTTGCCAGGGTGGGCGTCAGCAGCACATCGTAGCGCGCGAAAAATGGCGCCATCGCCCTGGCCGCCAGCTGCAGGGCGCGGACGGCGTTTACGTAGGTTGCCGCCTTGCTCGAACGGCCGAGAAGGGCGATTGCCCAGGTTGCGGTTTCGCACTGACTGGCGTGAATCGCGCGACCCGTGATCCGCCCGAAGTTCTCGATTTCCGCCCGCAGCTCGCAGGCAACGACGGTCATGAAGGCGCGGGCCAAGGCCTCGCGGTCGACCGGCGGGGCGGCCTCCTCGACATGGTGTCCAAGCGACGCGAGCAGCCTGGCGCTGGCTTCCAGGGCGGCCAGGCAATCGCGATGGACGCCATGTCCGCCGAGCAGGGGAGCGCCGGTGAAAGCGATTCGCAGCGGGCCGGGATCCGCCCCCGCCTCGTCAAGAAAGGCCCGCGGCGACCAAGGGGCGGCATAGGGGGCGCCGGGATCGGGGCCCGCGGTGGCGTCGAGCATGGCGGCGCTGTCGCGAACCGAGCGGGTGAGCACATGCTCGATCGCATAGCCGCGCCAGAGTTCGCCGAATTCGGGCCCGGTCGGGTTCATGCCGTGGCTCGGCTTGAACCCGAACAGGCCGCAGCACGCGGCCGGGATGCGGATCGAGCCGCCCCCGTCGCCGCCGCTCGCCATCGGCACCAGGCGCGCCGCCACCGCCGCCGCCGAGCCGCCGCTGGAGCCGCCCGGCGAGTGCCGGAGCGACCACGGGTTGCGGGTCGGGCCGAAAGCTTCCGGCTCGGTGTACGGCGTCAGCCCGAATTCCGGCGTGTTGGTACGGCCGACGATGATCAGACCGGCGGCGCGGAAGCGGCGAACCAGCTCGCTGTCGCGCGGCATGGGCATCGCGGCAAGCAGGCGGTTGCCGCAGCCGGTCGGTTCGCCCGCGATGCTGGCGATCAGATCCTTGAGCAGGAAAGGGACGCCGGCGAACGGCGCGGCGGCGTTCACCCGCATGGCGTCGTGGCGTGCCTGTTCGTAACGCTTGCGAATGACTGCGTTCAGGACGGGGTTGTGTCGCTCGATCTGAGCGATCGCCGCATCCAGGACTTCCGCCGGGCTCACCTCGCCACGCCGTATCAGGGTCGCCAGGCCGAGACCGTCATGTCTGGCGTATTCGACCGGGGTCATCATCGCCGGCGGCGCTCGGAAAGCGGACCGGTCTCGCTCATCGGCCGGACCCGCTTGACCCGCTGCCTGCCGCGGTTCAGGCCCGCGGGCGTTCGCGGGAAGGCCGTCGGCGCGCCACCCGGCCCGCGCCCGCGCATGCCGGAGTCGAGAGCCCGCCAGCGGTTGTCGAGAAGGATCCGGCGGTCTTGGGTCAAGGTGTTCTCCGGGGTGGATGCCTGGCTCTCGCAGGCCGCGCTCTGCATTCTGCCACACCCACCGGCAACGCCGCCGGGCAGCGCGCGGTCGTGCCGGCCGGCGTGCGGCGGGGCGAATGCGGTACACTGACGCCGCCCGGCAGGTCGGGCCATTCAGGAGAAGGGTTTTCATGCCACAGCTGTCCATTGTCGTGCCGACCTTCAACGAGGGCGGCAACGTCGCCGAACTCAGGGATCGGGTTGCCGCCGTGCTGCCCGGGGTCGACTGGGAGATGATCTACGTCGATGACGATTCTCCGGACGGGACGGCGGCAACGGTGCGGGAACTGGCGCAGCGCGACGGCCGGGTGCGCTGCATCCAGCGTATCGGCAGGCGCGGCTTGTCCTCGGCGTGCATCGAGGGAATGCTGGCTTCTTCGGCGCCCCTCGTCGCGGTCATCGATGCCGACCTGCAGCACGACGAGCGGCTGTTGCCGGCCATGTTCGACGCGT
>JAFLDQ010000205.1 GCA_017302355.1 Dechloromonas sp.
CGCGGCACCATGGAGCGAGGATCAGTCCACACGAGACGCCTTTCATGCATGCGGCCCGGACGCCGGAACGGCAAAGCTTGTCCGGACCTTTTGCCAATGGTACATAATGCGGGGCAATCCGCATTCCGCGAAATCACATGTCTCATATGTCATCGCCACCGTCCCCGTCCCGTTGCGGATCTTTCGCGACGCGGCATCTCCCGGCGATCTGCCTGACGATCGCCCTGGAGATGCTCGGCATCGCGCCTGCCGGCGCGGCGGACACGCTGCGCTGGTTCAGCGACGGACGTCCGACGGCGACCGCGCGCAAGGCGGTCGATCTCCTCTCCAGCGCCGCCGAGGATGGCCTCGATGCCAACGACTATGGCGCCGAATTCCTGCGAAATGCCATCGAAAGCGCAGCCAATGGTCCTGTTCCCGGCAACGACTCGCTGCTTCGGATCGATCAGGCGCTGACTTCCGCAACCCGGCGCTATCTCGCGGATCTGCGCTCCGGCCGCATCGACCCGCAGCAGCTCGCGGAAAACTACGGCGGCGCATCCGGGCCGGGATTCGACCCCGACGCCCTGCTGAATTCGGCAATTGCCGACGACCGTCTGGCGGAAGCGGCGCGCGGCGCGCAACCCCCGCTCGCCCAGTACCGGGAGCTCCGGGAGGCGCTCGCCCGTTACCGGCTCCTGGCAGGGAATCCGGCCTGGCACAGGGCATTGCCGCCGCCGGCCGAAGGCAAGCTCCAGCCGGGGCAGGCTTATCCCGGCATCGCGGTCCTCGGCCAGCGGCTGAAGCTGCTCGGCGACCTGCCGGCCAACGGCGCGCCGCCGGCACGCTACGAAGGCAGGCTCGTCGACGGCGTCAGGTCGTTTCAGGAACGCCACGGGCTGACGCCGGACGGCGTCGTCGGCAAGGGCACCCTCGAGCAACTGAACGTCACGCCCGAAGCGCGGGTCAGGCAACTCGAACTGGCGCTCGAGCGCCTGCGCTGGACGCCGCTGCCGCCGGCATCGCGCGCCATCGTCGTCAACATTCCGGAGTTCAGGGTGCGCGCCTACGAGGTGCGCGACGGCAAGGTCGAGGTCAAGGCTGCGATGAACGTCATCGTCGGCAATGCGGCCAAGACCCGGACGCCGATCTTCGACGCCGAGATGCAGTTCGTCGAGTTCAGCCCGTACTGGAACGTCCCGCCGTCGATCGCCCGCGGCGAAACGCTGCCCAAGCTGCGGCGCGAGCCGGGCTATTTCGATCAGCAGGGATTCGAATTCGTCGGCCGCGATGGCAGGGTGGTCAGCGGTTTTTCCGAGGCCAGCCTGGACGCGGTCCAGCGCGGGGAAATGCGCATCCGCCAGAGGCCCGGCAGGAGGAATGCGCTCGGCGACATCAAGTTCGTCTTTCCCAACAGCGACAACATCTACCTGCACCACACGCCGACCCCCCATCTCTTCAAGCGCGACCGCCGCGACTTCAGCCACGGCTGCATCCGCGTCGAGGAGCCGGTGGCGCTGGCGAAATTCGTCCTCGCCGACGAGCCGGAATGGACCGAGGAGCGCATCGTCCAGGCAATGACCAAGGGCCGGTCGGCGACACTGCGCCTGCGGGAACCTTTTCCGGTGGTCATTGCCTACACCACCGCCGTCGTCCGGGACGGGAGGATTCATTTCTTCCCAGACATCTACGGCCAGGACAAGATCCTGGACGAAGCCCTGCGCCAGCGCGCGCCATCTCCGGGTGCTTTCAATCGCATTGCAATTGGCGCAAAATCGAACTACTAGATTCCGAGTCGAACCCCATGTCGAATCCGCATATCCACCACTCACGCCGCCTGTTTCTTAGTCGCGCGGCCAAGCTGGCCATGGCGGGCGTCGTCCTGCCTCTGGCCAAGCCCGCCCTTGCCGCGCTGCCCAATGCGCGCAGCCTGGAATTCGATCACACCCATACCGGCGAGCGGGTTTCGGTCGTCTTTGCTGTCGGGACCCACTACGTCCCCGACGGGCTGAGCACGCTCAATCGTTTTCTGCGCGACCATTACTCCGGCGAAATCGGCCAGATCGACCCGCAGCTGTTCGACCTGCTGTACAGGACACGTCAGGAACTCGGTTCCGACCAGCCCTTGCATGTCATTTCCGGCTACCGCTGCGCCGCCACCAATTCCCGCCTGCGCAACAGCCGTGGCGGCGGTGTCGCCCGCAACAGCCTGCACATGCAGGGCAAGGCGATCGACATCCGCATTCCCGGGGTCCCGCTTTCCGACCTCCGCGATGCCGCGATGTCGCAGAGCGTCGGCGGCGTCGGCTTCTATCCGCGCGACAAGTTCGTCCATCTCGACACCGGCAAGGTGCGTCACTGGTAAGTTTCCCCGGTTTTTGCCGGTTTTCCGACGTCGACCGCAACCGTCTCAGTCGAGCAGGTGATAGGCCGGCGATGTCAGCGCATGCACGGCCGCCAGCAGGGCGTCGATGGCCTTCGGGCGGACGAAGCCGACGCGCCAGGCGAGCGCGATGCGCCGCGACGGTTCCGGCGGCGAGAAGGGAATCACGCTGATCAGGTCGTTGCTGTACGGGTGACGCAGGGCGCCGTCCGGCAGCACGGAAACGCCGAGACCGGACGCCACCATGCAGCGGATGGTGCCGATCGAGTGGCCGAGCCGGACATCGGTCTCCGGGCTGCTGACCTGCGGGCAGGCGCCCAGCACCTGGTCGCGGAAACAGTTTCCGGCCTTCAGCAACAGCACCTCGTCGCCCGCCACCTCTTCCGGCGCGATGCATTCCTTGTTCTCCCACGGATGCCCGCGCGGGACGATCACCTTGAACGACTCGTCGTAGATCGGTCGCGTCAGGATGCCGGGCACATCGAAAGGCAGGGCGACAATGACGACGTCGACCTCGTTGTCGCGCAGCAGGTCGGCCAGGCTGGCCGTCATGTTCTCCTCGATCGCCAGCGGCATGCGCGGCGCCACCCGCTTCAGGGCGTGGATCAGCTGCGGCAGCAGATAGGGGCCGATGGTGTGGATGACGCCGAGACGCAACGGCCCGTCCAGCTGGTCACGTCCCTGCAGCGCGATCTGCCGCACCTTCTCCACCTCGAGCAAGGCCCGCTGCGCCTGCTCGACCACCCGGACGCCGACCGCGCTCGGGCTGACGAAGCCCTTGCCGCGCTCGAAAAGGTGGACCCCGAGTTCATCCTCGAGACGGGCGATCGCCACACTCAACGTCGGCTGGCTGACCGAACAGCGCTCGGCCGCCCGGCTGAAATTGCCGTCCTGCGCCAGGGCGACGATATAACGCAATTCAGTCAAGGTCACGACGGCTCTCCATGCCACGCGCGGAAACCAACATCCATGCCAACTATAGGGACACCCTATGACGCCTATAGGTCAACCCCATAAAAATCATTGACATAAATCAATATCGGCAGTCCGCCCTGAAAGACAATGGTCGGACTGTTTAGCCAATCGATGAGGGATGATAATGAATCGCAGAATTATTTCCACAGCAATTTTCCTGCTCGGCGCCGGCCTTGCCAGCCAGACGTCGATCGCCGCCAGCCAGGAGCCGATCCAGCCGATCCAGCCGGCCAAGGTCACCAATCCAGCCCTGGTCGAACTCGGCAAGCAGCTCTATTTCGACCCGCGCCTGTCGAAATCTGGCTTCATCTCCTGCAATTCTTGCCACAACCTGTCGATGGGCGGCACCGACAACATCCCGACTTCGATCGGTGACAAGTGGCAGCAAGGCCCGATCAACGCGCCGACGGTACTCAACTCCACGCTCAACGTCGCCCAGTTCTGGGACGGCCGCGCTGCCGACCTCAAGGCGCAGGCTGGCGGCCCGATCGCCAACCCGGGTGAGATGGGATTCAGCCACACCCTGGCCGTCGGCATGCTGCAGACCATCCCCGGCTACGTCACGCAATTCAAGAAAGCCTTCGGCAGCGACCAGATCGACATCGACAAGGTGACCAAGGCCATCGCCGCCTTTGAGGACACCCTGGTCACGCCGAACTCCCGCTTCGACAAGTGGCTGAAGGGTGACAAGAAAGCACTGACCGCCAACGAGCTGGCCGGCTACCAACTGTTCAAGGAAACCGGCTGCGTCGCCTGCCACAACGGCCCGGCCGTCGGCGGCAATTCGTTCCAGAAGTTCGGCGTGGTCGAACCGTACAAGGGCGACAGCAAGGCCGAAGGCCGCGCTGCCGTGACCGGCAAGGATGCCGACCGCTTCAACTTCAAGGTGCCGACCCTGCGCAATGTCGAAATGACCTATCCCTATTTCCACGACGGCGCTGCCAACACGCTGCCGGAAGCAGTCGACACGATGGCCCGCATCCAGCTCGGCAAGAAGTTCACCCCCGAGGAAAACGCCAAGGTCGTCGCCTTCCTGAAGACGCTGACCGGCGACCAGCCGAACTTCAAGCTGCCGATCCTGCCGCCGTCGGCCGATGCGACGCCGCGTCCGACGCCGTTCGACAAGAAGTAGGCATTCCATCGCAGAAGAACGGGGGCTGCGGCCCCCGTTCTTCTTGTCCCGCCAGGTTTGGTCATCGCCAATCTGCCCGTGCGCTTCACTGGCGCCACCGGGAGAACCGTTGGCCCGCCACCCAACTGGCCGGCGAGACCCTCGCTTGCAAGTATCCCGGCCAAGGTCGGAAGCGGCGGGTCGCACCGGCAAGGTGCGCCACGGGTAGCCCGGCTGGCTGAAGACGGAGGGAATCTCGCCCGGGCCGGCCGCTGATTCGCGGCGGACCCGAACAGTGGCCTTTCCGTCATTCCTCCGCGACTTCGACCTCCCACTGCTCCCGGCGGATCGTGGCCGGCTGGCCGCGCGCAGACTGCGATGATCGCGGCGCTCAGGCGAACGCCCCGGCCTGAATGAAGGCCATGACGCTATACACAGCCCCGGCGGCGCCGAGCAGAACCATCAGGCCGTAGAAGCCGTTGCGCATCCGCTCCCCCTTGAGAAGCAGGCTGACGGCGCCCATCACCAGGCAGATCTGCAGGAAGAAAGTGGCGATATCGAAGGTGTCCCCGGCAGCGCCGAGAGCAACCGTTTCCGCTTCCCACTCCCTGGCACCCTTGACCTGACCCAGCTTGCCGTCTTCCTCGAGAACCCAGTTCTCCTGCCCGACCGCTTTCGAGCCAAGCAGGATTTCCTTGCGCTCCTTCCGGTACCGGACGATGTCCGCTTCGAGACTGGACA
>JAFLDQ010000206.1 GCA_017302355.1 Dechloromonas sp.
CGGCGTGGCGCTGGGCGCCCACCGCGACACGTTCATGGGTCTCGCCGGCATGGGCGACCTGATCCTGACCTGCACCGGCGACCTCTCGCGCAACCGCCGTGTCGGCCTGGCGCTGGCGGCAAACAAGTCGCTGCCGGATATCCTGAAGGAGCTCGGGCATGTCGCCGAGGGCGTCTATACCGCCCGCGAGGTGGAGCGTCTGGCTGGTGAACTGAATGTGGACATGCCGATTTCCCGGGCCATCGCCGCCATTCTCGACGGCCGGGTCAGCGCCAGCGAGGAACTCGAACTGCTGATGGCGCGCGACCCGAAGGAAGAGACGGCGTAGCCTGTCACGGCAGCCGCCCGGCGGCCACCATCTTGGCATTGAGAATGCTCGGCACGATCCAGACAACGAGATCGTCGAAGTCGTTGCCCGGTGTGCGGGAAACGAAGGTCAGGGTTGAATTGGTGTTTTCCACTTCGTCGTTTGACGTGCCGATCCCATTGCTCCCATGACTGACGACGACGGCCGGCAGATTGGAGGCGATGTTGCTGCCGCTGCCAGCTGTGTCCTTGATGTTGGCGTTACCTGCAGTACTCAGGGTGAAGGCGGCCAGCGCGCCAGGCGGGAGCGGCGCAGTGAAGCCGGCATTCGCGAAATAGGTGAACCGTCGACCCCAAGGGTCAAACTCGGGCAAACCCAGCGTCACCCACGGAACGACGCCGTATATCCGGTCGCAGGGCGAGCTCACGTTCGGCCTGTCCTCGGTTCCAACCGTGGCGTCAGCGCTGGTCAGGGCAGGGTCGGCCGGACAGGGCAGGCGACCGTTGGCCATGGCGAACCCGAGCAGCGCCTCGCGGATATTCTCCAGCTGCCGTTGGGCGCCTGCATTCTCCGCCACGTTGCGCTGGGCCGAGATGCCGAGCAGAAGCCCGCCGGTCAGCAGTGCGACGATGACCAGCACGATGGCCAGTTCGACCAGCGTGAAACCCGAGCACCCGAAGCTCCGTTGGCGGGATGGCCGGGTCCGCCGGTCGTTACGTTTTGGCGGGTTCTGCATGGAGCCTGATGCCCAAGGCGGAAATGACCTTGAGGATGGTTGAGAAACTTGGGTTGCCTTCCCCGGAGAGTGCTTTGTACAGGCTTTCCCTGCCCAGCCCGGTTTCTTTGGCCAGTTGCGTCATGCCCTTGGCACGAGCAATCGTACCGAGGGCTTTGGCAATGAAGGCCGCATCACTTCCCGCTTCTTCGAGACAGGCTTCAAAGTAAAGCGCCATGTCTTCATCGGTCTTGAGATGCTCCGCACTATCCCATTTTTTGAGTTTGATGGCTTCCATGGCGACCTCTTACAGTTTGCTGGCCAATTCGAGTGCGATTTTGATGTCTTTCGATTGGCTGGATTTGTCACCACCAGCCAACAAGACGATGATTTCAAGCCCTCGCTTCGTAAAATAGACGCGATATCCCGGCCCACAGTGTATCCGCATCTCGGAGACGCCTTCACCAACCGTTTCGCAGTCCCCTAAATTGCCGTCTTCCGCACGATCAATGCGCGCTTGAATGCGCCTTTGGGTCTGCTTGTCCTTGAGACTGCAAAACCAGGCGTCGAATGCATGCGTGGTGAAGATTGTAAACATACGGACAATTCTATTCCATGGGATACTATTTTGTGTTTGTTTCTTGCATCGCAAACTTAGTATGCCAAGCGGTCGTTGAATTTTGACGATGGAGTGGTGCCCCAGAAGCGCGTATCCGGTGCGGTTGCGCTTTCGTCGCGAGACGGGGTCCGGTTGCACATCTGAGGGGGGGATTGATCCGGGTCGGCGCATTCGAGATAGTTCCGGGTGGTTCTTGGTACAGCAGCACGATTCTGATCTTCCAAGGCACGGCCGCTAGCCACTACCACGACGCGATACTCGCCATTTCCATTGACGGTAAGTTTGCCGGTGGCTGGGCGCACCCTGTCGCTGATTTGATAGAAAGTGGTATTGGCCCAGTTGTTGGCTGCCCACCAAGAAGGAGTCACGGCTGGCCGCAGGAACGCGCAGGCGTTGCCGTACCACTGTGTTATGGAAGCTGCCTGGGCGGTACCGCTTTCGAGGATGGCTTCAAGCGTGGATGCGCTGCCGATGGTTCTGGCAAGTGCAGTCTGGGTTGCGCTGACGGCGGTTTGGGCTTCGGCTGCCTTGGCTGTATCGCCGGGGGCCTGGATGTAGTCGTTGAGAAGCGCGATTGATCCCCTGGAGCCATCAAGGCTATCAAGGAGTTGACCGGATCTTGTGTAGGCGGAGGTGCCGCTGTCGCTGGTAGCCGGCAGATTTACCCGTTTCCGGGCTTTGCGGGCGATATCGTTGGCGTAGGTCGCGGTCTGCGTCGCCCAGTAGACGATGCCATCAATCGTGTTTTTCAGCGTCGCGGCATCCAGGGATCCCGAGATCGCCTGCGCGAGTCGCGAATCGGCAATCTTGAGCGTTTCGAGTAAGACGTTGTCACCATTGTTCTCGATGGCGGTCGCGAGCGCATCGATGCGGGTGATCGCCACGTTGGAAAGGCTGACGACCGTATTGGTGTTCGGCGGCAGTGTCGCGTTGAGTGCGCCAACGGCGGCAGCCTTCGCGGCAAGGACGGTGGTCGATCCCGTCGAGACGGCATTAACCGACTGAAGGGCGCCGTTCAGCACCACCGCAAGGGCATCCAGGGAGTTCATGTCCGGGGCTGCAGAATAGGCAGCCAGAAATGTTCCCGCCCGCAGTGCGAGATAGCGGAATTCACTGGCGTCAACGTTGACGCGCGAAGCAAGTACCGTGTTGTAGATGACCGTATTGGCGTTGAACAGGTCATTGGCCCGGCTGATTGCAGCGTTGGCCTTTGTGATGTTGGGTTCGGTGGTGTAGTCGGACAAGTTTTTCGCGATGGCTGCATTGTCCCGTGCATCCGTGGCGATGGGGGATGCGACGGTGATCGCTTGGGTTATTTCGGGATTGGGCGTAATGCTGTAGCCGTAAATCTTTCTTCGGAAAAGGTTGGCCTGACTCTGTAGTGCATCGAAGCTGTCATACGATGGCGAACTGGCCGCAGCATTGATAGCTTGGGCGAGATTCTGATTTTGGGTCGAAAGTTCAGCGAGAAATACATCGAATCCGTTGTCGGACAATGCACTCTTGAATATTGCAAGCCGGGGCCTTTCCGCAGCAATGGTAACGTTGTCCGGTGCGTCTCCAATGTCGCTGAAAATAGAAATGAGGATGGTATTATCATCTACCGTTATTTCTTTTTTTGTGCTTTTGTAGAGCGTTTCTGCAACAAGGAACAGACGGTCGAATTGCGCCCTCGCCATGCCGGCAATTTCGTTGATGGCGGCCAGCGCCTGCTGGGCGGCAGCAAGGTCGGTATTTGCCATTGCTGTCGTAAGCGTGTTTTGTGCAGAAGTCAGATTACTGATCGTCTGCTTGAGGTCGATATCCGGATTGCCGCCGGGCTGGGTGGCGGGAATCATGCCGAACAGGCTTTGGGCCGTGCCCTTGAAGGTGCTGCTGGAGAGTGGCGCCGGCCAAGGGTAAGTTTGCGCAGGGTTTTCCAAACTGCTTGAGGCGTGTCCTTCCAGGCAGGCCTTGACCTCGTTGGCGACGCGCTTCTCGACGGCGGCCATCAACTCCTGGCGGGTCACTGGCATGATGACGTCGTTGTCTGGATCGGACGATGATTTGCCGGAAAAGAAATAGTTGTCGCTATCTGCGTTTCGTGCGTCGAGTTCCCCGCGTGGCGCGATAATTAACGCCACAATGTCATTCTTCGGATCGATTGTCGGATCAGTCGCGTCAGTGCCGTTACCGACAGGGATATCTAGATAGAGAGTGCCAAGCGAGATGCCATCCAACGAGGATTTTGAAATGCTAGCCGCCGCAAGTTGGCTAAGGCTAAGGGTTTCGCTATTGAGCGGCGGCATGGCGCGGTCGCCGCCAAACCAGCGCAGTGCGACGTAGCGCAGTCTTGTGCCATAGTCATCGGTCGCTTCTTTGAGATCGAGCGTCTTCCATGGCAGCCAGCCTGCGTAGGCATCACAATCATCGCGGGAGAGCAGGGGAGAGATGCCATCGCCCAGCAGGTCCGGACATAGCAGCCTGCCGGGACGTTTGCTGTCCATTACCGCGTATGCGATCAGGGAGTCCTTTGCCCTGGCGAGCGTGACCATAAGGGCGGCGTCTCGGTCCTTGCCCCCGAATCCGACATTGACGCTACGGTAGAACGCATAGCTGCCAGCCAGGATCAACAGGACGAGCAACGCAATCAGCGCGATCCCCGATTGCTTCCTGCTCTCCCTGATCCGCCGGCGATTCATGGCTTCGGCGGCTTGCGCTGGATGATGATCGTGCCGCCGCCGAGCAGGCTGTCGTGCTCGCCGGTGGCCGGGTGATAGGTGTCGCCGGCGGGAACGCCGGGGCCGCGGCCGCCTGCCGGCTGCGCTTCGCCATTGATCCAGCGGGTGTTCTTGCCGCTGCTGCGGCGCACCTCGCCATTGAACGTGTAACTCGCATCGCCATCGAGGCCGCTCGGGCGCTGGTTGATTCCGAGGAGGCGCTCGCGGTCGAGCGCCGCGCGCTGCGCCGGGGTGAAGAAAAGGCGGCCCAACGTTTCGCTCTGCGGCCAGGCCGGCAGGGCGGCGAGAGCCAGCAGAAGGACGGGCAGATGGCGTCGTCTCATGGTTGTCTGGTCCCGGAGGCGCGGCGCAGGGTGATCCATTCCATGGTGCATTCGCCGACCAGTTGCGCGGCATCCCTCGCCGTGCTTCCGCCCGGCACGCGCGAAAGCTTGCAGCCGCGCAGGACGACCAGCGCCTTGGCCTCCTTCTGCAACTGCCCGACGAAGTTTAGCAGGTCTTCCTCATGCAGCAAGCGCAGCTGGATCTTCAGCTGGCTGCTGTGGTAGGCGTAGCCGGCCCCGCCAACGCTTTCGAGCGGAACTTGCGGTCCGAACTCGTAATTCATGCCCGGCAGCCGCAGCTGGCGCTGGAGGTCGCGCAGCAATTCGGTCCATTCCAGCCGCTTTTCCTGCCCGATCATGCCGGCAAGCTCCATCTGCTGGAACTGCTGGGTGCGCGCCTTGATCTCCTGCTCTTCGGTTCGCACCCGGCCGAGGCGCTTCTCGATCTCC
>JAFLDQ010000207.1 GCA_017302355.1 Dechloromonas sp.
AGCATGGCGATCAGGTAGGGAATGATCTGCACGGCGACGCCGAAGCCCTCCTTGGCGCCATCGACGAAGCTCTCGTAGACGTCGATACCGCGCCATGCGGCGACGGCGACGAACAAAACGATGATGGACACGATGATGCCGCTGCCCAGCAGGCCGATCATCTGCGCCATCTGCTCGGGCGGCATGCCGGCCAGCCAGAAATACAGCCCGACCATCAAGGCCGCGAAACCGGCGAAGAAGGCCAGCACCGGCTTGCAGAACAGATTGATGCGCTGCCAGATCGCCACCGCGACCAGCCCGGCGCAGAAAGAGACGAAGGTGCCGAGCAGCGTCGGCAGGAAGATGTCGGCGGCGTTGAAGCCGATCAGCCCCTGCTTGAGGGCGATGCTCTGGCGGATGGCGATCACCGAGGTCGGGATCAGCGTGATGCCGGCGGTATTGAGCACGAGGAACATGATCATCGGGTTGCTGGCCGTGTCTTTCCGCGGGTTGATCTCCTGCATCTCGCGCATCGCCTTCAAGCCGAGCGGCGTCGCCGCGTTGTCGAGGCCGAGGAGGTTGGCGGAAAAATTCATGACGATGCTGCCGCTCGCCGGATGGCCGGGCGGGATGTCGGGAAAGACGCGGCGGAAGAACGGCGCGACGAGCCGGCCGAAGAGCTGGATCAGCCCGCCGCGCTCGCCGATTTTCATCACCCCCAGCCACAGGCTCATGACGCCGACCAGGCCAAGCGAAATGTCGAAGCCGGTCTTGGCGGTATCGAACAGCCCGTTCAGCACCCGCGCGAAGATGTCGAGGTCGCCCTGCAGCAACTGCGCCACGGCGGCGGCAAAGCCGACGAGGATGAAGGCGACCCAGATTCGATTGAGCACGGGCGGAACAGCGGGAAGGTGGACGGCCCGCCAGTCTAGCCCGGCCCGGTCATGCGCCGCAAACGCCGGCCGTCCCGCGCCTTCCGCCAACGCCCGCGCTGTGCGCACGGCAATTCGTGCCGCCGATCGTGTTCCGGTGTTCCGCGCGAAAGCCGCCTGCGCCTCCTGGTGTTGAAGATCGCGGCCGGAAGGCGCGAAGCGACCTTTGAACGTGTCGGAACTCTTTACACTTCTCGCGACATCGAACCGGTCTCGGTCTTTGGCGGAAACGGGAATACCGTCAAATCAAGCCGCTGCGGCAAATGGCCGGATTCTTGCGTAGGGTGCATATCACCGTCGCCGTCCCGGGGTCTTCGTGACCGGGCCGGGAATCGTCAGACAGGCAGGATGACCACGTTCACGGACAAGGAGCATTACCCAAGGCAACGGCTTGCGGCGCGAGGATGCGCCCCTGCCGGTGTCTTGATGCGCCGCGTTCTCGAGGCTAGAATCGCCATTCCAATTCTCGCGGGAGACCGGAGCGGTGGCGCCTTCGCTGATTGATCCCGGAAACGATCCGGCGGCAGAACCGCCTGGAGAGTTCTTGAGCGAGGGCTATCCGACGCTGAGCAGGATCGTCGCGTCTTCGCCGAACGTTCCCGATGACGATCCGCCCGCGGATCCGCAGCTAACGCCGCTGCGCGAAGCCCGCCGGACCCTGAGTCTCGTCGAGCGGGCGATGGAGCGCTTGCGCGGGAAGTCCCCGCGCGATGACGTCCCGTCTCCCGGCGCGATCGACGATTCGCCGATTGAACCGCGGAACCCCGTGCCCCAAGAACCCGTCGGCGAGGGCGGCGCGGCGCGCACCTTGAACGACCCGGCATCCGGGGACATTCGCCCCGTCGCCGCTTCGCCGCTCTCCGCCTTCGGCGGCTCGGGCATGCCGCGTTCGCCGCGCGAATCGCTCGAGCCGGCGCGATCCGCGGCGGCCGACCGCCCCGTGGAGCACGCGGCTGAGCCAAGGAATCGGGAGGATGTGCAGTCGCCCGGAAATGACTACACGCGTCGCACACCCATTGCACCCTTAACAACTCATCGGAAGGAGAGTCAGATGTCCAGACTGGAAAACCTAACCAGGATTCTCAAGAATCTTCAGAGCGAATCACCCGGCGTCGAGGCATGCGCCCTGATTTCCGAGGACGGGCTGATCATTGCCAGCGTCATGCCGCCGGACATGGACGACACGCGCGTCGGCGGAATGACCGCGACTCTGCTGAATCTCGGCACCCGCGCCGCCGTGGAATTGCGCCGGGGTGACGTGCACGAGGTCATCGTGCGTGGCGGCGATGGCTACGCAGTCATGGTCAGCGCGGGTCGCGGCGTGTTGATGCTGGTTCTGGCGAACGAGAACACCAAGCTCGGACTGATCTTTTTCGACATGCGCGAAGCGATCAAGAACGTCAACAAGATCCTCTAGGGAGGCACTGATTTATTCCCGATTTGTCATTCCGGCGAAGGCCGGAATCCAGAAAAATCAAGGCGCTGGACACCGGCTTTCGCCGGTGTGACGATTAAATCAGTGTTTCCCTAGGGGGCGCCCCCGGGAATGGCGCGTGTCGTCGACCGGTTGGTTCCACGAGCAATTGGGAGAAAGAATGCCGAACACAGTACTCTTTGACAATGGCGCCCACCGCAACGTCCTGCTGGAGGATTTCGGTCTGGGTGGCCTGGCGGTGCAGGCCAACCAGCACGTCATCGTCCACGGCGGCACCGGGATGATCCTCGATCCCGGCGGCCACAAGATCTATGCCAAGGTCCTCGGCGAGACATTCTCCATCCTCCGCGACGCCAAACTCGGTCACATCTTTCTCTCGCACCAGGATCCGGACATCGTCGCGGCCTTGAACGGCTGGCTGATGACCACGGACGCGCAAGCTTACGTATCCTCGCTGTGGCTGCGCTTCGTCCCGCATTTCGGCGTCGACGAATTCGTTGCCGACCGGCTCAAGCCGATCCCCGACGAGGGCATGGTGTTCGACCTGGATGGCGCGCGCCTGCTGATCCTGCCGGCGCACTTCCTGCACAGCGAGGGCAACTTCCAGCTCTACGACACGGTTGCGAAGATCCTCTACAGCGGCGACCTGGGGGCGTCCCTCGGGGCAAATTACGTCGAGGTCAAGGATTTCGATGCCCACATCCGCTTCATGGAGGGCTTCCACCGGCGCTACATGTGTTCCAACCGGGTGATGAAAGCCTGGGCCGACATGGTCCGGCCGCTGGACATCGAGATCATCGCGCCGCAACATGGGGCGTACTTCAAGGGCAAGGAGATGGTTCACCGGTTCATCGACTGGTGCGCCGATCTGGAATGCGGGATGGATCTGATGACTTCCATGTACCGGATACCGGCGGCGTAGGCGTTTGCCGGGGCGTATGCAATTTCGATCGGTGCGATCCACGGCTGATCGCTGCAACAGCGGCGAGGGCGTGCGGCGCGACGGGCGATCGACGCGCCGGCTCCGGCCGGGCGCAGGTCACCGCCCGGCATGGCTCCTTGGCCTGACCTGAAGCGCGAGGCGGATCCGTGCGAAATCGGCTACCCGGTGAAGACACGCCAACGTGGTTGGTCGCGGTTTTCGCCCTGATCGGCGGGCTGGTCGCCACCGCCGCGGCATGGCTGTGGTTGTCCGCGCAATCCGCGGTGGAGCAGCCATCGCCGGACAAGCCGGCCGCCAGGCAGGTCTCTGCGGCGCCGGCGGCATCACCGGCCGCCAACGTTGCTGCGCAACCGCCCGCTGCGCGTGAAAGCGCGACTGAAGCCGCGGCTGCGGCAAGAGCCGGCACCCGGCCGGAACCCGCCCCGTCCTCCGTTTCTTCCGCGGAGAGTCGCGGCGGCGAACCGGCGGAAAGCAGCGGACAGGGGCCGGGCATAGCGGCGCCAGCGCCGCCAGGACGCCAGGATTGTCAGCCCGTCATCGCAATTCCGTTTCCACCGGACAACGCCAGGCCAATCATCACCGATGTTCGCCCGGCGCTCGATGGCCTCGTGGAATTCCTGAAACGCCATCCCGAGACCAGGGTTGCGGTCGAAGGTCATACCGATTCGTACGGGCCCGAGGATTACAACCTGCTGCTGAGCTATCGGCGAGCCAGGGCGGTCGTCCTGCTGCTCGGCGCTTCCGGCATCAAGGAAGACCGGATGGTCATCGGCGCCGCCGGCGAATTCGCGCCGCTGGAAGGAGTCCCCGGCAATTCCGGGGAAAACCGGCGCGTGCTGTTGCAGGTCAAGGGCGCCGAAAACTGTCGGGAAGAACCGGGGGGCAGCACGCAATGACGATCATCCTGTCTGCCATCATAGTCGGGCTTGGCGCCGCGGTCCTGCTGCTCACCGCCGGCTACCTGTTCGGCGTGAAGCGCGGATCCCGTCTGCGGGAGTCGCTGCGAACCCAGGATCTGATCCGGAGCCAGGACCTCAGGAACCTGCGCGAGCAGGTCTCCCGGTTGCGGGACGACCAGGAAGAGAGCTTGCGGACGACGATCCAGCAGATCCTGGCCCCGCTGGCGCAGCGTGAAAAGCTCTCTCTCGACCTCTCGCGCCTGGGGGGTCGTTCGGGCCATCACGGCAACCTGAGCGCCTTGCTCGACCAGATTGCCGAGAAAGGCAACTTCACCGCCGTGTTGCTCAGCGACAATGAGGGGTTGCCACTGGCCGCCAGCAGCAATGCGAGGGATCTCGACAGGTTGGGCGCCACCTCATCGCTGCTGTTGCTCATCGCCGATCGCCTGGGCCGCGATGATGCGCCCGCCCCGCTCTCGCTGATGGTGCACGACGGGGCCAACATGGTGACCCTGTGCCGCATCTTCAAGGTCGGCGACCAGCGCCTCGCGCTGACCGCCGTTTCGCCGGGAGGGCAGCTGACGACCACGGCGCTGGACCCGGCCCTGGTCAAGGTCGATGCGGCCCTCGCCAACCGGGAGTTCAAGCACACGAGCGATCGCTGAGACTGCCGGGACGCGGCGCCGGCGGGCGCCTCGTTGATCCGTCACGCGATTCCGTTCATCGGGATTCCCGTGTCCGCTTGCG
>JAFLDQ010000208.1 GCA_017302355.1 Dechloromonas sp.
ATGACCTTGTCTTCGTCGGCCAGTTCGAAGCCGAGGTGGCGGCCGATAAACCATTCCGGGAAGAGGTCGAGCTCGCGGCGCAGCAGGTTCGCGTCGTAGGGAGGAAGGGTGCTCGCCCGCGAGGACAGTTGCCATTTGACCAGGACGTCGAGAACCGGGCGCATCAGCGTGTCGGCCAGGCTGGGATCGGCGTTGAGGGCGTCGAGGTAGCCGATGCGGCCGAGGTCGGTGAGGACCAGGAAGCCGTTGTCGAGATCCTTGTCGAGAATGCGCGGGGCGGCGAGGTCGGCCTTGGCGAGGAGGCCGGCGACGTGAATGAAGGGCCTGCAGTCTTCCTTGTCCGGCGGCGCGTCCATCAGGATGCGCGTCCCGCCGTCCGGCCAGGTCAGGCGGAAATAGCGGCGGAAACTGGCATCGGCGGAGGCCGGGGTGATCCCGACCGACTGATTCGGGAAGCGACTGGCGACCCAGTTGGTAACAAGTTGATCGCGCGACATCAGGATGCCCGACGGTTCGTTGTAGAATGGCCGATTTTAACACTGGGTCGCCGTCCCTCCCGGCGCACTTCGTTTCGACCCCGTCATTCAACTGTCAGATGCCCGATCCGGTCCGTCGCCCGTTTGCCTGCCTTGCGTGCTGCATCTTCGCCGCGTCTCCGGCCGGGCACGCCGCCGAGGACGCCGGCGCCGTGCACCTGGCCGCCGTCAGCGTCCGGAAAGCAACGTCGGCGAGCCGTGAGGCGGCTGGCGGCGGCGATGCAGTGGGCGGCGATGTTCCGCTCCGCCTGCGCAACGAGCGCCGGTTCAATGTCCTGGGCGGCAAGAAGAAGCCGGTGATGCCGGAGGTCGGGATTCCGTATTCGTTCGATCCGAAGGAGACGGATGAGTATCCGCTGTTCGTCCTCGCCGAGCGCCTCGAAGGGCGCACCGATGACGTCGCCGTGGCGACGGGCGATGTCGAACTGCGCAAGGCCGGCTTCCTGTTCTACGGGGACAAGATCCTGTACTGGCCGCTCGACGACGAGGTCGACGCGACCGGCAACGTGCGCATGCTGCGGGAGGGCGCCGAGTTCACGGCGCCGCATGTCCGCATGAAGATGTCCGAACAGGTCGGCTTCGCCGAGGATGCCGACTATCTGATCGTCAAGCAGGTTCCCAGCCGCTTCCTGTCCAAACAACTGCTGGTGCCGGTGGTCACGGCCGCCGGTTCGAATGCCGTCAGCACCAGCGCGCCGATGATGTTGCGCATTCCCGGCAACTACGGGCTGCCGACCACGGCGCCGGCGACCCGTCCGTCATTGGCCAGCGGGACCGCCGAGCGGGCGGAGTTCGAGGGCGAGAACCAGGTCACACTCTTCGACAGCACCTTCTCGACCTGCAAGCCGGGGGACCGCGACTGGTACGTGCGCGCTTCGGAAATGCACCTCGATTACGATCGCGAGGTCGGTACGGCCAAGGACGCGTCGATGTGGTTCAAGGATGTCCCGATCTTCTATTCGCCGGTCGCCACCTTTCCGCTGAATCGCCAGCGGCAGTCGGGCTTCATGCATCCCTTCCTGGCCACCTCGTCGCGCAGTGGTCTGGACCTGACGCTTCCCTACTACTGGAACATCGCGCCGAATTACGACGCGACGTTCTATCCCCGCTACATGAGCAAACGCGGATTGCAACTCGGCGCCGAAGTGCGCTACTGGGGATTCAACAGCGGCGCCGCCGGCGATCCCAATACCTACAAGGCGGAGTACATGCCGCATGACCAGATGGCCGATCGCGACCGCTACGCCTATCTGATCAAGCATCAGCAGAACCTTGGCCAAGGGGTTTCCGCGACGGTCAATTACAACCGCGTGTCGGACGATTTCTACTGGCAGGATACGTCCTCGCGCCTGTTCGAGACCTCGCAGGTGCAGCTGCCGCAGCAGTTCCAGCTGGCTTACAATCCACTTCCCTGGCTGCAGACCACCACGCAGGTCCTGCGCTACCAGACGCTGCAGACCGACCCGAAGAATCCGGTGTTGGCCCCGTATTTCCTCGAGCCGCAGGTCAATGTCGTCGGCTTCAAGCCCGACCTGCTGGGCGCCGATCTGACCCTGATCGGCCAGTATTCGCGCTTCACCCATCCCGATGCCGGGCGGCTGCTGAGCGGCGTGCGGCCGCAGGGCGACCGCATGGTGCTTTATCCGCAGTTCTCGCTGCCGATCGTCCATCCGGCGTTCACTTTCATTCCCAAGGTCGGCGTCAGCGCGACCCGGTATTCGCTCAGCGATCAGGTGGCGGGTGCGGATTCGAGCGTCTCGCGGGTCGTGCCGATCTTCACGCTCGACTCCAGCGTGATCTTCGAGCGCGAAACCAGCCTGCTCGACAATGCCTTCATCCAGACGCTGGAACCGCGGCTCTATTACGTGAATATCCCGTACCGGGATCAGACCAGGATTCCGCTGTTCGATACCGCGCAGGCGGACTTCAATTTCGCCCAGATATTTTCCGAGAATCGCTACAGCGGCTTCGATCGCATCAACGACGCCAATCAGCTTACCGCGGCGCTGGTCACGCGCTATCTTGACGGAAATACCGGGGCGGAGCGCTTCAAGGCGATGGTCGGGCAGCGTTACTACTTCAGCCCGAGCCGGGTGACCCTGAACTACACGCCGCTCGGGTCGACGGTCGCTCCGGTGGGCAACCAGGCGCAGGGCTATTCCAATGTCCTCGCGGCTTTCAGCGGTCTGGTCCTGCCCAAGACCTACGCCGATTTTGCCCTGGACTACAATTTCCGTGACAGCCTGACCGACCGGGTCTCCGTGGGGGTCCGCTTCCAGCCCGATCTGGCCAAGGTGCTCAGCGCCAGCTATCGCTACACGCGTGATTCCGCTACCAACATCACGCAGGTCGACCAGGTCGACATCGCCGGCCAGTGGCCGCTGACCAGCCGGCTGTATGCGGTCGGCCGCTTCAACTGGTCGTTCCTCGGCAAGCAGACGGTCGGCAACACGTCACCCGGCGGTCAGTTGCTGGAGGCCATCGCCGGCCTCGAATACAATGCCGGCTGCTGGACGACCCGGATCGTCGCGCAACGGCTGGCGGCGATATCCGGGTCGCCCAACAACGTTCTCTTCCTGCAACTCGAATTCAACGACTTCGCCAGCGTCGGGTCGAGTCCGATCAGCCTCCTGCGCCGCTCGATTCCAGGCTACGGCAAGACCAACGAACTGACCTCCAGCAGCCTGCTCACGACCCAATGACCGCCATGCGCCACTCGATTCCCGCCCTTCTCGCCCTTTGCCTGTTTCTGACCGGCGTCTTCGCATCCGCGGCGGGCGCGGCGCCCGCCGAACCGGTGGAAGCCGACCGCATCGTCGCCGTCGTCAGCGATGAAGTCATCACCTCGTACGACTTGCGCGTCCGCCTCGACGAGGCGGTGAAGCAGCTCGGGAAACAAGGCACCCCCTTGCCGCCGCAGGACATCCTCGAACGGCAGTTGCTCGAGCGCATGATCATCGACCGCATCCAGCTGCAGTTTGCCCGCGAGACCGGATTGAAGGTGGATGACGCCCAGCTCGACCAGGCGATCGCCCGCATCGCCGCAAGCAACAAGATGACACAGCAGCAGTTCCGGCTGGCGCTGGAGAAGGATGGCGTCCGGTATGCGCGTTTCCGCGAGGAGATCCGGAATGAGATGACGACGGTCCGCCTGCGCGAGCGCGAGGTGGACAGCAAGATCGTCATCTCGGACGGCGAGGTTGACCTGTATCTGGCCAATCAGGCCAGCGTCGGCGGCGGCGAGGAGATCCAGCTTGCCCACATCCTGCTGCGGGCGCCCGAGTCGGCCAGTCCGGAGCAGCTGCAGAAACTGCGCCTGCGCGGTGAGCAGGCGGTCAAGCGAGCGAAAAGCGGCGAGAACTTCGCCCAGTTGACGGCCACTTTTTCGGATGCGCCGGATGCGCTGCAGGGGGGCAATCTGGGCTGGCGTCCGCTGGACCGCCTGCCGCAGGTCTATGCCGAGGCAGCGGCGAACATGAAGGCGGGCGAGGTCAGCGACCTGCTGCGCTCGTCGGCCGGATTCCATGTCATCAAGATGGTCGGCAAGCGCGGCGGCAGCGCCCCGGCGTCGATTCAGCAGACACGCGCCCGTCATATCCTGATCAAGGTCAATGAGGTGGTGTCGGAGCCCGAAGCTCGCCGCAAGATGGAGAACCTGCGCGAGCGCCTGGTGAATGGCGGCGATTTCGCGGAACTCGCGCGACTTTATTCGCAGGACGGTTCGGCAGCCAAGGGTGGTGACCTCGGCTGGATCAGTCCTGGCGATACCGTGCCGGAATTCGAGGCCGCCATGGATGCGCTGAAGGACAAGGAATTCAGCGCGGTGGTCCAGAGTCCCTTCGGCATGCACCTGATCCAGGTCATCGAGCGCCGCCAGCGCGATGTCTCCGAGGAACGCAAGCGGGCGACCGCGCGCCAGGCCCTGCGCGAGCGCAAGCTCGACGACGCCTATCAGGACTGGCTGCGCCAGATTCGCGACCGCGCCTACGTCGAAATCCGCCTCGAAGAGAAATGATCCCACCGCTCATCGCCGTCACTAGCGGTGAACCGTCGGGAATCGGGCCGGACCTTTGCCTGCGCCTGGCGGAATACGCTGGCCCGGCCCGGCCGGTCATCCTCGCCGACCGCGCCCTGTTGCGTGAACGGGCGGCAGCCATCGGCCTGCAGGTCGGGCTGCGTGATTATCACCCGGAAATCGCGGTCGACCGCGGCTGTCTTGACGTTCTCCATGTTCCGCTGGCGAAGCCTGCGGTGGCCGGCAGCCTCGACCCGGCGAACGCGCCATACGTGCTGGCAATGCTCGACCGCGCGCTGGCCGGCTGCCGCTCCGGCGAGTTTGC
>JAFLDQ010000209.1 GCA_017302355.1 Dechloromonas sp.
AGGCCGGCGCATGCGGCAGCCAGGGCGGCGCCACCAGCGCCAGCCAGCCGCCGCCGGCCGACAGGCGCGCCAGCGCGGGCAGCAGCAGGGTCATTTCACCCAGACCGCCGCGGTCGACCAGGATTTCTGTCAGGTTTCCGCGCGGCCAGCCGCCGCCCGGCAGTTCGGCATCGAGTTCGGCGTGACCACTGGGAATGCTCGCTTCCGCCAAGACGGCCAGCGTGTCGCCACGCCAGACGTCGCCCCTGGCCAGCACCTCCGCGAGCGCCGCCGGCAAGGGCGGCGCGCTCATGACAGACTGCTGATCGCCCCGCGGATGAGGCCGACGGCGATGCCTTCGATGGCGAACTCGACTGCGCCGGGATCGACGATGATCGGTTCGAAATCGGGGTTCTCGGCGATCAGTTCGACCAGGCTATTCCTGCGTTTCAGGCGCTTGACCGTGACCTCATCGGCCACGCGGGCGACGACGATCTGGCCGTCGCGCGCCTCGCCGGTCTTGTGCACGGCCAGCAGGTCGCCGTCGAGGATGCCGGCGTCGATCATCGACAGGCCGCGCACCCTGAGCAGATAGTCGGCGCGCGGGCTGAACAGGTGGGCGTCCAGCGCGTAACGCCCCTGGACGTTCTCGACGGCGAGAATCGGCGAGCCGGCGGCGACGCTGCCGATCAGCGGCAGGCCGAGCTGCTCGACCAGCCGGATGCCGCGCGCCGAGCCGGGTTCGAGGACGATGGCGCCCTTCTTGGCGAGCGCCTTCAGATGGTCTTCGGCCGCATTGGGCGAGGCGAAACCGAAGGCGCTGGAAATTTCCATGCGCGTCGGCGGCGCGCCCAGCACTTCGAGCGTGTTGCGGATGAAATCGAGAATTTCCTGCTGACGTGGGGTAAGTTTCATGGCCTGCTCCGCTAAAAACCAATGGCTGTATTTTTATACAGTAAAATAAAAAAGGCAAGCCATGCCTTTGCAGAAATCGCCAGGCCCTTCCATACTTGTCGGCGCTTCGCCGCAGCCGGATGATCGCGGCGCGGCGGGAGCGATTCACTTTTCGGACAACCTGGAATACTGGAGCAAGGCATATGCAGCAACGCGACAATCACAGCAAGGTCATCGGCTATCTGCTCTGGCTGTTCGGCTTTCTTGGCGCCCACCGTTTCTATTACGGCAAGCCGGTGACCGGAACCATCTGGTTTTTCACGCTCGGCCTGCTGGGCATCGGCTGGCTGATCGACCTCTTCCTGATCCCCGGCATGGATCGCGATGCCGACCTGCGCTTCCATGCGGGCTCCATCGACTACAACGTCGCCTGGCTGCTGCTGACCTTCCTCGGCGTCCTCGGCGTGCACCGGATGTATCAGGGCAAATGGCTGACCGGCATCCTCTACCTGCTCACCGGCGGGCTCTTTCTGGTCGGGATACTTTATGACTTCTGGACGATGAACCAACAGATCTCCGCACGCAACGCCAGCCAGGGCGGCTGATCCGGCATGAAGGTCCAGGAAATCCCCGTCGGCGCCCGCTTCGAGTATCAGGGCCGCGTCTTCGTCAAGACCGGGCCGATTACCGCGACGGCCGAAGATGGCGGTCAGCGCATGATTCCGCGCTACGCCGACCTCCGGCCGCTCGACCGGCCACTGTCCGCGGGCAGGCCCGGACCGCGCCGCAGGCTCGACGAGGCCAAGGTGTGCGCCGCCTTCGACGAATTCCACCGGACCTGCCTGCGCATCACCGACGATTTTTCCCGGCCCGAGCTGGAAGCCGCGAAGCGGCGCTTCCTGGCGGCGCTCAAGTAGGGATGGGGCCGGCAGCCCCGGCCGCCGGCCTGTGCAGGCTAGCGGAGCCAGCCGAGCAGTTCGTCCCTGCTTGGGATGCGGCCATAAACCTTGACCTCCTCGTCGACGACCAGCGCCGGCGTGGTCATGATCGGGTAAGCCATGATCGCCTCCATGTCGCGGACGTGCTCGAATTCGGCATCGATGCCGAGTTCGGCCACCGCCTCGCGGGCCAGCTGTTCCAGCCGGTTGCATCTGGCGCAACCGCTGCCGAGGATCTTGATGCGCATGCGGACCTCCTTTTTCTTCAGGCGATTTTTTGGGATCGCTCGACCCGGTGCAAGACGCCGACCAGCACGGTGACAAAGGCCGTCACGGCGCCCGCCAGCACCACGAGCGATGCGCCATCGACCCAGGCGCCGTAGGTCAGTCCGGCCAGCGTCGAGAACAGCGCGACGAGGCCAACATAGATCCACGCCTTCAGCTTGCCGATGATCGCCGCCGTAATCAGGATGCTCTGCAGCGACAGTTCGGGATCGGCCATCAGGTAGGCGATCAATGGCCCCGGATGCATGCCGAGTGACAGGAACATCCTGGCGATCGGCACTTCGACCAGGGTCGGAAAGTACATGAAGACACCGAAGACGACGCCGGCCAGGTTGGCGAGCACGGTGTTGGCGCCGGCCACGGCACGGATCCATCCGGACTCGATGAAGATGCGGATGACGCCGACCACGAAAACCCCGACCACCAGCAACGGAAAGATCATCTTCACGAAGCGCCAGGTCTCCCACAGCCACTGTTGCATCTCCCACGCCTCGAAGCGGCGGGCAAGCGGCAGCAGCGCGGCGCACAGCAGGGCGACGGCGACGGCGCGCCCGGTCAACGTCACGGACAGGCCGTTTTCCGTGACCGCGACGCCGAGCGCCGCGCAGATCAGGGTGACCGCCGCCAGTACCAGCGTCACCCAGGTCAGGCGATTGAACGCCGTGTCCACCTGGCCCAGTCCGCGCCATGCCGCGGCGCCGATGGCCGCGAGCAGGCCGACCAGGACGAGCCCCTGCAGGCTCAGCCCCTCGGCTCCAGTCGCCGCATCGGCAGATACCCAGCGGTCGAGCGCCGCCTGCGCTGCGATGGCGCCGGCCCATGGCAGATCGAAGCCGGCCAACTCCGCCTTGAGGAAATCGGCTTTCAGCGTACCGGCGATAAGCAGGGCGACCAGGACACCGATGAAGGCCAGCGCCCTCCCGGAAATGCGTTCGCCGGCCCCGAAGACACGGGCGTCGGCGAGGCGCGCCACGTCATCGCTGCGGAACAGGATGGCCATGATCATGCCGATGCCGAACGACAGCGCCAGCACGATGCGGGCGATGGCGAAGCCGGCGCCGAGGGCGACCCCGGTGTACGAGAGCGCGAGGATATTGCCGGCCGGCGCGAAGAACAGGAAGGTGATGGCCGGCCCCAGCCCGGCGCCCTTCTTGTAGATGCCGGCGAACAGCGGCTGGATGGTGCACGAGCAGACCGCCAGCAGGCTGCCGGCCCCGGCCGCCGCCGGGTAGGACACCCATTTCGGGGCAGCTGGCCCGAGGTAGCGGATGATCGACTGCTGCGGCACCAGCGCCGACAGCGCGCCGGCGATGAAGAAGGCCGGCACCAGGCAGAGCAACACATGCACCGCCAGATAGGAGGCCAGGCTGGCGAGGCCGCCCTGCACCGCCGCGAGGACGATGTCCGGCATGGCCCGCGCCTCAGGCCGCCTCGCCGGGGAACCAGCGCTTCTTCAGCCAGAGCGAGACGCTGGCCAGGCCGATCATCACCGGCGCCTCGACCAGCGGCCCGGCTTCGACCCGCAGGCGGAAGATGGCGAGGCGAGTTTCGTGACCGGGCGCGCCAAGCAACCCGGTGGCGTGCAAAATTTTCATATTTCGAATAATACCGAATTGTTATCGGGGACAAAAGGGCGGCAACCCAGCCCAGTGCGCCGCAAGTCAGGTCGGCAGATCGAAACCCTTGAGCTTGCGGTACATGTCGACGGCATAGGAGTCGGTCATCCCGGCAACGAAATCGGCGACCTGCAGCAGGCGGACATAGGGATCGGGATCGGGTTCGCCGCCGTGGCCGAGAAACTGGGCCGGCAATAACTGCAGCAGCATCCGGTCGCGAGTCGTGAATCGCCCATGCCCCGCCCTCGCCTCGACCGCGTTGCCGAACAGGGCGAGCAGCGCGCCGAGGACCTCGAAGCCGGCGGTTTCGATCTCGAGCGCCGGCCGGGCGGTGTAGATGGTGTCCTTGGCCAGGCGGAGGATCGCCTGCAGGGGCACGGCGACCGGCGACCGGTCGAGCAGTTCGTCGTCGAACGCCCCGGTGATGATGGCCTCCTCGTTTTCCAGAAAGACCGCCGCGGCGCTTTCCAGCAGGCGGCCGACGGCCTTGGCCCGCAGGTATTCGAGGCGCTCCTTCGGGTCGTGCAGGCGGCCCAGGCGCCGGCCGTTGACGGCGCCGCCGGCGAGGTCGGCAAGCAGGCATTCGGCGTCGCGATACCGTACGAAGCCGAGGCGAGCGGCATCTTCGAGGTCGACGATCAGGTAGCAGGTATCGTCGGCCACCTCGACCAGGAAGGCCAGCGGATGGCGGCGCCAGGCCGTTCCCGGAATTCGCTCGACGAGGCCGGTCGACCGCGCCACGTGGCTGAAGGCGGCGGCATCGTGCTGGAAGAAGCCGAATTTCCGGCCGCTCTTGCCGTCGAGCCCGGTCTCGACCGAAGACGGGCGCGGATATTTGGTGAATGCCGCGAGTACCGCGCCGGTCAGTTGCAGCCCGGGATTGGCCGGGCTCTGCAGGCGCGTGACGATGCGGAAACCCTGGGCGTTGCCCTCGTAGCGCTCGAAATCGGCGCGCTGGGCAACGGTCAGCGGGTGGCGCTCGAGCAGTCCGGAACCGCGGAACCATTCGCGGATGGCGTCTTCCCCGGCGTGACCGAAAGGCGGATTGCCGATGTCGTGCGCCAGGCAGGCAGCGGCGACGATGGCGCCGAAATCGGCGGATTCCA
>JAFLDQ010000021.1 GCA_017302355.1 Dechloromonas sp.
CTTGGCCTGTTCGTCGCCACCGGAGGGCGCCACGCGCTGGACACTCGAATTACTTGAACAGGCGGCGCATTCACTGGCCAATGTCGGACCGATCAGCCGCGAGACGATTCGCCGGCTGCTAAAAAAAGGTTCTTCGTCGTTTGCCTACGGCAAATTGGGATGACTGAGATCCGCGGAATCGTGTATCTATCTGGGTTTTCCGAGGACTCGGACAGGCAGACGAAATGGGAGCGGTCATCCCGGTGGGGATTTTGGGGTACGAGGGGCAAGTGATCAAGGAAGTTCGCCAGGACGAAGCGACGGGCAAGATCACGGTGGTGTGTCGCCGTGACCGGCGCCATCGTCCGGTGGATGCGAAGAGCGGGCGCTCCGGTTTGGTCAATCGCTGGTTGCGGCGGACGGTGCGTGACATCGCCTTGGGTGGGCGGCCGTGCGAAGTCGAGATCGAATACGCCCAAGTGTTTCTGTCTCCCGCGTGCGTGCGCGTCGAGGCATTGCCGTTCGTGGCGCCGGGCATGCGTGCGACACGCCGCTTTGCCCGTCTGGTATCGGGGCTGTGCCGGCACATGGCGATCGACGCCGTGGCGCGACATACCGGTTTGTCCTGGCACTCGGTCAAGGCCCTTGATGCGGCCTTCCTGGCGGAAACCGTCGTCCCGCCGCGACCGGGGTTGCTGGCGGGCATCCGCTACCTGGGCGTTGATGAAGTTGCTCGCGCCAAGGGGCACGACTACCTGACGCTGGTCTATGACCTGACGCCGGGAGAGAACTGCGGCGCCATCCTGTGGGTGAAAGAGGGACGCGATGCTGCCACCTTGCGGGAGTTTCTGGATGCGCTGTCGCAGGAATGCGCCGACGGCATCGAGGCGGTCGCCATCGACATGGGGCCGGCCTACATCGCCGCCGTGCAGAAGGGCTTGCCGTCCGCGGCCATCGTCTTCGACCGTTTCCACGTCATGCAGATGTTCAGCAAGGTCATCCGCGATTGCCGCCGCGCCGAGTTCAAGGCGGCCAAGACCCTGGGCGACCTGACCGGCCAGCAGGCGATCAAGGGCAGTCTGTGGCTGCTGCTGTCCAACCGCACCACCCTCAAGCAGACCGACCAGGAGCGGCTCGATCAACTGCTGGCGCAGAACCAGCCGCTTGCCGCGCTCTACACGCTCAAGGAGCAGTTGCAAGGTCTGTGGCGCCAACCCGTTTCGGCAACCGACATGGCCACCCGGCTCGACGACTGGTGCGGCATGGCCAAGGCCGCCAAGATCACCGGCCTGGCCAGATTCGTGAAGACCTTGCAATCCCATCGCACCGGCATCTGCGCTTACGCCGACCATCCGATCACGACCGCCCGCCTGGAGGCCGGCAATGTCGCCATCGGCCTGCTGCGCCGCCGTGCCCGAGGCTTCCGCGATACCGCCTACCTCCAGCTCAAGATCTACCAACTCAACACGCCAGATCAACCATCGTTCCTCTATGCCAATGTCCCAGCCCCGGCCCTACCCACACCGATGCCTACCGTATGAAAGCGACGAAGAGCCCGCTTTGTTCCCATGACTGACGTTCCTTTCAATCGGTCGGCGTTAGCTTATCCGACTGCCTGAGAAAACCTGATCGCTCAATCAATCGTCCTGTATACGGTGTAGCCGCTGACACGCGGGCTTGCGAAATCCACAATTCGCTTGCCCGATGCAACTTTCTGCAGAAATGGAAGCTTTTCAAAAACCGCTTCGTTTAGCGGGTTGTAGTAGATCAGAAACTTTTCGGCCCGATTATGCCGGAAACTCGCTTCGAGATTCCGTGCGACAGCATCCATGACAACGGAATCGAACGGATTAAAAAAGTAAAGGACGGCTCTTGTTCCCGGGATTTCGTACCGGGTAGCATCTAGGCACAAAACTTCCACATTGGTGCACTGTTGCGCCTTGTCCGTAAACGTTGCAAGGTTGCGCCGTGCTACCTCGGCAAGTTCGGGCGCGAATTCAATCCCAGTAATCTTGCGAAACGGGTAGCGTGTGGCGAGAAGCACAACACGCCCCTTGCCACAACCAAAATCGACAAATTCGAACTCCCGATGGTCTATGTCCAGCTTCGACAGGATATGCTGGAAGACATGTGGGGGAGTCGGTTCATAATAAACCCCGTGGCTTTTATTATCACTGTCGATCGCCAGCTCTTCCAAGGCCATACTGCCTGCCGTGTCGACCCGGAACCTGCTGTCAAATCGCTTTTCGAGCGCATGGCGAATCGAAAATCGGACATTCTTGGCAATCACGGCAGACGTGGCCACCCATCCGTAGGTGCGGATGTGCCGCTGCAACGTAGTCAGTACTCCCTTGATCAATTTCATGTCTCCGAAGATGGGCGAGGTTGGCCTGGGTGCCCGCGCCGTCGATGGTGACGATGCAGCCTTTGAGTGCCAAGGTCACCAGCAGTTCGGGAATCGCCGCACGTCACTCCAAACATGACGAAACAATACACAAACCCAACCCCTTGTCAACAACCCGGGCAATCGCATGAATGCGGTTGTCGTTGCCCTTTGAAATAGTTGTTGGCGATCAAGCGGTTACAAGAGGGGCTGCTCACAGGGCCGTGATTTGTGTAGTTTTCTGTCTTTTTTGAGAGCTTGTCGCCATCCAACGCCAGCCGAATAGGCTGCTGCGGCAAGAAGTCGCCCCCCACCGAAGCGGCTATAATCCACGCCCTCCCAGCCGCACCCACCCCGTCGTGTCCTCTCGCCAACCGCTGCTTTCCCTCCCCGCCCTGCCCAAGCCAGGCGCCCGCGTCGACCTGCCGCCGCTGGCCGGTTCCGCCGATGCCTTGGCGCTGGCCGAACTGGCCGCCGCCAACCAGGGGCGCACGCTGGCCGTCGTCACCGCCAGCGCCGCCGATGCGCAACGGCTGCTCGACGAGATTCCATGGTTTGCCCCCGGCCTTCGGGTGCGGTTGCTGCCGGACTGGGAAACGCTGCCCTACGATCATTTTTCGCCGCACCAGGATCTCGTTTCCGAGCGCTTGGCGACGCTCTGGGCGGCGTTGCAGGGCGAGGTGGAAATCCTGCTCGTGCCGGCGTCGACCGCGGTCAATCGGCTGGCGCCGCCGGAATTCATGGCGGCCTACACTTTCGCGTTCAAGAAAGGCCAGAAACTGGACGCCGACAGGTTCCGCAGCCAGGTGACGCTGGCCGGCTACGCGCACGTCACGCAGGTGGTGTCGCCCGGCGAATACTCGATCCGCGGCGGGCTGATCGACCTCTTCCCGATGGGTTCGCAGCTGCCCTACCGGCTCGACCTGTTCGACGACGAGATCGAAAACATCAAGACCTTCGACGTCGATACCCAGCGCACGGTTTTCCCGGTGCCGGAAGTGCGCCTGCTGCCGGCGCGCGAGTTCCCGATGGACGACAGGGGGCGCACGCATTTCCGCCAGTGCTTCCGCGAACGCTTCGAGGGCGACCCGGCCAGGTCCGGCATCTACAAGGACATTTCGACCGGCATCGCCAGCGCCGGCATCGAGTATTACCTGCCGCTGTTCTTCGACGAAATGGCGAGCATTTTCGACTACCTGCCGCCGGATGCCGTCTTCGTCACCCACGGCGACGCGCCGGCGGCCATCGCCGCTTTCTGGAACGACACCCGTTCGCGCCACAACCTGCTGCAGGGCGACAAGGCGCGGCCACTGCTGGCGCCGGAAGAACTGTTCCTGACCGACGAGGCGTTCTTCACGGCGGCCAAAGCCTACGGTCGACTGGCGATTCCCGGCAAAAACGAAGGCGCTGCCGGAATATTGCCGAATGTCGCCGTCGACCGCAGGAGCGACGATCCGCTCGGCGCGCTGAAGAATCACCTGGCCGGCTTCGCGGGCCGCGTCCTGCTGGTCGCCGAAACCGCCGGCCGCCGCGAAACGCTGGCGGCGATGTTCGCCGAGCACGGCCTGAAGCCCGAGCCCGGCGCCGACCTCGCCACTTTCCTCGCCGGCGATACGCCACTGGCTCTTGGCGTCGCCCCGCTGCACGCCGGTTTTGCCCTTCCCCCTTCCCCCTTCCCTCTTCCCCTCGCCTTCATCACCGAAACCGAACTGTTCGCCGGCACGCCGCGCCGCACCCGGCGCGAAGCGGCCAAGAAGGCCAGCTTCGACAACTGGCTGAAGGATCTCACCGAGCTCAAGGTCGGCGACCCAGTCGTCCATGAAAGCCACGGCATCGGCCGCTACCGGGGGCTGGTGCGCATGGACCTCGGACTCGGCGAGCAGGAATTCCTCGAACTGCATTACGCCAACGAGGCCAAGCTGTTCGTGCCGGTGGCGCAGCTGCAGGTCATTTCACGCTATTCCGGCGCCGACCCGGAAGCCGCGCCGCTGCATACGCTCGGCTCCGGCCAGTGGGAAAAGGCCAAGCGGAAGGCGGCCGAGCAGGCACGCGACACCGCCGCCGAGCTGCTGGCTCTCTACGCCGCCCGCGCCGCCCGCCAGGGCCATGCCTTCGCCTTTGCCGAGAACGATTACGAAGCCTTTGCCGACGGTTTCGGTTTCGAGGAAACCGCCGACCAGGCGACGGCCATCGCCGCCGTCATCGACGACATGCGCTCGGGCAAGCCGATGGACCGCCTGGTCTGCGGCGACGTTGGCTTCGGCAAGACCGAGGTCGCCTTGCGCGCCGCGTTCTGCGCCGTCGCCGGCGGCAAGCAGGTGGCCGTGCTGTGCCCGACGACGCTGCTCTGCGAACAGCATTACCAGACCTTCACCGACCGCTTCGCCGACTGGCCGGTCAGGATCGCCGAAATCTCGCGCTTCAAGACGGCGAAGGAATCGGCGCAGGCCCTGCGGGAACTCGCCGAAGGCCGGATCGATGTCATCATCGGCACGCACAAGCTGATCGGCAAGGACGTCCGCTTCAAGCAACTGGGGCTGGTCGTCATCGACGAGGAACACCGCTTCGGCGTGCGCCAGAAGGAGACGTTGAAGGCGATGCGCGCCGAGGTCGACGTCCTGACGCTGACCGCGACACCGATCCCGCGCACCTTGGCCATGTCGATGGAAGGCCTGCGCGATTTCTCGGTGATCGCCACCGCGCCGCAGAAGCGCCTGGCGATCAAGACCTTCGTCAGCAATTTCTCCGACGGCATCATCCGCGAGGCGGTGCTGCGCGAACTGAAGCGCGGCGGCCAGGTGTATTTCCTGCACAACGAGGTCGACACCATCGCCAACATGCGCGACAAGCTGGAAAAGCTGGTGCCGGAAGCGCGTATCGTCATCGGCCACGGCCAGATGAACGAGCGCGAACTGGAGCGCGTGATGCGCGACTTCACCGGCCAGCGCGCCAACCTGCTGCTGTGCACGACGATCATCGAAACCGGCATCGACAATCCGCACGCCAACACCATCCTGATCAACCGCGCCGAGAAATTCGGCCTCGCGCAATTGCATCAACTACGCGGCCGGGTCGGCCGCTCGCATCACCAGGCTTACGCCTACCTGCTGGTGCAGGACGCGAAGGCGGTAACCAAACAGGCGAAAATGCGGCTGGAAGCGATCCAGGGAATGGAGGAACTCGGCTCGGGCTTCTTCCTCGCCATGCACGACCTGGAAATCCGCGGCGCCGGCGAGGTGCTCGGCGACAGCCAGTCGGGCGAGATGCAGGAAGTCGGTTTCAACCTGTACACCGACATGCTCAACCGCGCCGTCGCCGCGCTCAAGCAGGGCAGGCACCTCGATGCGGTCGACCTGACCCAGCCACTGGGAATCGGCACCGAGATCAACCTGCGCACCCCGGCCCTGCTGCCCGACGCCTACTGCCCCGACGTCCATGAACGCCTCACGCTCTACAAGCGCCTGGCCAACTGCGACACCGCCGACGAACTCGATGCGTTGCAGGAGGAACTGGTCGACCGCTTCGGCCAACTGCCGTTGCAGGGCCAGTCGCTGCTGGCGACGCACCGCCTGCGCCTGCTGGTCAAGCCGCTGTGCATCCACAAGCTCGACGCCGCGGCCGACCAGATCACGCTGCAGTTCGGCCCGGAATTCGCGCAACTGGCGCCTGTCGACCCGATCAGGATCATCGACCTGATCCAGAAGAACCGCAGCTACAGGCTGGCCGGACAGGATAAAATCTCCCTTTTGCGCCATTGCCCGACCCTGAACGACAAGGTCGCTGCAGTGAAGGACATGATTCGCCAGCTGAGCCAGTAAGCCATGAGCACCATCGACATCGAAAACGTCAACGTCACCGCCTTCGACACCATGCCGACGCCGGAGGAGATCCACAGTCGGCTGCCATTGTCGCTGGCCGCCGCGCGCACGGTCATGCATGGCCGCGACACGCTGCGCGGCATTCTCGAGCGCAACGACCCGCGCCTGTTCGTCGTCGTCGGCCCATGCTCGATCCACGACCCGGTCGCCGGCCTCGACTATGCGCGCCGCCTGAAGGCGCTGGCCGACGAAGTCGACGACACGCTGCAGATCATCATGCGCGTCTATTTCGAAAAGCCGCGCACCACCATCGGCTGGAAGGGCTACATCAACGACCCGTTCATGGACGACAGCTTCCGCGTCGACGTCGGCATGGAGAGGGCACGGCAGTTCCTGCTCGATGTCGCCGAGATCGGCCTGCCGACCGGCACCGAGGCGCTCGACCCGATTTCGCCGCAGTATTACGGCGACCTGATCACGTGGACCGCGATCGGCGCCCGCACCGCCGAATCGCAGACGCACCGCGAAATGTCCTCCGGCCTGTCCACGCCGGTCGGCTTCAAGAACGGCACCAGCGGCGACCTCGGCATCGCGGTCAACGCCATCCTGTCGGCCTCCAAGCCGCATTCCTTCCTCGGCATCAACGGCCAGGGCCGCGTCGCCGTCGTCCGCACCCGCGGCAACCGCCACGGCCACATCGTCCTGCGCGGCGGCGACGGCCGCCCGAACTACGACACGGTGTCCATCGCGATGGTCGAGCAGGCGCTGACCAGGGCCGGGCTGCCGAACAACATCGTCGTCGACTGCTCGCACGCCAACAGCTTCAAGAATCCCGAACTGCAGCCGCTGGTCATGGCCGACATCGTCAACCAGGTACGCCTCGGCAACAAGTCGCTGATCGGCGTCATGATCGAGTCCAACATCGAAGGCGGCAACCAGCCGATTCCCGCCGACCTGAGCCAGCTCAAGTACGGGTGCTCGGTCACCGACGCCTGCGTCGACTGGGAAACCACCGAAACGATGATCCGCGACGCCGCCGTGCTGCTGCGCGACGTGCTGCCGGAGCGCCTGAACGACTAGCCGCGCATTGATCAGGGGGTAGCCGCAAGGCATAATGAGCCGCTGCCCCACCGGAGTTCGCGCCATGGCCCTGCCGAAGATTTCTGACAAGCGTTTCACCTACGCCGATTACCGCAATTGGCCGGATGACGAACGCTGGGAACTGATCGATGGCGAAGCCTATGCCATGGCGCCCGCACCGACCATCAGCCACCAGACACTGGCTGGACAGCTATTCCGGCAAATCGACGAAGCCCTCGACGGCGCCCCCTGCCGCGCCCTCATCGCTCCGGTCGACGTCCTGCTTCCGGCGTCGGACGAAGCCGACGACCGTAGCACCACCGTCGTGCAGCCCGACATCCTCGTCGTCTGCGACCCGGCCAAACTCACCGAGCGCAACGTGCGCGGCGCTCCGGACTGGATCATCGAGGTGCTCTCGCCCGCCACCGCCCGCCACGACCACCTGACCAAGCGCGCCCTTTACGAGCGCGCCGGCGTCCGCGAATACTGGCTGGTTCACCCGGTCGACCGCATCGTCACGGTCTACACGCTGAAAGACGGCCAATACGGCGGCCCGGAAATCGCCGAGATGGCCGGCGAACGCGCGCCGACGATTTTCCCGGAGATCGTCATTCGCTGGCAGCCGATTCTCGACAAGTTGCCGGATGGCGCGGCGCCCGGCGTTGAAACACAAGTCGATTCCGTGCCTGGCCCTTTATGATTTCAAGCGTAAAGTACGGACATGGCACCTACGGTTTTGCGCGACGGTCAGTTTCGCCTGTTCTTCTTTTCACGGGAAGAAGCGCGCATTCATGTTCATGTCTCTCATCCAGATGGCGAGGCCAAGTTCTGGCTGACGCCTCATATCCATTTGGCCATCTCGGCAGGGCTTGACCAACGTCAAATCCGCGAAGCACAGTCCATCGTCGAGACCCACATCGGAACAATCACAAATGCCTGGCACAGTCATTTCGACACCTGAAGTCACCCATGTTTCAAGACACGGGTTCTGGTTGCTGCTCGCTGACGAGGAGTTGCTGCTTTCATTCGAGCAATTTCCCTGGTTTCGCCGTGCCACCATTGAGCAAATATGTCATGTCGAATGGCCCGCGCCGGAACATCTCTATTGGCCCGAACTGGATATAGACCTTTCTCTTGCGTCAATTCGAACGCCGGAAGAATTCCCATTGATCTCGACAAGTTGCCGGATGGCTCGGCGGCGCCAGCCGAACGGCGCGCTTGACGATGACCTTTGAGAAACCTGTCGCCGATGCTGTTATATTGCCCGGACGGAAGAGGAGGAGTTACGACATGAACATGAAGAACGCAGGCTGGATCTCGGCGCTCGCCATTGCCGGATTGCTCGCCGGTTGCAAGGCATCCGACAGCAAGCCGGATGAACCCGAACCCGCCCTGCTTTCCGGTTATACCTGCTGCAACTTCCACTACGAGAAGGACTGGATCAACGACGGGAACTATGCGCAGCTTCCGATGATCCCCGCCGGATCGCCGATTCGCGTCACGAGCTATGGCCGCTACCGGGCCCAGGTGGAGATCGACGGGAAGCCGTTCCGCCTCGGCCTCGATTACGGGCGGAACTCGGAGACCACGGAAAAATGGGTCGCCAAACTGGTCACGCAGACCGATCCGCGCGTCAGGCTTGCCTCCTATCCGCCCAACGTGCGCGAAGCGATCCTGGCCGGGAAGATCATGCTCGGAATGAGCAAGGAGCAAGTCATCATGTCCCTGGGCTACCCGATCACCGACGAGAATCCGCGCCTCGACGCCCCGTTCTGGAAATACTGGTGGTCGAGCTTCGGTCGCTACGATGTGTACTGGAATGGCGACCGCGTCAGCAAGGTCGACGCGCATCCGGAAACCTTGATGCATGTCCTGGCGCCCGGCCATGCCACCACGGCGCCCGTTCCCGCGAAACAGGACGCGAAGAGCCGCGCACGATCGGGTAGCGAAAAGCCACCAAGCGCGAAGTGAGGCGCATCATCGCTGCTCGCCGTCCGGTCTTTCCCGCCAATCGGGTCTGACTCCATTTCTTTGATGACCTTCGAAAAAGGTGGTCTGTGCCCAATTCTCCCACTCATGTGAGCAACTCAAACCAAACAAGTAAAAGGGGACAGACCACGATTTCCATGTGATTTTTTGTATTGTAATGCTTGCGACCTGCGGGCCAATCCCAATTGGCAAAGCTTTCCACAAAAAACTCCGCTTGACGTATGTACAATTATCCATACAATCAGCCCATGCGCTATACCTGCGACCCGAAGAAACGCGCTACAAACCTGAAAAAGCATGGTTACAACTTCGAGGACGCGCCCCAGGTCATCGAAAGCGAACGCACAGTGACCTTCGAGGATCGCCGCTTTGCCTACGGCGAGGAGCGGTTCATTACCCTGGGGATGTTGCGCGAGGAGAATTAAAGGGGTCAGGTTCGTTTAATTGACGGGCTACATTGGGACAGCCACCTTCCTTTTCCAGTCTGCCTCCCAGCCCGACACCCGCACGACCTGAATCAGGAGTCCTCCGCCATGCCCATCATTTCCATGTTTTACGGCATCATCATCCGCCTGTACCTGATCGACAACCAGCACCACAACCTGCCGCACATTCACGCCAAGTACGCCGAGTTCGAGGCGTCCGTCAGCATCGGCGACGGGGAAATCCTTGTCGGTGAGTTGCCGCGCAAGCAACTGCGTCTGGTACAGGCGTGGATAGAGCTCCATCGCGACGAACTCATGGCGGACTGGGAACTGGCTGTCAGTGGCGAGACTCCATACAAGATCGAACCGCTGTAAGGAGTCGCCATGTACTGGGACGTAAAGACCGTCAAGCCGCTACCGGACTTTCGCATTTATGTGGAGATCGAGGACGGTCGCAAGGGTATTTTCGACTTGAGCCCCTATCTCGACCACGGTGTATTTCGCGAACTTCGGGACGTTCACTATTTCAATCGGGTGGGCATTCTGTTTGGCGCGGTAACCTGGCCAAACGAACAGGACATCGCCCCGGAAACCCTGCTGTCCGAAATGCTTCCGGTGGAATCAACTTGACGCCATGGGGCTCAGACCCCAATGGCACTATCTTAGGACTTTGGCATCATGCATTTCGGTTCCACAACAACCGGTTGTCGTCACAGGACAAGGTGGCGTGTCGTCCCGGCGCAGGCCGGGACCCAGCATCTGCGTACTTTTCTGGACACCCGCTTTCGCCGGTGTGACAAGCGCTGTCCAGGGAGTGCCGTTAATGTCATTCGCCTAAAGTAGTGCCATGGGAATCAGTCGGCGAAACTGACCAGGACGAGGTCGGCCGCCTGCCGGCGCAGCGGAATCAGCGCCTGGTAGGCGGGCGAGTTGTACCAGCCGGCGACCGCCGCCGCATCGGGAAAGCGGATGACGACGGTGTCGGTGTGCGCATGTTCGCCACTCAGGACGGCGGCGCGCTGCCCTCGGAACAGCAGTTCGGCGCCCCACGGGGCGAGCGTCGCCGGCACCTGGGCGCGGTACCGCGCCCATTTTTCCGCGTCCTTGACGGTGATGTGGCCGATGACGCAGGCGCTCATGCGGCGGTCTTGCCTTTTTGCCAGAGCACGTCACCGCGGCCGCCGGCGCGGTTGAGGACGCGGCCGAGGATGAACAGCAGGTCGGAGAGCCGGTTGATGTAACGGCGGGCGGCGTCGGAGACGGGTTCGGCGCCGTGCAGCCTGACCACGGCGCGCTCGGCGCGGCGGCAGACGGTGCGGCTGAGGTGCGCCAGCGCGGCGGCGCGGGTGCCGCCGGGCAGGATGAATTCCTTGAGCATCGGCAGGTCGGCGTTGAATTCATCGGCCAGTGCTTCGAGGCGGGCGACCTGCACGTCCTTGATGACTTCGATGCCCGGCATGCACAACTCGCCGCCGAGGTCGAAAAGGTCGTTCTGGATGTCGAGCAGCGCGACCTGCACCGAATGCGGCAGGTCTTCGCAGAGCAGGACGCCGAGGCCGGAATTCAGTTCGTCGACCTCGCCGATGGCGTCGATGCGCAGGCTGTCCTTGGTCGTGCGGCTGCCGTCGCCGAGGCCGGTGGTGCCGGCGTCGCCGGTGCGGGTGACGATTTTGGAAAGGCGGTTGCCCTTGCGTTCGCTGTCTTTTCGAGTTTCACTCACGTTGCTCTCCTCCTTGAAGTGCGCGGATTATACTTGGCTGTCCGGATGCAGACCGTCGTCGCCATGCCAAAGTTCGCCGCCAATCTCAGTTTTCTGTTCACCGATTCGCCGTTTCCCGAACGCTTCCGGCGGGCGGCGGCGGCGGGGTTCGCGGGCGTCGAATACCTTTTTCCTTATGACTACCCGGCCTCCGACGTCGCGGGTTGGCTGCGCGCCAACGATCTCGAACAGGTGCTGTTCAACCTGCCGGCCGGCGACTGGGCGGCCGGCGAACGCGGCCTGGCCTGTCTGCCGCAGCGGCAGGGCGAGTTCGCCGAGAGCGTCGAACTGGCGCTCGATTACGCGATGGTACTTGATTGCAGACACGTGCATTGCTTGGCCGGGCTGCGGCCGGCCGGCGTCGGCGAGGCCGAGCTTGAAACGACCTATGTCGCCAACCTGCGCTTCGCCGCCGACCGCTTCGCGACCATCGGTGCGACGGTGACGATCGAGCCGATCAACAGCCGCATCGACATGCCCGGCTACTGGCTGGACGACGTGGCCAGGGGTTTTCGCCTGCTGGAAGCGGTCGACCGCGGCAATGTCAAACTGCAGTACGACATCTACCACGCGCAGATCATCGCCGGCGACCTGGCGCGCACGCTGGAGGCCAACATCGGGCGCATCGGCCACATCCAGATCGCCGACAACCCCGGCCGCCACGAGCCGGGGTCCGGCGAAATCAATTACCCCTTCCTTTTCGACCTGCTTGACCGGCTCGGCTATGATGGCTGGGTCGGCTGCGAGTACAAGCCGCTGACGACGACCGAGGCCGGCCTCGGCTGGCTGCCGCGATGACGCCGCGCGAGGTGCTGCGCCGCCTGTTCGATGCCGCCGTCGCCGCCGCCGATCCGGCCGTGTGCGTGCCGCCGCATCTGCCGCCGGACGATGGCGGGCGGCTGATCGTGATCGGCGCCGGCAAGGCCTCGGCGGCGATGGCGCGGGCGGTCGACGACCACTGGCCGGGGCCGCTCGCCGGGCTGGTGGTGACGCGCTACGGCCACGGCGTGCCATGCGCGCGCATCGGGATCGTCGAGGCCGCGCACCCGGTGCCGGATGCGGCGGGCGAAGCGGCGGCAGCGCGCATTTTGGGCAAGATTTCCGGGTTGACCGTAACCGACCGCGTATTGGCGCTGATTTCCGGCGGCGGCTCGGCCCTGCTGGCGGCGCCGGCTGAAGGCGTCACGCTGGCCGAGAAGCGCGCGCTCACGACGGCGCTGCTCAGGTCGGGGGCGGGCATCGGCGAGATCAACTGCGTGCGCAAACACCTGTCGGCGATCAAGGGTGGACGGCTGGCCGCCGCCGCCTGGCCGGCCAGCGTGCTGACCCTGGCGATTTCCGACGTGCCGGGCGACGACCCGGCGGTGATCGCCTCCGGTCCCACCATCGCCGACCCGACGACGGCGGTCGACGCGCTGAAGGTGCTCGATTTCCACGGCATCGCCATCCCCGCTGAACTGCGCGCGCGGCTAGCATCCGGCGCGCTGGAAACGCCGAAGCCGGGCGACCCGCGGCTGGCGCGCAGCGAATTCCGCCTCGTCGCCAGCCCGCGGCAGATGCTGCAAGCGGCGGCGGCCGAAGCCAGCCGGCTCGGCATCACGCCGCTGATCCTCGGCGACGCCATCGAAGGCGAGGCGCGCGAGGTCGGCAAGGCGCTGGCCGGCATGGCGCTCAGCTGCGGTCGACACGGATTTCCGGCCGAAAAGCCGTGCGTGCTGCTGTCCGGCGGCGAAACGACGGTGACGCTGAAGGGCGGCGGGCGCGGCGGGCGCAACACGGAGTTCCTGCTCGGCCTGGCGCTGGCGCTCGACGGCGCGCCGGACATCCACGCGCTGGCCGCCGACACCGACGGCATCGACGGTTCCGAGGACAACGCCGGCGCCTTCGTCGCGCCGGAGACGCTGGCGCGTGCCCGGACGCTCGCCGTCGATCCGCGCCAGCGTTTGGCGGACAACGACGCCTGGGGCTTCTTCGCCGCGCTCGGCGACCTGCTGGTGACCGGCCCGACGCGGACCAACGTCAACGATTTCCGCGCCGTGCTGGTGGGGTTAGAATGAGCCGATGACGATTCCCGAACCCGCCTTCGCCACCGATCGCGCCGTCCTCGTCGCGCGCCTGCGGACGATCCTGCCGGCGAACTGCCTGCTGGTCGACGACGAGGATCTGCGCCCCTACGAGTGCGACGGCCTCACCGCCTTCCGCGAGTTGCCGCTGGCCGTCTGTCTGCCGGAAAGCGAGGGGCAGGTGATCGACGTGCTGCGCACCTGCCACCAGCTCGGCGTGCCGGTCGTCGCGCGCGGCGCCGGCACCGGCCTCTCGGGCGGGGCGATGCCGCACGCCCAGGGCCTTGTCCTCTCGCTGGCGCGTTTCAACCGTATTTTGCAGGTCGACCGCGCCAGCCGCACCGCCATCGTCCAGCCCGGCGTGCGCAACCTGGCGGTGTCGGAAGCGGCGGCCCCCTTCGGCCTCTACTACGCGCCCGACCCGTCGTCGCAGATCGCCTGCACGCTGGGCGGCAATGTCGCCGAAAACTCGGGCGGCGTGCATTGCCTGAAGTACGGGCTGACCGTGCACAACGTGCTGCGCATCCGTGTCGTCAGCATCGAGGGCGAGGTCTTCGAGATCGGCTCGGCAGCGCCGGATGCGCCCGGCTACGACCTGCTGGCCTTGCTGATCGGCTCGGAAGGGATGCTCGGCGTCGTCACCGAGGTCACGGTGAAACTGGTGCCGAAACCGGAACTGGCGCAGGTGGTCATGGCCTCGTTCGACGATGTCGCCAGGGCCGGCGACGCGGTGGCGGCGATCATCGCCGCCGGCATCATCCCGGCCGGTCTGGAGATGATGGACAAGCCGGCGACCGCCGCAGTCGAGCCTTACGTCAAGGCCGGCTACGACCTCGACGCGGCGGCGATCCTGCTGTGCGAGGCCGACGGCACGCCGGAAGAGGTGGCCGAAGAGATCGCCCGCGTCACCGAGGTTTTGACCAAGGCCGGCGCCCGCGACATTCGCGTTTCGCAGTCCGAAGCCGAGCGCCTGCGCTTCTGGGCCGGGCGCAAGGCGGCCTTTCCGGCGGTCGGCCGCATCACGCCGGATTACTACTGCATGGATGGCACCATCCCGCGCAAGCGGCTGGCCGAAATGCTGTCGGCCATCGCCGAAATGGAAAAGAAATACGGCCTGCGCTGTGCGAACGTCTTTCATGCCGGCGACGGCAACCTGCATCCGCTCATCATGTACGACGCCGCCAAGCCCGGCGAATGGGAACGCGCCGAGGCTTTCGGCGCCGAAATCCTCGAACTGTCGGTGGCGCTCGGCGGCTCGATCACCGGGGAGCACGGTGTCGGCATCGAGAAGATCAACCAGATGTGCGTCCAGTACAGGACGCCGGAACTGGAGGCTTTCCGCCGTATCAAGACGGCCTTCGACGAAACCGGCCTGCTCAACCCCGGCAAGGCGGTGCCCAGCCTGCACCGCTGCGCCGAATACGGACGCATGCACGTGCATCACGGCGATGTGAAATTCCCGGAACTGGAGCGCTTCTGATGCAGCTCGACGATCTTTCCGCCGCCATCCGTGCCGCTCACGACAGCCACACGCCGCTGCGCATCCGCGGCGCCGGCAGCAAGGACTTCTACGGCGGCATGCTGGCCGGCGATGTCCTCGATGTCTCGGGCTACAGTGGCATCGTCGCCTACGAGCCGACCGAGCTTTATATCACCGCCCGCTGCGGCACGCCGCTCGCCGAGGTCGAAGCGGCGCTGGCTGAAAAAGGCCAGATGCTGGCCTGCGAGCCGCCGCGCTTTGGCGGAGCGACGGTTGGTGGTTGCGTCGCCGCCGGGTTATCCGGGCCGCGCCGGCAGCAGGCGGGGGCGGTGCGCGATTTCGTGCTCGGCGTCAAGCTGGTCGACGGCAGCGGCCAGATGCTCGATTTCGGCGGCCAGGTCATGAAGAACGTCGCCGGCTACGATGTCTCGCGCCTCCTCGCCGGCAGCATGGGCACGCTCGGCGTGCTCGCCGAAGTGACGCTGAAGGTCCTGCCCAGGCCGGTCGCCGAACGGACGCTGGTCTTCACGCTGGACGAGGGGGAGGCGATCCGCCGGCTCAACGAATGGGGCGGCCAGCCGCTGCCGGTTTCGGCGTCGTTCTGGCACGACGGGAAACTCTGGTTGCGCCTGTCGGGGGCGGGGGCGGCGGTCGAGGCCGCACACGGCAAGTTGGGCGGCACGGTCGCGGTCGACGCCGAAAAACACTGGATTTTCGTGCGCGAGCAGGTCCATCCGGCGTTCGCCGGAACGATGCTGTGGCGGGTGGCGGCGCCGACGGCGGCCGCGCCGCTGGGGCTCGACGGCCTGCGCGCCATCGAGTGGGGTGGCGGGCAACGCTGGTACGGCGGCGAAGCGGGAGCAGTGCGTGGCGCGGCGGCACGGGCTGGCGGGCATGCCGTGCTCCACCGCGCGCCGGAATCGCTGCGCTGCCGGGAGGGCGCCTTCGCGCCGCTGTCGCCGGCCCTGCTCGCGCTGCACCGGCGCCTCAAGAAGTCCTTCGATCCCCGGGGCATCCTCAACCCCGGCCGCCTGTACGCCGAATTCTGATGGATACCCGTCTCGCCGGCTTCATCCGCGACACGCCGGCCGGCAAGGAAGCCGAGACGATCCTGCGCAGCTGCGTGCACTGCGGTTTCTGCACCGCCACTTGCCCGACCTACCAGCTGCTCGGCGACGAACTCGACGGCCCGCGCGGGCGCATCTACCTGATCAAGCAGATGCTCGAGGGCCAGCCGGTGACGGAGAAGACCCGCCTCCACCTCGACCGCTGCCTGACCTGCCGCTCGTGCGAGACGACCTGCCCGTCGGGCGTCAGGTACAGCCATCTGCTCGACATCGGCCGCCAGGTCGTCGAGGACAAGCTGCCGCGCAAGGGCGGCGATGCCCTGACGCGGCGGATGCTGCGGGCAACGCTGCCGCGCCCCGCGGTGTTCGGGCCGGCGGTCAAGCTTGGCCAGTTGCTGCGTCCGCTGCTGCCGTCGGGGCTGGCGGAGAAGTTGCCGCCGGAAAGTCAGGGCGAGGCAAGACCATGGCCGCGCGCGGCAGGCCATCGCCGCCGCATGCTGGCGCTCGCCGGCTGCGTCCAGCCGGCGCTGGCGCCCAACATCAACGCCGCCACGGCGCGCGTTCTCGACCGGCTGGGCATCGAATTGTTCGAGGAGAATCGCGCCGGCTGCTGCGGCGCCGTGCGTTTCCACCTCAACGACCAGGATGCGGCGCGAAACGACATGCGGCGCAACATCGACGCCTGGTGGCCGCATGTCGCGGCGGGCATCGAGGCGATCGTCGTCACCGCCTCCGGTTGCGGCGTGCAGGTCAGGGACTACGGCCGGATCCTCGCCGATGACCCGGTCTACGCCGAAAAGGCGGCAAGAATCAGCGCCTTGTGCCGCGATCCGGCGGAGATTCTCGGCGCCGAACGCGAATCCCTGCAGACGCTGCTGGCGGCGGCGCCCGGGGCGCGCGGCAAGCTGGCCTTCCATTCGCCCTGTACCTCGCAGCACGGGCTGAAGATCCGCGGCGTCATCGAGGAATGGCTGGCGGCCGCCGGTTACACCCTGGCGCCGGTCGCCGACGGGCACCTGTGCTGCGGTTCGGCCGGCGCCTATTCACTGCTCCAGCCGGAATTGTCGCGGCGCCTGCGCGACAACAAGCTGACGGCGCTGATGGCGGGTTCGCCGCTGGTCATCGCCACCGCCAACATCGGCTGCCTGACCCACCTGCAGGCGGGAAGCGTTCTGCCGGTGCGGCACTGGATGGAACTCGTCGACGTTGCATTGCCCTGAAGAGTCCGGCGGCAGATGGTGATCCGTGAGTTTTGTCACGGGGGGCAGGCGGACCATCCTGCTAACCTCCCTGCGATCAAGGAGAGGCAATGCTCATAACGGTTGATGCCTGCGCGGCGCAGCACCAGGGAGATCGCAAGGAACAACAGGATCGTCTGGCGATCCTGCCGCATGTTCAGCAGCGCGGGGTCGCCCTGGCCGTGGTCGCCGACGGCATGGGCGGCCACGCCGGCGGGGCGCTGGCCGCGGAACAGGTGGTGCATACGGTGAAGACCAGCTTCGAGTGTTTCTCGCCGACGGTGGAAATGCCGCGGATCCTGCTTGAAAACAGTCTGCTCGAGGCGCATCTGATGATCAAGGCGTCGCGTTTCATGAACGAGAAGGATCCGCACAGCACGGCCGTGATGCTGTTGCTGCAACCGGGCAGGGCGACCTGGGCGCACTGTGGCGACAGCCGCCTCTATCGTTTTCGCGACGGCGAGCCGATCTTTCGCAGCGTCGACCATTCCTATGTCCAGCACCTGATCGCCACCGGGCGCCTGGCGCCCGAGGAGGCGCTGAGCCATCCCAATCGCAATGTCCTGGTCACCTCGCTGGGCGGCAAGGAAGACCCGCGGTTCGATTTCGGCGAAGCCCGCGACCTGACCGGGGGCGACAGTTTCGTGATCTGTTCGGACGGCCTCTGGGCCTACTTCGATGATGCGGAGATGGGCCGCATCGTCGCCGAGAATTCGGCACGCAGGGCTTCGCAGATCCTGGTCGACGCGGCGCGTGCGCGCGCCGCCGGAGGGGGCGACAACCTGTCGCTGGTGATCATCAAGCTGAACGAGGCGAGACCTGCCGTGGCGCCGCCGATCAACGGCCGGAGGCGCTGAGCCTGGTAGCCTGTCCCATGGATCGCGGAACAAGATGAAAACGCGGGATTTGCGTTGCCGGCCAGGCGCGAACCGCGGCAATAGCCGCGGCTATTGCGAGGATGAGCAACAAAGCCCGCTACGCAAGGACAAGTTTTCATGTTTCGTTATCTGTGGGGCAGGCTGCTAGCGCTTGCCGAGACCGCCGAGGAGCGCCGCGACGACGCGCTTCGGCTTGTGCGGGTCGACCTTGGCCGGCGGCTTGGCGGAATCGGGCAGGCCGGCGCGCGGCCCGGTCTCCTCGTAGGGCTTGCTGAAGTCGAAACCGTCGGCGGCGATCATCGGGTTGCGCCGCGGCGGACGCCGGTCGCCGCGCGCCGGCCGTTCCGGAGGCTCGGGACGATGGGCGACCGGCGCCATGACCGGCGGCGGCGCAGACGAACGCCGGCGCTTGTTGCCCGGCGGGTACTCGTACTCCGGCTCCGGCTCGAAACCGGCGACCTCGACCTGTTCGATCGGCCGCTTGATCAGCTTCTCGATATCGACCAGATAGCCGACCTCGCGCGCGCTGACCAGGGAAATGGCGTTGCCCTGCTTGCCGGCGCGGCCGGTGCGGCCGATGCGGTGCACGTAGTCTTCCGGCACGTGCGGCAGCTCGTAGTTGATGACGTACGGCAGGTCGTCGATGTCCAGTCCGCGCGCGGCGACATCGGTGGCGATCAGCGCATGCGTCGTGCCCTCCTTGAAGGCGTCGAGCGCCTTGATGCGGTCGAGCTGGCTCTTGTCGCCGTGGATGGCGTCGGCGTGGATGCCGGCGCGCTGCAGCTCCCGGGTCAGCCGTGAGCAGCCCTGCTTGGTCCGCATGAAGACCAGGCACTGGCGGATTTCGCTCGATTTCAGCAATCTGATCAGCAGTCCGCGTTTGGCGAATTCCGCCACCGGGTGCACGCGGTGCGTGATCGTCTCCGACACCTGGTTGCGGCGGGCGACCTCGACCAGCACCGGCGACTTGAGCATGGTGTCGGCGAGCCGCCTGATTTCTTCCGAAAAGGTCGCCGAGAACAACAGGCTCTGCCGTTGCCGTGGCAGCATGTTGAGGATGCGCGTGACATCGGGGATGAAGCCCATGTCGAGCATGCGGTCGGCTTCGTCGAGGACCAGCGCCTGCACCGAGTTGAAGCTGACGCTCTTCGATTCGACGTGGTCGAGCAGGCGGCCGGGGGTGGCGACGAGGATCTCGACGCCCTTCTTGAGTTCGGCGATCTGCGGCTTGATGTCGACCCCGCCGAAGGCGCACATGCTGCGAACCGGCGTGTGCCGGCTGTAGGACTTGACCGACTCGTAGACCTGCAGCGCCAGCTCGCGCGTCGGCGCGAGGATCAAGGCGCGCACCGGATGCCGGGCCGGCGACGGGCTGCTGCTGGCCAATGGCAGGATGCGTTGCAGGATGGGCAGCACGAAGGCCGCCGTCTTGCCGGTTCCGGTCTGGGCGCCGCCCATGATGTCCACGCCGCCGATCAGCAGCGGGATCGCCTGCGCCTGGATCGGCGTCGGCTTGGTATAGCCCTGGTCGGTGACGGCGCGCAGCAGTTCGGGTGCCAGGCCGAGGTCGGCGAAGGTGATTTCGGCGGCGCTTCCGGCCGCCGGGATGCCGGCGGCGTCGCCAGCCAACGTATTGATTTCAGACATGGGCCGGCATTATACGCCGGTCGCGTTCCGATCGCCCGAATCCGGCCGCCGGCAAGGCTCTACTTGCCGCGGCCGATGCCGAGGCCGGCGAACCAGGCGTCGAGGATGCCGGGGGCGTAGCTGGCCAGCGGAAACATCCCGGGCTTCCTGGTCCAGTTGAAGAGCAGGCCGTCCACCAGGCCGATGAAGCCGATGGTCGCCTGGTGCGGCGTCAGACGGCGGTCCATCTGGCCCTGTTCCTGGGCCAGCGCGAAGGCGCGCTGGATGAGGTCGATGTGATTTTCGCCTTCTTCCAGGTGCGAATCGCGCAGCGCGGCCATTTCGCCGATGTATTCGCACTTGTGCCAGAAGATTTCGAAGACGCGGCGGAAGCTGGTGTCGCTCAGCATCTTGCCGATGAATTCATCGGCGGCGGCGCGGATGAAGCCGAGCGGGTCGGCCGCCAGGAGGGCGTCGCGGTCGGCGCTGTTGAACAGCAGCGGGCAGAGCAGGCGCTCGATCATCGCGTCGAACATGGCGACCTTGTTGGCGAAATGCCAGTAGATCGCCCCGCGCGTGACGCCGGCCTCGCGGGCGATGTCGTTCAGCGAGGTCTGCGCGACACCCTGCCGATTGAGTACCTCGACCGCGGTGTCGAGGATGCGGTTGCGCGTTTCCTGCGCGTCTTCCTTGGTTCTTCGGACCATGGGTCTTCGCTCTCCCGTGCTGCCGGCGCCGTTCAGGCGTCTTCGCGCCAGCCGCCGCCGAGCGCCTTGAACAGGTCGACCGCCGCACTCAGGCGGTTCTTGCGGCTGTTCAGATAGGTCAGTTCCGCAAGGTTGGTCGTGCGTTGCGCATCGAGCACCTCGAGAAATCCGACATAACCCGCCTCGTAGCGCGCCTGCGACAGTTTCAGCGAACGCCGCGCGGACTCCAGTTGGGCGATGTTGGCGGTTTCCTCGCTGGCCAGCTCGCGCAGGCTGACCAGCGCGTCGTTGACCTCCCTGAACGCCGTCTGCATTGTCTTGCGGTAACTGGCCAGCATTTCCTTCTGGCTGGCGCTCGCCTGGTCGACGCGGGCGCCGGTGCGGCCGGCGTCGAAAATCGGCATGGTCAGGCCGAGCGCCGCCGACCACAAGCCGGCCGGGCCGGTGAACAGGTTGGCGAGCGCCATGCTCTCGCTGCCGTAGGAGCCGGTCAGGCTGATCGCCGGGAAGTAGGCGGCCTTGGCGACGCCGATGCGGGCGTTGGCGGCGATCAGCCTTTCCTCGGCCTGGCGCACGTCGGGGCGGGCTTCGAGCAGGGCCGACGGCAGGCCGGCCGGCGGCGCCGGCGGCAGCGGTAGCGGCGTCAGGTTCGCCGGAATGCGCAGGCCGGGCTGGCCGCTGAGCAGGCCGATCTGGTTTTCCGAAAGCGCGCGCAGGCGTTTCAACTGGCTCAGCTGCGACTGCGCGGCGGCCAGCGAGTTTTCCGCCTGGGCGGTTTCGAGCGCCGAGGCCGAGCCGGCGTCGAGACGCGCCCGGACGATGCGCAGGGTCTGCTCGCGCGAGGCCACGGTCTCCTGGCTGACGGCGATTTCGGCGTCGTGGCTGCGCAGCGCCAGGTATTCGTTGGCGACCTGGCCGATCAGCGTCAGGCGCACGCTGTCGCGGGCGAAGCGGCTGGCCAGCGCCTCGGCTTCGGCGGCCTCGTTCTGGCGGCGGATGCGGCCCCACAGGTCGATCTCGTAGCTGAGCGACAGCGCGGCGCGGTGGTTGTTGTAGATCGCGCCGCCCATCCGCCGGCCGTTGAAGGTCTCGCCGCTGGTGCCGCTGCGGCTGGTCGAAGCGCCGAGATCGAGCGCCGGATAGTAGGCGGCACCCGCCTCGCGGGCGACGGCGTCGGCGGCTTCGAGGCGGGCGATGGCGGCCTGCAGGTCCTGGTTGGCGGCGAGCGCCTGGGCGACGAGCGCGTTCAGGCTCGGGTCGCCGAACAGCATCCACCATTCGGGATTGACTGGCGCCGCGGCGCGCGCCTCGGGAGCGGCCTGGCCATAGTCGTCGGGCAGGGTCGCCGACGGCCGGGCGTAGTCGGGGCCGACGGCGCACCCCGCGAGCAGGGCGGTTGCGGTCAACGCCGAAAAAAGGCCGATTTTCATGGCGGGCTGGTTACGGGCGGACATGCGGGTTTTCCTCCGTCGGATCGGCGTGCTCGTCGCCGGGGGCGGGCAGATTCTGCTTGCCGCGTTCGAGCCACTTGAAGAAGAGCGGGATGAAGAGGGTGGCGATGAAGGTGGCGGCGATCATGCCGCCGAAGACGCCGGTGCCCATCGACTGGCGGGCGGCGGCGCCGGCGCCGGTCGCCTTGACCAGCGGGAAGACGCCGAGGACGAAGGCGAGCGAGGTCATGATGATCGGCCGGAAGCGCAGGCGGGCGCCCTCCAGCGCGGCATCGACGACGTTCCTGCCCTCGGCGTACTTCTGCGCGGCGAACTCGACGATCAGGATGGCGTTCTTCGACGCCAGGCCGATGAGCACGACGAGGCCGATCTGGAAGTAGATGTCGTTGGGCATGCCGCGCAGCCAGACCGCGGTCAGCGCGCCCATCAGCGCGAAGGGCACGGCCATGACGACGGCCAGCGGCAGCGACCATTTCTCGTATTGCGCGGCGAGGATCAGGAAGACCATGACGATGGCGAAGGCGAAAGCCTGCAGCGACGACCCGGCGGAGCGCTTCTCCTGGAAGGCCTGGCCGGTCCACGAGATTTCGTAGCCGCTGGGCAGCGTCGCGGCGGCGACTTCCTCGACGATCCTGATCGCATCGCCCGAGCTGACGCCGGGCTTGCTGTCGCCCATCACCTTGGCGGCGACGAAGCCGTTGAAGCGCTCGACCTGTTCCGGGCCGACCACGCGCCTGATCGACGAAATGGCCGACAGCGGGATCATCTGGTTGCTGGTCGCGCTGCGCACGTAGACCTTGCCGATGTCCTCCGGCTTCATGCGGTAGTCCGCCTCGGCCTGCAACTGGACGCGATAGACGCGGCCGGCCTTGTTGAAGTCATTGACGTAGAGCGCGCCCATCGTGCTCTGCAGGGTCGAATAGACCGAGTCGAGCGGGATGCCGAGGGCGAGCGCCTTCGGCTCGTCGACCTCGACGAAGAGCTGCGGCACGGTCGGGCGGAAGAAGGTCGCGATGCGGGTGAATTCCGGGTGCTTCTGCAGGTCGTCGATGAAGTTCTTGACCACTTCCTCGAGCTTCCTGGCGTCGCCGTCTACGCGGTTCTGCACATAGACCTCGAAGCCGCCGGCTGTGCCGAGACCCATGATGGGCGGCGGATTGAAGACGAGGCCGATGCCGTCGGCCTGCATCATGCCGAACCCCATGAACTTGCCGGCGAGATCCTGCGCCTTGGCGTCGCGCTCGCTCCAGTCGTTCAGCGGGATGAACATGGTGCCGGCGTTGGGCTTGTTGCCGCCGCCGATCAGGTCGAAGCCGGAAACGACGAAGGTATGCATCACCGCCGGGTCGGCGGCGATCGCCTGGCGCAGGCTCTCGCCGGTCGTCGCCGTGCGCCTGAGCGTCGCGCCGTCCGGCAGCAGGGTGGCGGCGATCAGGTAGCCCTGGTCCTCGGACGGCACGAAGCTGCCGGGGATGATGCGGAAGAAGGCGAGGATCGATCCGATCACGAGGGCGAAGAGCAGGGCGACGACGATGCTATGCTTGAGGGTCAGGCTGACGACGCCGATGTAGGCGCGGGTGAGCCGCTCGAACAGCCGGTTGAAAGGCGCGAAGAGCTTGTTTTCGCCGTGCTGGACCTTGAGCAGCAGGGCGCACAGGGCGGGCGTCAGGGTCAGCGCGACGACGCTCGAAATCGCCACCGAAACGGCGACGGTGACGGCGAACTGCTTGTAGAGCTGGCCGGCGATGCCGCCGAGGAAGGCGACCGGCACGAACACCGCGACCAGCACCAGCGTGGTGGCGATGACCGCGCCCTGGACTTCCTGCATGCCCTTGATCGCCGCCTGGCGCGGCGGCAGCTTTTCCTCGGACATCAGGCGCTCGACGTTTTCCAGCACGACGATGGCGTCGTCGACGACGATGCCGATCGCCAGCACCATCGCGAACAGGGTCAGCGTGTTGATCGAGAAGCCGAACAGCCAGAGACCGGCGAAGGTGCCGATCAGCGAGATCGGCACGGCGATCATCGGGATCAGCGTCGCCCGCCAGTTCTGCAGGAAGAGGAAGACGACGGCGAGGACCAGCAGCATCGCCTCGATCAGGGTCTTGACGACCTCGTTGATCGAGGCCGAGACGAAGCGCGTCGTATCGAAGGGGATGACGTAGCCCATCCCCTCCGGGAATTTCTTCTTCAGCTCGTCCATCTTGTTGCGGACGTTCTCGGCCACTTCGAGCGCGTTGGCGTCGGTCTGCAGGAAGACGCCCATGGCGATGGTCGGATTGCCGTCGAGCGTCACGCTCTGGTCGTAGCTGTAGGCGCCGAGCTCGATGCGCGCGATGTCCTTCAGGCGCAGCACGCCGCCCGGGCCGCTGGCGCGGATGACGATGTTGCCGAATTCCTCGGGAGTCAGCAGGCGGCCCTTGGCGGTCACCGTGTAGATCAGCTGCTGGTCGCCCGGCGCCGGTTCCTGGCCGATCTTGCCGGCCGCGTTCTGGGCGTTCTGGATGCGGATCGCGTTGGCCACGTCGCTCGTCGTCAGGCCGAGCTGGGCCATGCGGTCCGGCTTCAGCCAGACGCGCATCGAGTAGTCCTGGGCGCCGAAGACGGTGACGTCGCCGACGCCCCTGACCCGCTTCAGCTCGTCGACGATGTTGAGGCTGGCGTAATTGGAGAGGAACAGGGTGCTGAACTTGCCCTTTTCGGAGTCGAGCGCGACGACCTGCAGGATGTCGTTCGAACGCTTCTGGACGATCACCCCGTTGCGCCGCACCTCTTCCGGCAGGCGCGGCTCGGCGGCCTTGACGCGGTTGTTGACGTTGACCGAGGCGATGTCGACGTTGGTGCCGACCTCGAAGGTCGCGGTGATGCTGACCGCGCCGTTGGCCGATGCCGAGGAAGTGAAGTAGAGCAGGTTCTCGACCCCGTTCAGCTGTTCCTCGATCGGCGCGGCGACCGTGCGCGCCAGCGTTTCGGCCGAGGCGCCGGGATAGGTGGCGGTGATCATCACCGTCGGCGGGGAGATCTGCGGATACTGCGCGACCGGCAGCACCTGCGAGGCGACCAGCCCGGCGATGACGATGATGATCGAGACGACCGAGGCGAAGATCGGCCGGTTGATGAAGAATTTCGACATGGCCGCTCCCTACTTCTGTTCCGGCTTGGCCGCCGCCGCTGCCGGGGCGCCGGCCGGCGGGGCCGGCGGGTGCGGAGCGACCGGGGCGCCCGGCCGCAGCTTCATCAGGTTGTCGACGATCACCTTGTCGCCGGCCTTGAGGCCGTCGAGGACGACCCAGTCCTTGCCGAACCATTCGCCGGTCTTGACCGGGCGCGGCGCCACCTTGCTCTCGGCGTCGGCGGTCATCACCAGATTGCCCTGTTCGCTCTGGATCACCGCGCTCTGCGGCACCAGGAAGACGCCGCCCTGCTCGCCGGCGAGCAGGCGGATGCGCACGAACTGGCCGGGCAGCAGGCGGCCGTCCTTGTTGGCGAACTCGGCGCGCAGCTGGCGGGTGCCCAGCGTCGGGTCGATGGTGCTGGCCAGGAAGTTCAGCTTGCCGGCCAGCGGATAGATGCTGCCGTCGGGCAGCACCAGCTCGACCCCGGTGACGACGCCGGGCGTCAGCCGCCCGCCCGGCAGGCGCGCCGCCTCGTTGGGCGAAATGCTGAAGCGCACCCACATCGGGTCGTTCTGGTAGACCGAGGTCAGCAGGCTGTCCGAGCCGACGGTGACCAGGTTGCCCACCGATTTGGCGGCGCGCCCGGAAACCCCGTCCACCGGCGCGGTGATGGTGGTCCACGACAGGTTCAGTTGCGCCTGGCGCAGCGCCGCCTGCGCCAGTTCGTTGGCGCTGATGGCGTCGTCGTATTCCTTGCGGCTGACGCCCTGGATGTCGACCAGCTTCTTCAGCCGCGCCAGTTCGCGCGCCGCCTGGTCGGCCTTGGCCCTGGCCTCGGCGTGGGCGATCTCGTACGGCTCGCGGTCGATCTGGAACAGCGGCTGGCCGGCCTTGACCGGCATCCCTTCCTGGTACATCTGCTTCATCAGGATGCCGCCGACACGGGCGCGCACCTCGGTCTCCTTGGCGCCTTCGGTCTGGGCGACGACCTCGACCGCGTTCGGGACGCTGCGCGGCTGCATTTCCAATACGGTGACCGGCATTGCCCCGCCGGCTTTTGGCGGCTCCGCCGGCTTCGAGCAGGCGCCAAGAGCCAGGGCGACGCTGACGAGGACGGGGAGCAGAAGCGGTTTGGCAAATCGGTACGGCGGGGTGTTGAGGCGGGTCATGTCGGGCTCCGGGGGAGGGCGATGGGGCGGGACTGGCGGTGTATCGGATGTCAAGTGCGCGGATTATACATACATTCGCGCATGTATGTAAATTGAAAATCGCAAAGCGATGTAAAGGCGGGGTCGCGTTTCAGGTCAAGCCCCTCTCAAAAGCGGTTGATAATTTTCCGGTCCAGTAAAGCCGGAAATCTTTGAAACCTAGACTGGGCGGGGCCTTAAACGATGCGGTACCATCTCGGAAAAACAACGGGAGCCATGAATGCAAGCGAATCCGAGGTCGCTCGACACCCTATTCAACTCGCAGCTTCGATACGTCGTGCCGATGTTCCAGCGCCTTTACGTCTGGAAGGAAACGCCGCAGTGGTCGACTCTGTGGGAGGACGTAGCCGAAAAGGCCGCCCTCCTGATGAAGGGCGTCAAATCCAATCCGCATTACCTCGGCGCGCTGATCATCGAAGGGGTCAAACCCGCCTCGCCCCGCGAGGTGAAGCGCTTTCTGATCATCGACGGCCAGCAGCGCCTCACCACCCTTCAACTTCTGTTCTGCGCCTATCGCGACATCGCCCGTGCGAACGAATGCAAGACCCTGGATCGCACGGTGACGCGATATTTGGAGAACGCCGACGCCGACGTCATGGAGAACCCGGACGAGGAAGTGTTCAAGCTTTGGCCGACCGCGCTCAACCGCGACGCCTTTCGCAGCGTCGTCTCCGCCGGAAGCCCGGAGGAGGTCTCCAAGCGGCATCCGCTCGTCTATCTGCCGAGGAAGCGCAAGCCGGAGCAGCGCAGCAACCTCGCCGAGGCCTACCTGTATTTCTCCAAGATGATCGCGGCCTGGATCGACGCGGCCTCCGCGGAGTTCTCGAAGACCAAGGAGGAGACGGCTTTCGCGCTGCTCCAATCGTTGCAACAGGATTTTTGCGTCGTTGAGATTTCCCTGTCGGAGGGCGACGACTCCCAGGAAATTTTCTATTCGCTCAATTCCCAGGGCCAGCCGCTGACGCAATCCGATCTCCTGCGCAGCCTCATCTTCATGCGGGCGGAGAAGGAGCGGATCGACCGGGACGAAATCTTCGCCGAGTATTGGAGCAAGTTCGAGACGGACTTTTGGAGCGAGGAGGTCCGCCGGGGCGGCCGGACCTATTCGAGGCTCGACCTCGGCCTGCGCTTCTTTCTCATGGCCAAAACCGGGCAGATGGTCGACGCCCGCCGGGTGAACGAGGAATACCGCCGCTATGTCTCCGCCCATCCTCCTCGCTACGCGACGGTCAAGGAGGAGCTCGCGGACTTCACCCGGCACGGCGAGGCGTATCGCCGCTACGAGTCCGCGGTCCCCTCGGAACTGCCCTGCACGGACCTGCGCCGGGTTCTAAGGGACTTCGACGTCTCCACGGCCCTGCCGCTGGTCATGTTCTTGGAGCTGGAAGCCGGCCTCGACGAGGAGCAAGCCACGGAATGCCTCGACGCCGTCGAGTCGTTCATCGCGCGGCGCGTGCTCACGGGCGAGGAGACGAAGGAATACAACAAGCTGTTCGTCGACGTGATCGGAAGCCTGCGCGGGCTGGCCGGCGCGGCTGTTCTCCCCGCCCTTCGCAAGAAGCTGCTGGAAGGCGGCGGAACAACCCGGCATTGGCCGACGGACGGAGAGGTCGTCGAGAAGGCCATCTCGCGCCTGGTTTTCGGGATGATCAAGACCCCGGCTCTGCGGCTGATCCTCGAACGCTTGGAAACCAATCTCCGGAACAAGAAGACGGAAAATTTGGACATCCCGGCCGGGCTGCAAATCGAGCACGTCTTGCCGCAAAAATGGGACGCCCATTGGCCGTTGAGGGGCGTCTCGATACCTGCCGACGTGGCCTCGTATCCGCACCTGGCCCAAGGCGAACTGGCGCCCCTGGCCGACGCCGTTCGGCAGCGTAACTCGACCCTGCAAACCCTCGGCAACCTGACCCTGCTGAATCGATACCTCAACCCCGCCGCGAGCAACGGCTCGTTCGACTCAAAGCTGGTCGAATACCGGAATTCGGTGTTGCGGCTGAACCGTCATTTCGACGGCGCGGTGGCATGGGACGAAGAGGCCATCGCCAAGAGAGGGAAGGCGCTGGGCGAGGCGATCTGCAAAATCTGGCCGCGGCCGGCTCCCTTGGGGAAATCCTGATCCTAGAATGATGAAGGCCCCGATTTCGGGGCCTTCATGCTCTGGATTGCCGTCTTACTTCGCCCCTCAATAAATCAACCGTTTTTGAGAGGGGCTTGGTTTCAGGTGTCGTTTCGGTTGGCGGCGTGAGGTCGGCGCCGCATGCACCCGGCAAAAGCCAGCGCTATAATCGGCGCTTTTCGTTCACTGGAGCACCCATGCCAAATTCTCTTCGTCCCCTGGCGATTGCCGTCGGCCTCGCGCTGGCATTTCCGGCGCTGGCTGCCGACCCTGCCGCCAAGCCCGCCGCCAAACCTGCCGCCAAGCCCGCCCAGAAGGCCGCCGCCAAGGCCGCCGCCAAGGCCGAGCCGGCGCCGGTGGGGTCCGCCGATTTCGAACTCTCGCATAACCTCGGTCCCGAGGGCGAGAAGCACCTGCAGGCCACCGTCGATCGTTTCAACAAGGAAACCGGCGGCAACCTCAAGCTGGTCCGGCTTGAAAAGGGCGACAAGCCGGCCGGCCTGAATCTGGTGCGGCGCCAGGAGATGAGCGAAGTGCTCAGCCAGGCGAAGTATTTCGTCCCGCTGCACGAGATGCTGGCCAAGGCGGGGGTCAAGCTGGACACCAGCGGCCTGTCCAGCGACCTCAAGGCCAACGTCGTCGATGCCAAGGGCCGCCTGGTTGCCTTGCCGGTGCTTTATTCGACCCCCGTGCTGTTCTATAACAAGAACGCCTTCCGCAAGGCCAGGCTGGATCCGGAGCAGCCGCCCAGGACCTGGTTCGAGATGCAGGGCATGCTCGACAAACTGCAGGATGCCGGTTACGCCTGCCCGTATACCACGGCCTGGCCGGTCTGGGTGCATGTCGATAACGTCAGCGCCGTTTCCGGGCTGCCGGCGACCGACAAGGGGCAACTGACCTTCAACGGCCTGCCCCAGGTCAAGCACGTGGCGATGATGGCGACGTGGACCAAGGCCAATTACTTCAAGCTCTTCGGCCGCGGCGACGAGGCCAGCAAGAAATTCCATGCCGGCGAATGCGCGATGATCACCACCGATTCGCGCGAGCACATCGACTTCCGCGAGGCCAAGGGGGTCGATCTGGGGGTCGCGCCGATGCCGTTCCACGACGACGTCTATGGCGGCCGCAGACCGTCGCTGGCCGACGGCGCCACGCTGTGGGTGGGCGCCGGCCGTTCGCCGGCCGAGTACAAGCAGGCGGCGAAGTTCGTCTCCTTCCTGCTGGCGCCGGACAACCAGATCGATCTGGTGCGCAGCTATGGCGGGTTGCCGATGACGGCCGCCGCCCGCGCCGCCGCCCGCAGCAAGATCCTGCAGGATGGCGACCAGACGCTGCAGGCCGCCTATGCATCGCTGAAGGGGGCCAGCGCCGCGCCGATGACGCACGTCGCCGGCATCGATCCGGTGCGCGTCATCGCCAGCGAGGAGCTCGAACTGGCGTGGTCCGACAAGGAGCCGTCCAAGGCGGCCCTGGACAAGGCGGTCAATCGCGGCCAGGCGGTGCTGACGGCCAAGCCAGCGCTGAAGAAGGCGCAGCCGTTCTGATGCCGCTCCCGCTGCCGCGCTGGATTGCCCATCGCGGCGGCGGGACGCTGGCGCCGGAAAACACGCTGGCCGGAATTCGCGTGGCGGCGCGGCTCGGGTTCACCGCCGTCGAATTCGACGTCATGCTGAGCGGCGACGGCACGCCAGTCCTGATTCACGACGAAACGCTCGAACGCACCACCAACGGCGCCGGCCGTGTTTGCGACACGCCGGATTCAGTCCTTTTCGCGCTCGATGCCGGTCACGGCGAGCGCATCCCGCGTTTTGCCGAGGCCGCCGCCCTGTGCCGCGAACTCGGTCTGCTGGCCAACGTCGAGATCAAACCGGCGACCGGCCATGAGGTGGCGACGGCCGCGGTCGTCGCCCGCCTGACCGCCGGCCTGTGGCGCGGGGCGGAAGTGCCGCCGCTGCTTTCGTCGTTTTCCCTGGCCGCGCTCGCAGTGGCCCGTGATCTGGCGCCGGAAATTCGCCGCGGCGTTCTGTTCGAGGCGCCGCCAGCCAACTGGTACGCCGAACTGCGGCGCCTGCAGGGCGTTTCGTTGCATTGCGCCGCCGATCTGCTCGATGACGAGGTGCTGGCCGAGGCCAGGGCGCATGACATTCCAGTGCTGTGTTACACGGTCAACAGCGAGAAACAGGCGGAAATGCTCTTCGCGCGCGGGGTCAGCGGGCTGTTCACCGATCGCCCCGATCTTTTTGCCGGATAGCTCGCGGGCCGCCTGCCAAGGGGGCGGGATTTTCTCTTAAAATCGAGAGCTTCGCATCCAGCGCCCTTGCGGCCGTCCGCTCATGAAAAGCTCCGAAATCCGCCAGCAGTTCCTCGACTTCTTCGCCTCCAAGGGCCACCAGATCGTCGCTTCGAGCTCGCTGGTACCGCACGAGGATCCGACGCTGCTGTTCACCAACGCCGGGATGAACCAGTTCAAGGATGTCTTCCTCGGCTTCGACAAGCGCCCCTACGCCCGCGCGACGACGTCGCAGAAGTGCGTGCGCGCCGGCGGCAAGCACAACGACCTCGAAAACGTCGGTTACACCGCGCGCCACCACACCTTCTTCGAGATGCTCGGCAACTTCAGTTTCGGCGACTACTTCAAGCACGACGCGATCAAGTACGCCTGGGAACTGCTGACCGAGGTCTACAAGCTGCCCGCCGACCGGCTGTGGGTGACGGTCTATGCCGAGGACGACGAGGCCTACGACATCTGGACCCGCGAGATCGGCATCCCGGTCGAGCGCTGCATCCGCATCGGCGACAACAAGGGCGCGCGTTACGCTTCCGACAACTTCTGGATGATGGGCGACACCGGGCCGTGCGGTCCGTGTACCGAGATCTTCTACGACCACGGAGAGCAGCACTGGGGCGGCCCGCCGGGGACGCCCGAGGAAGACGGCGACCGCTACATCGAGATCTGGAACCTCGTCTTCATGCAGTTCAATCGTGACGAGCACGGCGTCATGCACCCGCTGCCCAAGCCGTCGGTCGATACCGGCATGGGGCTGGAGCGCACCGCCGCCGTCCTGCAGGGGGTCCATGCCAACTACGAGATCGACCTGTTCCGCACGCTGATCGCCGCCGCCGCCCGCGAAA